>CAIUGU010000286.1 GCA_903898785.1 uncultured Pseudomonadota bacterium | reverse complement strand
CCGGTACCCTTGCCGCGGCCGCGCTTCTGAAACAGGACCGGCACCTGCAGAAACGACGCACCGCCCCAATACAACTTCATCATCACTTCAGGGTTGGTGAACGATCCCTCGGATTCCAATGTGAGCGGCTGGGCCAGCCTGGTGGGACATACCGTGACGTTCTGGAAATCGTCAAACGGCAGTCCGAACAGGACGCGGATCAGGGTGTAGTTCGTCAGCGACACGACGCCTTTATAGAGACTGTCAGAGCGCTTGCGCAACGTGCTCAACGAATACTCGCCGGGCCTGACTCCTTGCAGGACGTCGTGCCGACGCAGTTCGTCAAAGTGCGGCGTGAAGGCGTCGATGTCGTAAGCCCAGTCCACGGTCTGCGCCATGAAATACGCCTTGGTGGCGGCGCCGATGCCCGTTCGGTAGCAATAGCCAGGGCCGCGGTTGCGGTCGTTCTTGATCGGCCGCAGCCACGGCCGCGTCGCCGCCAGCTCGCCCATGATCGCCCAGGTCCGATCGCTGCTGCCATCGTCGAACAGGATGAGTTCGTAGTCGTCCGACACACTCGACAGGAATGACTCGGCCCGGCCCACGTACTCGGCGACGTTCTCTTCCTCGTTGAGCGCCCAGCCCAGCATCGACAGGCTGGGACGGAACGTGGCCACGGCCGACGGCTTGTTCATGAGGGCTGCGCCGGAGGGAATGCACCATCGAGGCGCGTGAGCCAGCAGGGCCACTCGCCTCGAGCCGCTTGAGCGGCGGCGTGCGATGCGCACCATGCCGACCAGGCGCGGAGGTCCCACCTGAAGAACCGCGCGCCCGCGATCTCGATGGTGGTGAACACGTCTGAAGATGGGTGCATGGCGTCGCCAATAGCCGACGGACTCGTCAACTGCTGGAATGGCGGCCTGAGACATTTCCGCCCGACCACGCGAGACTCTCGCTGCCCATCGATCACCGTAGTAGCGTACACGCGATTGTCGTAGACCGCCGAAGGATAGCCGGCGGCAGCGCGCGAGTCGATCGCGTGGATGAACGAATTGGTGTTCAGGCTCACGCCCAGGCCTACGAGCGTCGTCTCTCCGTCGAGCATCCGCTGGTAGCTCGAGTCGGCGCCAAATGGATCCGGGGCTGCCGGCGCGGAGCCCACGATGGCCTCGGCCTCCGCGCCACGCGCACACACGCTGAAATCAGGGTCGAGGCTGCGAATCACCCCGGCCGTGCGGCGGAACATCTCCGGCATCAGGCCGATGGCGGCCGGCGTGCGGCGGACATCAAACGTCGGCGAAGCCGAGAGGTACTCCTGATGCGTGGTGTGGAACGGATAGCTCGGCATCACGAGTGTGCCCGCAGCACCGGTCCAGTCCAGCAAGGTCGATAGCATCTCCGGTGCGCGAAGGCCGGCGCGCTGCATCCAGTCCACGGATGACTGAACGTAGACGATGCCGCCGCGGGGGACTGCCAGCGTGTCCAGAATCTCCGCCGCGGTCACAGGGCTATTGTCCATCCCGCCCGGTCCGGCTAAAGCCGGACGCCACAT
>CAIUGU010000285.1 GCA_903898785.1 uncultured Pseudomonadota bacterium | reverse complement strand
GTTTCGTGCTTGTTCGCTTCGGGTTGGATGGTTGGGCTCAGTGGCTCGAGGCGCGGCTGCACAAGCTGCTTGGCGCGTGACGAGGCGAGCATGAGCGCACCTCCGCCTTCGCTGGACCGTACGAGGCCGCTGGCCGACCGTATGCGGCCTGCGAGCGTGGCGGCCTTCTCGGGCCAGGAGCACCTGCTGGCACCGGGCAAGCCCTTGCGTCACATGCTCGAGGGCAAGGCGCTGCATTCCATGATCCTCTGGGGACCGCCCGGAACCGGGAAGACCACGCTGGCTCACCTCGTCGCACAGACCTGCGATGCCGAATTCGTGGCGCTCTCTGCGGTGATGGCGGGAGTGAAGGACATTCGTGCGGCCGTCGAACAGGCACAGTCCGTTCGCGAACAGACGGGGCGCCGTACCGTCTTGTTCCTTGATGAAGTCCATCGCTTCAACAAGGCGCAGCAGGATGCGTTCCTGCCGTGGGTCGAGGACGGAACGCTCGTGTTCATCGGTGCGACGACCGAGAACCCGTCGTTCGAGCTCAACAACGCGTTGTTGTCCCGCGCGCGCGTCTACGTGCTGAGGTCCCTGTCCGCGGAGCACATCCGTGCCGTACTGGACCGGGCGATTGCAGCCGGCAGCGCGTCCGCTGCGCCGCTCGAGTTTCACGAAGGAGCGCTCGATGCCATTGCGCGATCCGCGGACGGCGACGCCCGGCGGGCACTCAACATGCTGGAGCTCGCGCTGGACCTGGCGTCGGCGACCACCCCCCCTGCGTTGACCGAAGCCATCGCTGCCGAGGTCACGAGCGGCGGAGTACGTCGCTTCGACAAGCAGGGCGATGTGTTCTATGACCAGATCTCGGCGCTCCACAAGTCGGTCCGCGGCACCGACCCGGACGCAGCGCTGTACTGGCTCTGCCGGATGCTGGATGGAGGGTGCGATCCCCGTTACATCGCCCGGCGTGTGCTGCGCATGGCGAGCGAGGATATCGGCAACGCCGATCCGCGTGCCCTGACGCTCGCGCTGGAGGCGGCGGAGACCTTTGAGCGGCTCGGTAGCCCCGAGGGCGAACTTGCGCTCGCACAGGCGGTGGTGTTCCTCGCCTGCGCTGCAAAGAGCAATGCGGTGTATGTGGCGTTCAACGAGGCGATGGCCGATGCCCGGGCGTCCGGCTCGCTGGACGTGCCGCTCAAGATCCGCAACGCACCGACCCGCCTGATGAAGGAGCTGGGGGCAGGCAAGGGTTATCGCTACGCGCATGACGAGCCGGATGCCTATGCCTCCGGCGAGAAATACTTTCCCGACGAGATGGCCGCGAAGCAGTACTACCGGCCCGCGGCGCGCGGGCTCGAGATCAAGATTGCCGAGGCGCTCGCCCGTCTGAAAGCGAAGTCCGGCGGCGGGTAGACGCCACCGATTGCAGCGGCATTTCCGCTAGACTTGACGGGTCATCCGCACCCGGCCCGCATCCATGATCGATCCCAAGCTGCTTCGCTCCGACCCGCAAGCCGTCGCCGCCAACCTGGCTCGCCGCGGCTTCACCCTTGACGTCGCCAGCCTGCAGTCGCTGGAAGAGAGTCGCAAGGGCTGGCAGATCCGTGCCGACGAGCTGCGCAACGAGCGCAATACGCATGCCAAGTCGGTCGGCCGGGCGAAGGCGCAGGGGCAGGACATCGCGCCGCTGCTGACGCAGGTTGAATCCCTTGGTGCGGAGCTCGCCAATGTGGAAGCCGAGCTGGCGAAGGTGCAGCAGGCGCTCGACGAGTATGTCCTCGGGCTGCCGAACCTGCTGCATGAGTCGGTGCCGGCAGGTCGTGACGAGAGCGCAAATGTCGAAGTGCTGCGGTGGGGTACCCCCCGCGAGTTCGCCTTCAAGCCCAAGGATCATGTGGAACTGGGCGAGCAGCTCGGGCTCCTCGACTTCGCGTCGGCGGGCCGGATTTCCGGTGCCCGTTTTGCCGTGCTGGGAGGAGGGCTTGCGGCCCTGCAGCGGGCGCTGATCCAGTTCATGCTCAACCTGCATACGCGGGAGCATGGCTACACCGAGATGTATGTTCCCTACCTCGTGAATGCGCAGGCGCTGACGGGCACGGGACAGCTGCCGAAGTTCGAGGCCGACCTGTTCGCGATCAAGGGCGAGTCGGGCCTGTACCTGATTCCGACGGCGGAAGTGCCGGTGACGAACCTGGTCGGCGATTCGATTCTTGAGGCCAGCCAGGTGCCACGCAAGTTCGTGGCTCATACGCCGTGCTTCCGCTCGGAGGCCGGCTCTTACGGCAGGGACACTCGCGGCATGATCCGCCAGCACCAGTTCGAGAAGGTCGAGATCGTGCAGATCGTCCGTCCGGACGCTTCGTATTCTGCCCTCGAGGAGCTCACATCCCACGCGGAAGAGGTCCTGAGGCGGCTCGAATTGCCGTACCGAAAGGTTGCGTTGTGTGCCGGAGACATTGGTTTCGGGTCGGCCAAGACCTACGACCTGGAAGTGTGGTTGCCAGGCCAGCAGCAGTATCGCGAGATCTCTTCCTGTTCGAACTTCGAGGCGTTCCAGGCGCGCCGGATGCTGGCGCGCTGGCGCAATCCGGAGACCGGCAAGCCGGAACCGGTGCACACGTTGAATGGATCAGGCGTGGCGGCGGGCAGGGCGCTGGTGGCGGTGCTGGAGAATTACCAGCAGGCCGATGGCAGTGTGGTCGTGCCCCAGGTCTTGCGCGCCTACATGGGCGGTACGGAAGTCATCAAGGCCTGAGCCCGAATACCGGGGTCCAAAGAAAAAAGGCCGTGGGTGTTGCCACCCACGGCCTTGTTTCATTCGATCGACATGATCGCTCAGTCGTCAGACATGACGCCGAGCAGGTGCAGCAGGCTGGTGAAGAGGTTGTAGATCGCGACGTATAGCGTGACAGTTGCCGCGATGTAGTTGGTTTCACCCCCGCGGATGATGTTGCTTGTCTCGAAGAGGATCAAGCCGCCCATCGCCAGCACGAACATGCCCGACACCGCCAGGGACAACGTGGGCAGCTGGAAGAAGAGGGCAATCAGTCCGAGTACGAAAGCACCGAGGATGCCGACGGTCAGGAAGCCGCCCATGAAGCTGAAGTCCCGGCCGCTCTTGACCGCGTAGGCCGAGAGGCCGACGAAAGTCACCGCCGTCACGCCCAGGGCGGTCGTGACCACCTGATGGCCGTTCGGCAGGAACTTGAGGTACATGTTGACGATCGGGCCGAGCGTGACACCCATGAAGCCGGTCAGGGCGAAGACCCAGAAGAGGCCCCACGCGCTGTCTTGCGTCTTGCTGGTTGCGAACAGCAGGCCGAAGTACCCGACCAGCGTAATGATGATGCCGGGATGCGGCAGGTTCAGGGCCATGGACAGCCCTGCCGTCAGCGCACTGAAGGCCAGCGTGGCGCCGAGCAAGAGATAGGTGTTACGCAGGACCTTGTTGGTCGACAGCGCACCTGCGCTCGTCGTGCTGATCGCCTGAACGGGGAACTGGGCCACCTGGACCTCCTGCCGGATTACGGTCTACTGAAACGGGCGGAACGGACTATAACAGACGCTGCACCACAGACCCCGGTGCAGCCGGTAAGTTCCGTCGGCCGTCGCTGGAACCCGGCCAGCGCGTCACGACCTGAAGAACCCCCCTGCCACCCAGCAGATGATGCACCCGAAGACTGCGGCCGAAATGCTCGCCTGCATTGCCCCGTAGCAGGCCAGCAGGACGCCGGCCAAAAAGCCCGCCAGGCTCAGGTTCTTGGACTCCATGGGTCACTATAACAGGCGCGGTAGCCGTGCCATCGGCGGCAGGGCCTCGGCTTATTGGTTTGGCGGAGAGGGTGAGAGTGTGCCTTGCCGTCCGTGGCCGGCCCGCGTTCGCGCCAGTGGTCGCTGTCCAAAATCGTTCCCGACGATTTTGGCGAACTCACTCGGCTTGTGAGTCCTCAATCTCACCCACCACACCAATAAGCCCAGGTCCTGCCTGAGCTTATTGGTTTGGCGGAGAGGGTGAGATTCGAACTCACGAGGGCCGTGAGGCCCCGCCGGTTTTCAAGACCGGTGCATTCAACCGCTCTGCCACCTCTCCGGAGGCGCGCAATTCTGCGGTTCGCGCCTGCGCCTGTCCAGCCGCCCGATTTTCCATAAGCGACATACGCGATCGATTTGCCCGAAGGCCATTAGGGGAGCGGCTGATGGGCGTTGGCGAGCTTGCCACGGTGCAGGAAGTGCGGTCCGCGGCCGACACTGCGGCTGTACCCCTCCAGACCACAACAACCCCATAAGGAACGTCTCTTGGCCAGCTCCTTGTCGCTGGAGGAACCGCTGGACAGCGCACGGGCGAAGTTCTCTCCGGGCAACGTCGCAGTGCCTGGGGATCCGCGCAACCGGGTCGCCGCACCCCCCTCAAGCGCGGCGGCGCCCCGCAAGTCGCTGGACGACCTGCGACGGCCGAGTGAGGAGATTAAACGTTCGCGTGACTGGCCTTCCCCGCACAAGGCGTGAATCCCGGGGAGGACTGTGTCGGCCATAGACGGCTGGCACAGGTTTTCTGAAAGGTGGAGCGGCTGTTCCGCTCGGAACAGTTCGGGCGCTAGCGCTCTTCGCGGGTGAACGCCTTCCCATGCAGCACCGCCTGGATTTCCGCGACGATGGATAGCGCAATGGATTCAGGACCTTCGCCGCCCAGGTCGAGACCCACGGGTCCCCGGAAGCGCCCGTCGGCCAGGAATGTCTCAGGCAAGGTCGATAGCAATTTGGCCTTTCGCGCTGCCGGGCCGAGCAGTCCGACATAGGGTGCACGCGACTGCGCTGCCAGCGCCACGTAGCGTTCGTCCGCTGCGAGATTGTGGCTCATGATCACGATCGCATCGGCACTTGAGAGGTCGAGGTCGGCGGGTAGCACCTGGTCAGGCGCGAGCACCACACGGTCTGCGCAAGGAAAGCGCCCAGGATCGGCATAGGCCGGCCGATGATCGGCAACGACAACATGCCATCCCATTTGTGCGGCGAATTGCGTGAGCGGCACCGCGTCAGGACCGCCGCCCAGGATCACGAGGCGAGGCAGGTGCGGCAAAGGCAGGACGACGCATTGGTATGACTGTCCCTGCAAGGTGATATCCGCCACTGCGGCAGCGGTTCCACTCACTTCAACGGGCAGCGGGAGCGACAGGCGGGCGAGGGGACCGATGGTTGGTGACGCCTCGCGCTCAAGTGACCAGAACCCGACCGGCGCAGCGGCGTTCGTCGAGTCGCAGAGCAGTACCAGCCGACCCGATGCCCCTCGCTCCACCGCTTCCACGATGCCTGCGTAGGGCTCCCACGCGTTGGCCGCGTCCAGGCGCTGCAGCAGGATGCGGACACTGCCGTCGCAGCCGAGGCCGAAGCCCCACACCGCGTCCGTCATCGCTGACAGGGCGTAATCGATGATGCGAGCCTGGCCGCCGGCGAAGACGTCAGCGGCGTGGGCGGCGAGATCGCCCTCGAGGCAGCCGCCGCTCAGCAGCCCGTGCCATTGGTGATCGTTGCGGATGAGCATCTGCGCGCCGCGCTTGCGGTAGGTCGTACCGGACGTCGCAACCACGGTTGCAAGGACCAGGGGGGATCCGGCGCGGCGGTGCTCGTGGAAGAATGCAAACAGCGAACGCAGGCCGCCGGCATTCACGCTGTCTGACCGGGTCGCGGTCGCTGGAATCGGGAGGGCGCTCATAAGCCCGCAGTACATCACAGGATTGCTCGCTCCGGCCAGCCGTCCCGGCGTGATTGGACTCAACGTGCCCGCGACAGCCCCGGCATGGCTTATGATTCGACCATGGTGGACAAGCTGACCCAAATGAAGCGGCGCCCGTTCCTGGTGCCGCTGCTGTTGCCGGTGCTCGGCCTGGCCCTGCTCGTGGCGGCGGTGGCGTGGTTCGTCGATGCGCGCGCCACGACGATCGTGATCGTCATCCGCCATGCCGAGACGGAGGCGACCACGGACACCGACCCGGGCCTCAGCGTGGTGGGTCGGGAGCGCGCCGCGCATCTCGTGCGGCTACTGCACGAGGCCAAGCCGGTGCGTGGCATCGATGCCGTCTACGTCTCCGAGCTGCGCCGCACGCAGGAGACAGCCGCACCGGTCGCGGAGACCTCGGGCTTGCCAATCAATGTCATCCCCACCGATACGTGGAGCAGCCTGCCGGGACGGATTCGCCGGCAGCACCATGGAGAGAGCGTGCTCGTCGTCGGCAATTCGACGACGGTCCCGCAGCTGGTCGAGTCGCTGTCCGGGGAGCCCGTGACGCTGAAGGACGATGAGTTCGACGCCATGTACATCGTCTTCCTGCCGCAGCTGGCCCATGCCCGCGTGGTCAAGTTGCATTACTAGCCGCCGCTGTGGCAGCCCCGGGCCTGCTTGCTTGCGCGACCAGTTGCCAGTGCTACAATCCGCGCGCGTTCAGTTGTGGGGCTGTAGCTCAGTTGGTAGAGCGTCTCGTTCGCAATGAGAAGGTCAGCGGTTCGATTCCGCTCAGCTCCACATCCCCCCTTCTCCGACGTACGCCCCCGTAGCTCAGTGGATAGAGCGACCGCCTCCTAAGCGGTAGGTCGTCGGTTCAACTCCGGCCGGGGGCGCCAGATCCGAGCGTGTCCTGTAGCATCGTTGTAGAGGTCAAGTGCCGATTCGGGTTTGCATGCTCCATGAATGAAACTGCGCCACAAGATCCGCCACGGCCAGCACAGGATGGCGAGACGCAGGCCCGCCGCGACCGTGTCGACCTCGACCACGTCAACGTGATGCAGCAGGCCATCCTCGAACGCGTCCAGCGGGAGCACCAGCGGGGCACCTGGCTGCCTCGCATCACGCCTTTGCAGTGGGCCCTGTCCGCCGTCATCGCGGCGATCCTCGTGGCGGGGGTCTTCAGTGTCGTCGATGCAGGCCTCACGGCCTTCCAGAAGTTTACCGAGGTGGCGATGCGACCGCAGCCCGCTCCGGCTGTCGAACCCGTGCAACCGGTCGACGTCGCGCAGCCATTTACGATCATGGTGGCTCCGGAAAGTGCGCCAGCGGCGGAATCCCGATCCTCCTCACCGCCGCAGTAGTTCCGGTAACGCACGCATGGCCTGGCTCTTCATCTTGTTCGTCGTCCTGATCGGTGCCGGCCTGCCGTTGCAGGCGCTGGTCAATGCACGACTTGGCGTGCTGACGGCCGGTTCCATTTTTGCGTCTTCGCTGTCGATCTTCGTCAGCCTGGTCGTGGCGCTGGTGTTCCTCCTGCTGCAGCGGCCAACCCTGCCGCCCCTGGACCAGGTGGTGCGCCTCCCGGTATGGATGTGGGTGGGTGGTCTCGTGGGCGGGTGCTACGTCATCGCTGCCACGCTCGGGGTCCCCCGGGTCGGTGCCGCAGGGTTCGTTGCCCTCGTCGTGTTGGGGCAGATGATCGGTTCGCTGATTCTGGACCATTTCGGCATCCTGCATCCGGCACAGCCAGCCAACGCGACGCGCATTCTTGGCGTCATTCTCGTGATGGCCGGGATGCTGCTCGTGCTGCAACCCTGGCGGCGCTAGATCCCGGTAAAGCAAGGCTTTTGCGCTCCAGTGGCAGGGGGATGCAGCTGCCTGCCAATGCGGCTCCGGGCGGAGAAGGGAACGGCATCGCAGATTTCCCGCGCTCGAGGTCCCGGGCTTTTTTCATTTTGGGGGATCATCGGCTACACTACGCGCCAGCTGCGGCCGGAGGTCGCGGCAACCTTCCTCTGAAATCACAGGAACTTACGCGCGAATGAGCGACTCTTTGCGAGCTTTGCTCGAGTCCACGCCGTTAGGCGAAGGCAATGCCCCCTACCTTGAATCCCTCTATGAACAGTATCTGGCCGACCCGGATTCCGTAGAGGTCCGCTGGCGAGAATACTTCGGCAACCTGAAGAACGGCGGCGCTGCAGATGCGGCGCACGGCCCGATTCGTGACGCGCTGGCGAAGCGCGCGCGGGACACCCGCTTGGCACCCGCCGCTGCAGCCAACAGCAACGAGGATTCGGAAAAGCAGGGCGCCGTCGCTCGTCTCGTGCAGGTGTACGCGAACCGCGGCCATCTCAACGCAGATATCGATCCGCTCGGGTTGCTCAAACGTCCGGTACCGGAGGTACTCAAGCTCGAGTACTACGGGCTGTCGAATGGCGACCTCGAGAAGGAATTCTATGCCGGTCGCGGGCAGACCTCGAACCCGAAGCGGCAGAAGCTCAAGGACATCGTCGCACAGCTCAAGCACACGTACTGCGGGCGGATCGGCGCGGAATTCGCCCATGTCTCGACGACCGAAGAACGCCTGTGGCTGCAGGACCGTTTCCAGCAGGGTCGTGCCGAGTTCCGGCTGACGGCTGACGAGCGCAAGACCGTCCTGCGCAACCTGACCGCCGCCGAGGGCCTCGAGCGCTATCTAGCGACGCGATACCCCGCGCAGAAGCGCTTCTCGCTGGAAGGGGGCGACAGCCTGATCCCGCTGCTCGACGATCTCATCCAGCAGGGTGGCGTGGCCGGCGTCGAGGAAATCGTGTTTGGCATGGCGCATCGCGGCCGCCTGAACGTGCTCGTGAACATCATGGGCAAGTCGCCGCAGGCGCTGTTCTCGGAGTTCGACGGGCACTACGACGTCAACCACATGCAGGGCTCGGGTGACGTCAAGTACCACAAGGGCTTCTCCGTCGACGTGCGGACTCCCGGCGGCAACGTCCACCTGGCGCTCGCGTTCAATCCGTCGCACCTCGAAGTGGCCAACGCGGTGGTCGAGGGATCGGTGAGGGCGCGTCAGCAGCGCCGCAACGATACGGTCGGCGACAAGGTGCTGCCGGTGCTGTTGCATGGTGACGCGGCGTTCGCAGGCCAGGGCGTCGTCATGGAGACGCTGCAGTTGTCGCAGGCCCGCGGTTTCTACACCGGCGGCTCCGTGCACATCATCATCAACAACCAGGTGGGATTCACGACGTCGAATCCGCTCGACGCACGCTCCACCCAGTACTGCAGCGACGTGGCGAAGATGATCGAAGCACCGATCTTCCACGTGAACGGCGATGATCCGGACGCCGTCGTGTTCGTGACGCGCATGGCGCTCCAGTACCGCATGAAGTTCCACAAGGATGTCGTCATCGACCTCGTCTGCTATCGGCGCCTCGGCCACAACGAGGCCGACGAACCGGCGGCGACGCAGCCGGTCATGTACCAGGTGATCCGCCAGAAGCCCACCACGCGGCAGCTCTATGCGGAACGCCTTGCCCAGGAGCAGGTCCTCAAGATCGAGGAATCGGACGCGCTCGTGGAGCAGTACCGCAAGGAACTGGACGAGGGCAAGTCGCAGGCCAAGCAATCGCTCGGCCTGATCGGCAACAAGTACACGGTCGACTGGACGAAGTACACGCAGGCCGACTGGCACGAGGTCGTGAAGACCGGCGTGAAGGCAGAGACCCTGCGTGACCTTGCGACGAAGCTGACGCAGCTGCCGTCGAACCTGACGTTGCACCGGCAGGTGGCCCGCATCGTCCAGGACCGCGAGAAGATGACGGCGGGGCAGATCCCTGCGGATTGGGGCTATGCCGAAACGCTGGCCTACGCGAGCCTGCTGTCGGAAGGCTTCGAGATTCGCCTCGTGGGCCAGGATGCCGGCCGCGGCACGTTCTTCCACCGCCATGCGGTGTGGCACGACCAGGCCACCGGCGAGTCTTACACGCCGCTCACGAACCTCAACCCAAGCCAGCCGCGCTTCACGGTCATCGATTCGCTGCTGTCCGAGGAAGCCGTCATGGGCTTCGAGTACGGCTTCTCGACGACCGAACCCAACTGCCTGACGATCTGGGAAGGCCAGTTCGGCGACTTCGCGAACGGCGCGCAGGTGATCATCGACCAGTTCATCAGTTCGGGCGAAGCCAAGTGGGGTCGGCTCTGCGGCCTCGTGCTGTTCCTGCCTCACGGGTATGAAGGGCAGGGACCGGAGCACTCGTCCGCCCGCCTCGAGCGCTTCCTGCAACTCTCCGCCGAGAACAACATGCAGGTCTGTGTGCCTTCGACGCCGGCCCAGATGTTCCACATGCTGCGCAGGCAGATGGTACGCGCGCTGCGCAAGCCGCTCGTCGTCATGACCCCGAAGAGCCTGCTGCGGCACAAGCTGTCGGTCTCCGCGCTCGAGGACCTGACTCGCGGCACGTTCCAGAACGTGATCGACGAGATCGACGAGGTCCAGCCCGCGAAGGTCAAGCGCGTGGTGTTCTGCTCGGGCAAGGTCTATTTCGACCTGCTCGAGTCGCGTCGCACGGACGGTATCCGCGACGTCGCGATCGTGCGTATCGAGCAGCTGTATCCGTTCCCGACCGAGGAATATGAGGCAATCCTGAAGAAGTATCCGAACGCGCGCGATGTCGTGTGGTGCCAGGAAGAGCCGCAGAACCAGGGCGCGTGGTACCAGATCCGCCACCAGCTGCAGCGTCCGCTCAGCTCGAAGGATCAGTTGCTGTACGCGGGTCGTGCTCCGGCCGCGGCGCCGGCGACGGGCATCGCCAAGATGCACGCGCAGCAGCAGGCAGCGCTGGTCGATGCGGCGCTGCGCGCCGTCAGCACCGAGGAGTCGTTGCGGGAAACCGTGCGTCTCAAGTCGCCGTCGCGCAAGTAGTCACCGGACGGTCACAGGTCAGTTGGACCGGCCGTTGTGCCGGGCACAGAACTAAGGGAATCAGGGCACAAGTCAATGAGCATCGAAGTCAAAGTTCCGCAGTTACCCGAGTCGGTTGCCGACGCGACGCTGGTCGCCTGGCGCAAGCAGCCTGGCGAGGCCGTGACCCGCGGTGAAAGCCTCGTCGACCTCGAAACCGACAAGGTCGTGCTGGAGGTGCCGGCACCGGCGTCCGGCGTGCTGCGCGAGATCAAGATGGCGAACGGCGCCACCGTGACGAGCGGCCAGGTGCTGGCCACGCTTGAAGAAGGCGCAGTCGGCACGGCCCCGGCCGCAGCGCCGGCCGCGAAGGCTGCCGCTGCGGCGCCTGCAAGCCAGAGCAGCGCGGCGGACAAGTCGGGTCCTGCGGCTCGTCGCCTGATCGAGGAAAACAAGCTCGACTCAGCCAAGATCGCGGCAACGGGCAAGGACGGTCGCGTCACCAAGGGGGATGTCATCCAGCATCTCGCGAAGCCTGCCGCCGCGGCTCCCGTTGCGCTGGCTCCCGCCGGTGCACGCGCGGAACAGCGAGTCCCGATGACGCGCCTGCGTGCCCGTATCGCCGAGCGCCTGATCCAGGCACAGGCTTCGGCGGCCATGCTGACGACGTTCAACGAAGTGGACCTGACTGCAGTGAACGAACTGCGCAGCCGCTACAAAGACAAGTTCGAGAAGGCCCATGGCGTCAAGCTCGGGTTCTCGTCCTTCTTCATTAAGGCGGCCATCGAGGCCCTGAAGAAGTTCCCTGCGGTGAACGCATCGATCGACGGCAGCGACATCGTGTACCACGAGTACTACGACATCGGCGTGGCCGTTTCCACGGACCGCGGCCTGATGGTGCCGGTGCTGCGCAATGCCGAGAACCTCGGCTTCGCGGAGATCGAATCGGCGGTCAGTGCGTATGCGACGCGTGCCCGGGATGGATCCATTACGATCGAGGAGCTGACAGGCGGCACGTTCACGATCACGAACGGCGGCGTCTTCGGTTCGCTGATCTCGACGCCGATCCTCAACATGCCGCAGGTCGCGATCCTCGGCATGCACAAGATCCAGGATCGCCCCGTCGTCGTGAACGGCCAGATCGTCATCCGCCCGATGATGTACCTCGCGCTGACCTACGATCATCGCATCGTCGACGGCCGCGACTCCGTGCAGTTCCTCGTGGCGATCAAGGACGCACTGGAAGACCCGGCGAGGTTGTTGCTCAATGTCTGACCAGTACGACGTCATCGTCATCGGCGCCGGCCCGGCCGGGTACCCGTGCGCCATCCGCGCCGGCCAGAACAAGCTCAAGGTCGCCTGCATCGACGAGTGGCAGAACCATGACGGCAGCTATGCCTTTGGCGGCACCTGCCTCAACGCCGGTTGCATCCCGTCGAAGGCGCTGCTCGAGTCTTCCGAGCTGTATCACCGCGCGCACGCCGAGTTTGCCGTGCACGGCATCAAGTTGACGGGCGTCAGCTTCGATGTGGCTGCCATGCAGAAACGCAAGGCGCAGATCGTCAAGCAGTCGACCGCGGGCATCGCCTCGCTGCTGAAGGGCGCGGGCGTCACGGCCCTCGTCGGTCACGGCAAGCTGCTGCCCGGCAACAAGGTGGAATTCACGGACAAGGACGGTAACAAGCAGGAGCTCACCGCCAAGCATGTGGTCCTGGCATCGGGTTCCGTGCCGACGGAGTTGAAGAGCCTGCCGTTCGACGGCAAAGACGTCGTCGATTCGTGGGGTGCGCTCGAATTCGACGCGGTACCGAAGCGGCTCGGCGTCATCGGTGCGGGCGTCATCGGCCTCGAGCTTGGCAGCGTCTGGCGCCGTCTCGGTGCAGAGGTCGTCGTCCTCGAAGCCATGGATGCGTTCCTGCCGATGGCCGACAAGGCCGTGGCGAACGAAGCGCTGAAGCACCTGAAGAAGCAGGGCCTCGATATCCGTCTGGGCGCGAAGGTGTCTGGCGCCGACAAGACCAAGGACGGCGTCGTGGTCAAGTACACCGATGCCAAGGGCGAGCAGACCGTCACCGTGGACAAGGTAGTGGTGGCCATCGGCCGTCGCCCCTTCACGAAGAATCTGCTGGCAGATGGCACGGGCGTCGAGCTCGACGAGCGCGGCTTCGTCAAGGTCGATCATGAGTGCCGCACGGCGGTCCCGAACGTCTGGGCCGTGGGCGATCTCGTTCGCGGGCCGATGCTGGCGCACAAGGGCAAGGAAGAGGGCGTGGTGGTCGCGGACCTGATTGCGGGACTCCATGGCCACGTGAACTACGACCTGGTGCCGTCGGTGATCTACACGGCGCCGGAAATCGCATGGGTCGGCCAGACCGAAGAGCAGGTCAAGGCCAGCGGTCGTGCCTACAAGGTCGGCTCGTTCCCGTTCATAGGACCTGGGAACACCGGCTAAGTCGGAATGGACTAGAGTTAGGCTAGAAGGAAGGGAATTGGCAGGGACGCAGGTCTGAGTCTTGGGAAAACTGCAGAAGACTGGTCAGTTTAGGGATTAAT
>CAIUGU010000284.1 GCA_903898785.1 uncultured Pseudomonadota bacterium | reverse complement strand
TCGATTCCGACGCGCCGGCCAGGAACAGGCCGACCGTATCCAGCATGCACCGCCGTCCGATCCCCAGCGCTTCCGCGGGCAGATCTGCAAATTTCGCTTCTTCGATGAACTTGAGGGCTGCGGCGGTGATCTGGGTGGCGGGCTGATCCAAAGCGAGTCTCCAGCGGTCGGACGGGGCGTGACAAGCGGGCCACTGAGGTTGCCAGAATTCAGGCGGGATTGGTACCGGCCCGGCCGCCTTCTTGACCCGGCCTGCTGCGTGTCAGCGTCCATTGTCTCTGCCTTGCCTTTGCGATGCAGGACTACTACCGTTCGCCCGCCGACGCCGTCATTACCCAAGCGGATACCCTTCCCATCAGTCACATGCAGGACATCACGCCAGCCTGGAACGTCTATATCGTCCGCTGTGCTGACGGGAGCCTCTATACCGGCATCTCGGTCGAGGTTCTGAGGCGCATCGAGGAACACAACTCGAGCGACCAGCTCGGTGCGCGCTATACGCGGACCCGCAGGCCGGTCGAACTCGTGTACTGCGAGCCGGCCGCCTCCCGATCAGAGGCCTCGCGCCGGGAGCGCGATATCAAGCGGTTGCCGAGGCACAAGAAGGAAGCGCTGCTGGCGGCCCGGCCGCTTCAGGGCATCGCGACCCTCGGCTAGCGGGCGCCGCCGAAGCATGAAATCAGCAAGATCCCTTCCGGCGGAACGCAGCGCAGTTTGGCGACGGGCAGCGGCGCTCGTGGCCTTGTGCCTCGCGCTGGCGGCTGTCGCATCCTCGGAGAGCCTGCATGCCGCTTTGCTCGACGTGCTCAAGGCCGGCGAGCAGATCATCCGTCTGCACCCGCTCCTCGGCGCCACCCTGTTCGTCGCGTTTGCCGCCGTATCGGCAATGATTGCCTTCGTGTCCGTCGCCGTGGTGGTCCCGGTGGCGATCTACACGTGGGGCCAGGGCCTCACCATCCTGCTGCTGTGGCTCGGCTGGATGCTCGGTGGAGCCTGTGCGTACGGAACCGCGCGTTATCTCGGGCGCCGCGTGGTTCGCTGGCTCACGGCGGAGGCGGGGCTCAAACGACTCGAGTCTGCAGTGAACGGACAGACACCTTTCTCGCTGGTGCTGTTGCTGCAGCTCGCGCTGCCGTCCGAGATCCCGGGATACCTGCTCGGCCTGGTGCGGTATCCGCTGTCCCGGTACCTCGCCGCACTCGCGGTGGCGGAGCTGCCGTACGCGATGGCCACGGTGCTGCTCGGCGCGAGCTTTCTGGAGAGACGCAGCGGGCTGCTGCTCGCGATTGGCCTGGTTCTGGTCGCAGGCAGCCTGTTCGCATTCCAGAGGCTGAGGCGACGCCTCAAGTCCGACGCTTTTTCAGCGAGCGGCCCCTCCGGGAAAGAAGGCACCTGAGCAGTGCTGTCGACTGATGCCGGGCAAGCGCCGCTGCTGCCGATCCTGTACCGGGACGACTGGCTCGTCGCAATCCACAAGCCTGCAGGCTTGCTGGTGCACCGGACTGTGCTTGACAGGCACGAAACCCGCTTCGCGGTGCAGCTGCTTCGCAACCAGATCGGCCGGCACGTGTGGCCGACGCATCGACTCGACCGGGGAACCTCAGGCGTCTTGCTGTTCGCGCTCGACAGGGATACGGCGGCGAGCGTCGGCAGGCAATTCGAAGCAGGTACAGTCAGCAAGCGCTACCTCGCCATCGTCCGCGGCTACCCGCCCGAATCGGGCGTGATCGATCATGCGTTGTCACGTGAGGTCGACGATGCCGAGCGAACGCCGCATGCGGTGTGCTTGCTGCCACAGGCGGCCCGCACTCGGTTCCGGCGCCTGGGCACCGTCGAGTTGCCGATTCCGGTCGACCGGTATCCGGCCAGCCGTTACTCGCTGCTGGAGCTTGAGCCGCTGACCGGCCGCAGGCATCAGTTGCGGCGTCATCTCAAGCATATTTCGCATCCCATCATCGGCGACGCCACGTACGGCAAGGGCAATCACAATCGCGTCTTTGCAGCGAGGTTTGCAAGTCACCGATTGCTGCTTGCCAGCGTGGAACTCGGCCTGGCTCATCCCGCGAGCGGACTCGCCTTGCGGCTGCACGCTGCGCCGGCGGACGAGTTCGTCGATGTATGCCGCCGGCTCGGCTGGGAACACCTGCTGTCTGCGGGCGGGGAGGTTGCCGGAGGCTTGGCGGTATCGGCCATGGAGCCGGGATCGGCTCCGGGAGCATGACAGATGGCTGCGAGAACCATGGTGGCGATCCTGGCGGCATTGCCGCTGTGCGCCTGTGTCACGGTGGCGGAGCGGCCGGCGCGCTCGACGGTGGGTTGCGCGCAATCAGTCGTGCGCAGTCGCGTTCCCGCAGGCCTCGCAGACAAGCCGACGCATTGCATCGCAGCGGCCATGATAGCGAGGTACTGCAGCAGGACGGAGGCCACGCTGGTCTCGATCGGCAAGGAAGCGCAGGACCTGTTCGGCGCCGGCGATGCCGAGTGGGCGGACCTGCGGGCTGATCGCGCTGGCCTGCGTTGCGCCGCGGAAGCGGGAGACGACGGCGCGGTGGTGGAGTGCTGCAGGGCTGAGACCGGGAACACCGGGCGCTTGTAGAATCAGGGCGGGTCCGTTCAAATCGGGCAACACACCAGGACGGAGGCGTCGAGCAATGCGGACTAACGCGGCACGCGAGTGCCTGAACCGGATCGGGGCCTGGCTGGTCGCCGGCATGGTGCTGCTCGTCACGACTGCCCAAGCCGAGGTACAGCAGAAGATCGGCACGTTCGCCGGCATGCAGGTCACTTATCGTGTCATCCTGCCGAACTCCTATGACCCGGGCAGGGCGTATCCCGCGATCCTGCATTTCGCAGGTGGCGGGCAGACGCTGCAGATCGTCGAGCGCAGCACCGAGACGGACTGGCGTGCGACGGCCGAGCATCGAGGCTACATCGTCATCAGTCCCGCCGCGCCCGACGGCCGGCTGTACTTCGAGGAAGGTGCGCGGATCTTCCCCGCATTCCTCGACCAGATCCTCAAGTCGTACAAGGTCGAGGGCGGCAAGCTGCATGCCACGGGCCATTCGAATGGCGGCCTGAGTGCGTTCCACATCGCGTCGCTGTTCCCGCAGTACTTCGTTTCCGTGACGGGTTATCCGGGGCTCCTCAACATTTCCCCGTCGGAGAGGCTCGCAGCATTGCAGCCGTTGTGTCTCTACATGCACGTGGGAGAACAGGACCCGTCGTGGCTGCGGTCCATGCAGGGGCAGTACGCCCTGCTGAAGCAGCGGGGCGCGAACATCCAGTTCACCGTCGAGAAGGGGCAGGGGCATCGCCTCGACGTCAACAAGGACAACCTGCTCGGCCGCCTCGTGGGCGGCATCGAACGGGCGCGGGCAGGCTGCACCTGATCGTTATTTCGTCAGGCGCTTGCCGATCAGGTTGTTGGCAAAGACAAGGCCGAGTGCCGCGTAGATCGCGATCACGAGCAGATGCATGGCGACGTTGTCCAGCGGGGCGCCGACCGCGAGGCCGCGCGCAAGCGCCGTGGCATGCGACAAAGGCAGGAGCTCGCCCGCAATCCGGACCACCGCCGGCAACTGCTCCGCAGGAAAGAAGACGCCCGAGACCAGCATCATCGGCATCACGAAGAGGCTGAAGTAGTACGTGAACAGGTCGTAGGATTTCGCTAGCGCGGTCACCACGAGCGCGATGCCTGAAAAGGCAAGCCCGACCAGCAGCATGATGGGCAGCAGCCACAGGGCGGCAAACGACTTGACCAGGCCGAGGCCCGCCATCACCAGCAGGATGGCGGCGCCCGAGAGGGCGCCCTTGAGGGCGGCCCAGACCCATTCGCCGACGACGATATCCGTCACGGTCATCGGTGCATGCAGGATGCCTTCCCATGTGCGCTGGTGCTTGAGGCGGGTAAACGCCGAATAGAGTGCCTCGAAGGAGGCCGAGTTCATGACGCTGTAACAGAGCATGCCGGAGCCCAGGAACTCCAGATACGTCAGGCCGCCGACCGTCGGCAACAGGCTGCCGATGCCGAAGCCGAAGCCGACCAGCCACAGCAGCGGATCGGCGAGATGCCCCACCAGCGCAGACCCGAGCAACTGCCGCCAGACCAGGTAGTTCCTGTGGACGACGTGGACGAAACGGAACCTGTCTGCAGGCGGCTGCGCGAGTGCGCCCAAGGTGGCGTCACGGTCAGTCACGCAGATCCCTCCCCGTGAGTTTGAGGAACACATCTTCCAGGTTCGCAGACCGCCGCAGGCTGCGCAGTTCGCCCAGTCCTTCAAGCGACTTGAGCAGCGGGGCGGGATCGTGGCAATAGCAGAAGGCGGTATCGCCCGCGAGTTCCGATCGTTCCGCAAGCCGTTTCCCCGCGTTCTCGAACCACGCCTCGACGCCCTCGCCATAGACTTCGATGACGGCAGGCTCGATCTCGCGGTCGATCAGGGCATGGGGCGCGTCTTCTGCAATGATCACTCCCTTGTCCATGATCGCCACCCGGTCGCACAGGCGCTGGGCTTCGTCCATGAAGTGCGTGGTCAGGATGAGAGTCCTCCCCTCGGTCAAGAGTGTCTTGAGCCTGTCCCACACGAGATGCCGTGCCTGGGGGTCGAGTCCCGTGGTCGGCTCGTCCATGAACAGGATCTGCGGGTCGTTGATCATCGCGCGGGCCAGCGTCAGCCGCCGCTTCATGCCGCCGGAGAGCGATTCGATGGGCGACTTTGCCTTGTCGCCGAGGCCGGCGAACACGAGCAGGCGCTCCACCTGGGCCTCGCATTCGCGCCTCGACAGGCCGAAATACCGCCCGTACATGACCAGGTTCTCGGTGACGGTGAAGTCCGGGTCCAGGTTGTCGAACTGCGGGACGACACCCACGCGCGCCCTGGCCTCCCTCGCCCGCGCCGGGACGGGGACGCCTGCGAGCTCGATGGTGCCGCTGTCCGGAGTGGTCAATCCGAGGCAGCAGCGCAGCGTGGTGGTCTTGCCTGCGCCGTTCGGGCCGAGCAATCCGAAGCACGTGCCACGCGCGACCCGCAGGCTGACTCCGCGGACGACTTCGAGATCTCCATAACGCTTGCGCAGGCCATCGACTTTGAGCATCGCAACAATCTAGCAGATTAAGGTCTTGCGAACCTCAGGGAGCGGGAACCGGATCCGCGTGCCGATCGGCCAGTGATTCGCTGCATCCCGATCTTTGCAAAACTTCACGCCCGGCTCTCCCACGTCCCGGAGCCATGCCGCACAATTGCGCCGCCGGACAAATAACGAGGGGGAACGATGAAGAAGCGACCAGCCTACAAGATCAATCGGCGTACCTTCCTGGGGCAGAGCGCCCTGGCGGTGAGCGTACTGGGCAGCGGCCTGCTGGTTGCGTGCTCGCGTGACAGTTCGACCGGCGCTCCTGCCGTCAGCACCGCGAGCAGCACGGAAGTCGAAACCGCCTACGGTCGGATCAAGGGCGCCGTCAACGACGGGATCTTCTCGTTCCGCGGCGTTCCTTACGGCGGGTCGACCGCCGGTGCCGGACGCTTCATGCCGCCGTCCCGGCCCACGCCGTGGACTGGAGTGCGAGATGCGATCGAGCTCGGCCAGCGGGCGCCACAGCAGTTCGCCGGCGGCGAGCCGCCGGAAGTGGCGGCGATGGATCGCAGGGAAGCCATGGGCGAGGACTGCCTGGTGTTGAACGTCTATACGCCGAGCACATCGACTGCGGACGCCAAGCGCCCTGTCATGGTCTGGCTGCACGGGGGCGGACTGAACTCCGGCTCCGCGGGCTTCGATATCTACAACGGGTCGAATCTCGCGAAGGCACACGATGTCGTCGTCGTCGGCGTCAATCATCGCCTCAATGCATTCGGCTACCTCTACCTCGCCGACCTGGGGGGCGAGAAGTACTCGCAGGCCGGCAACGCGGGGCACCTCGACATCGTGGCCGCACTCGAATGGGTGCGCGACAACATCGACCGCTTCGGCGGCGACCCGGGTAACGTCACGATCTTTGGCCAGTCGGGTGGCGGTCGCAAGGTCAGCATCCTGCAGGGCATGCCGGCGGCCAAGGGGCTGTTCCATCGTGCCATCATGCAAAGCGGCTCGGCGCTCCGCGGCCAGGACCGCGCCCAGGCCACCGAGAATGCGGATCGATTCCTCCATTCGCTGGGGCTCGATGCCGCTGGCATCGACAAGCTGCAACAGCTTCCTTATCAGCAGCTGGTCGACCTGATGGCGAAGGAGCGCTTCAATTTCGGCATGGTCGTCGATGGCCGCACGCTGCCTGCCAGCATGTTCGATCCTGCCGCCACGGAGATCACGGCGGACGTGCCGATCATGCTGGGAACCGTGGAGACGGAGGAGGCCTGGTCGCCACGCATCCAGATCGATCCGATCGACATGCCCGAGCTCGTCCGGCGCGTGAAGGCGGACATCCGCGTCACGGATGCCAATGCGAAGAAGCTCATCGAGGTGTACCAGAAGCAGTTCCCGGGCATCGAGAACATCGACGTCTACCTCAAGATGCAGGCCGATGACACGCGTCGCATGGACACGCAGACGCTGGCCGATCGCAAGTCGGCCCTCGGAAAGGGCGCGGCGTACGTCTATTACTTCATGTGGCACTCGCCGGTGCGCGACGGCAAGATGAAGGCGTACCACACGCTCGACATCCCGTTCGCCTTCCGCACGGTGGACGTTGCCCAGTCCATGACGGGGACCGGTCAGGACCGCTATGCGTTGCAGGACCGCATGAGTGCGGCCTGGACCTCGTTCGCCCGCACGGGCAATCCGAACCACGACGGGTTGCCGACGTGGCCGGCGTATACGGCCGACCAGCGTGCGACGATGATCCTGAACAACGAGTGCCAGGTCGTCAACGATCCGAACAAGGACGAGCGGCAGGCGCTGTTGGCAACGCCCCGGGTCGCCTGACGCCCCGACCACCGGAGGGGCGCCGGAACCCCTGCAGCCGGATCGGGTTGCGGGGGTGTTTCGATGCCGTCTGGGCATGGCGACTGATGCCGTGATGCCTTCGTCAATCCGGGGTAGCGCGGAGTGGGCTAGCGGTGGCTGGCTTTGGTGTCGTGCCGTGTCTATGCTAGGGGCATCCAGCCGGCAGCCCGGCCGTCCGCCAGGAGATCCGACCATGATGCGCGCCACCCTCGTCGTCACGTCCCTGTTGCTTGGTGCCGGATCGCTTGCTCACGCGGCGGACCCGGTCGCCCTCAAGGTGGAGTACTCCGCCGACTACATCATGGAGACAGCCGAAGGCGCGATCCGCGGCCGGCTGAACGGCGCACCCGGCCTCGAACGCCGCGAGGATCTCGTCGAGGGCACGTCCATCGTTTCCATCCGTCGCGATGACAAGAAGGTCATGTGGATGCTCATGCCCGCGGAGCGCATGTACATGGAGATGAAGTTGGGGCAGATGGACGGCGGCAATGCCCGCACCCCGAGCCCGGAGGAGTACAAGACGGAGTTCACCGACGAGGGCCGCGAGGAAGTCAACGGCATGATGACCACGAAATCCAAGGTCATCATGACGGGCGCCGACGGCAGCAAGATGGGTGGCTTCTGGTGGACGACGGACGACGGCCTGCTCGTCAAGATGGATGTCATCAGCATCGCCAAGGGCGAGAAGATCCGCATGAAGCGCGAGCTCAGCAACATCAAGATCGGCCCGCAGTCCAAGGACCTGTTCGAGATTCCCGCCGGCTACCAGTCGATGAGCATGGGCCTGGCAGGAGGAATGCTCGGGTTGCCGCGACCCGGAGACGCGGCGAGCGAAGGCGAGAAGCCCGCCGAGGGACAGCCCCCAGCGGAGGCGCCGAAGAAAAAGAAGGGCTTCGGCCTGGGCGTCCTCAAGGATGCCCTGGACGTGGTTCGTTGAGCCGCCTGCGTCTCAGGCAACAAGGGGAGAATTCCACATGCATCCCGTCATCGCTGGCATAGTCGGATTCGGGTTCGGCCTCGGCTGCCTGTCTGCGCAGGCGGACGACATTTGCGAGCCCAAGCAAAGGCAAGCGGCCAACGCGACCGTCGCCCGCGCGAAGACGGCAGAGGCGGCGGGCGACTTCAAGCGTGCCCTGCAGCTCGCGCAGTCGAGCGAGGCCCGTGAGTGTTCGGATGACGGGGATGTGGTGGCCAAGCGCGTATTGCTGCGGCTCGGCCAGGATGCGGAGAAGGCTGGCCAGCTGTCACAGGCTTTCGATTATTTCAGCGCAGGCATGCATTTCGCCGACGGCAAGCGTGTCGGCCTCGCGATGCTGCGTGCCAAGCCCACGGATCGTTCGCTGGCAGACAACCTGCGCGGCTTCATGACCCGCAACAACTTTGCAGACGGTCTGGCCGAGGTGACGACGCATGCGCGCGGGCAGGCGGCCCGCCTGCTGGCAGAGGAAGAGAAGACCTTTGCGATCCGTACCCCGCACGAGGATCTCCTCGCCGATGCCCGGGACTGGATGAGGATCGCGGGCGACGATGCAGCGCCCGAGGTGAAGCGTCGCTTCATTGCACGAGGCGACCAGTTTGCGGCGCTCGACTATCACTATGCATTGCAGCAGGCCGTGAGCTACTACGAGCGGGCGGAGCAGAAGGACAAGCAGGCGCAGGTCAGGGCCAAGGCGCGGCAGATTGCGGACAAGCTCGCCGGCGGCGACAACTGGAACGCAGCAGTGGAGTTGTACGACCTGGCGGGCGACAGGGCCAAGGCCGATGCATTGCGTGCCAGTCGTGAAGCCGGCGCCGCGAAGCGCGAAGAGGCCCGCAAGGACAAGTTCGAGAAAGAGACGGGCGATCTCGAGAAGCAGCTCGGCCTGTAGTTCCAAGGTCGCATCGCCGGCAGGGGCTCGGCCGCCCGTCGTTCCGGGGCGGCGTATCACGCAACCGGCTGCCGCCGCCGCGGCTCCCGTGCGCCTTACAATTGCTTACACAGCCGGATGTCGCCTCGCGCCACGCTAGGGCCCATCGATTCGCGCGGATCGCAATGCCAACATGACCGACCGGCCCCATATTCTCGTCGTGGACGACGACACCGAGATCCGCACGCTGCTGTCCGAGTACCTCGAGGCGCAGGGTTACCGGGCAACCGCAGTGCCCGACGCGAAAGGCATGCGCAGGCAGCTCGAAAGCAGCGACATCGACCTAATCGTGCTGGACCTGATGTTGCCAGGCGAGAGCGGGCTCTCCGTCTGCCGCGACCTGCGCACGCGTTCGCAGGTGCCCATCATCATGCTGACGGCGTTGGGCGAGGAGATCGATCGCATCGTCGGCCTCGAGGTGGGGGCAGACGATTACCTGCCAAAGCCGTTCAATCCCCGCGAGCTGCTCGGGCGCATCAAGGCAGTGCTGCGCAGGACTTCTCAGGCAGCCACGGAAGGGAACGGATCGAAGGTCGTCAGCTATCGCTTCGGCCCCTGGAAGCTGCACCTGCTCAACCGGGCATTGATCGATGTCCACGGCAACAAGGTTCCACTCGGGGGGGCGGACTTCCGCCTCCTGTCGCTGCTGCTGTCCCACGGCAACAAGGTCGTGTCGCGCGCCCAGCTGATGGAGATGATGCACGGGCGCGAGATGGATCCCTTCGATCGCAGCATCGACGTCGGCATCAGCCGCTTGCGGCAGGCGCTGAAGGACACGGCCAAGTCGCCGGAGATCATCAAGACCGTGTACGGCGAAGGCTACGTGATCGGCGTGAAGGTCGAGCAGGAGTAACCCGTGGCGTTGCGCATCGTTCCGGCTTCGCTGTTCGGCAGATTGATGCTGGCGCTGGTCGCTGCGGTCGGCGTCACGCTGCTCGTTGCGGTGTTGCTGATCGTCAGGGAACGCAGGGACCTGGCCCTGCTGGGCACCGGTGCATGGAGCACGGCGCAGTTGATCGCGGATGCCAGCGTCTCCCTTGCCCAGCTGCCGGTGACTGAACGCGAAGCCGCCATCGCCAGGCTGCAACGGGAATCGATTTCCACCGATGACGAGCCACGCCCCCGTCCTGCTCGCCGCGTCGACCCCGCAGTGACTGCAAGAGCCTACGAGCGGCGAATCGAGCGCGAACTGGGATCGGGCTTCGGCGTGAGTGTCAGTCCCTCCCGTCCGCGCAGCGACGCGATCATCCGTGTCGGCGCAGAGCCGCGTCGTCGCGCGCGCCCGGGCGAGGTGCCGGGGGAAGGCGACGCCGCTGCTACCGGGCCTGGCAGGCCGGATTCAGGTCTCCCGCGAGGGCCCGGTCCGGGAGGCGAGGGCGGGCGGCGGTTCGGCGGCTTTCTCGGTGCGCGGTTCCTCGATGTCAGCGTGCAGCTTCCAGACGGCCAGTCCCTCGTGTTTCGCACGGCCGCACCCCAGCCGGGACAGTCCATGCCGCGGCAGATCTTCATCGAACTGACCCTGCTCACCGTCGTGCTGGCGCTGGTGCTCTATTTCATGACTCGCAGCATTACCCGGCCCCTGTCGGACCTGGCGCGAGCCGCAGAGACGGTGGGCAGAGGCGGCCGCCCTGTGCCACTCAAGGAGCGGGGTGCCCGGGAGGTGCGCGATGCGACGCGCGCGTTCAATTCCATGCAGGAACGCCTGCAGCGGTATCTCGACAGCCGTACCCGCGTGCTGGCAGCCATGTCGCACGACCTGCGGACACCGCTGACGCGACTGCGGTTGCGCGCCGAGTCCATCGAGGACGCTGCGCTCAGGGCGCGGTTCACGGCGGATCTCGACGAGATGAATGGCATGGTTCGCGGCGCGCTGGGTCTGTTCCGCGACCTCAACGACGACGAGGCCCTGGAGCCGGTCGACGTGGATGCGTTGTTGCGCCAGCTGCAGGCGGAGTTTGCAGAGACGGGTGGGGAAGTCCTGCTGCGCGGGTCTGCGGGTGCTCCGGTGCTGGCGCGGCCCAAGGCGCTGAAGCGCTGCCTTGCGAACCTGCTCCACAATGCCATCAAGTACGGGACGCGCGCGGAGGTGACCGCAAGCGACGAAACGGTGGTGACGATCCGCGTGCGCGATGCAGGGCCCGGCATTGCGGAGGAGTTCCTCGAGCAGGTCTTCGAGCCGTTCTTCCGGGTCGAGTCCTCTCGCAACCGCGACACCGGCGGTACGGGACTTGGCCTGTGCATCGCGCGCGATGTCGCGCAATCGCACGGCGGCAGCGTCACGCTGCGGAACCATCCGGACGGCGGATTGGAGGCAATACTGGTATTGCCACGCAGCCCGGACGCCAAGTCAGGCTAGTCCGCAAACAATCGCAACAGAGTGCCGCAGTTGCCTACGGCGGCGGGCGGCCGGGGCCGCAACCGCGCTAGGCTGCCGCGGGATGTCGTGCCCCGACGCTGGCCGCGATCAGGCTGGTCACCGTGAGCAGCGCGACGGCGCTCAGGGCCAGTGACCAGTGGATGCCAAGGACGGCGCCCAGCATGCCGAGCTGGATGATCCGCCGGGGATCGAAACGGTCTGCCAGGCGACCCGCGTGGATGGAGAACAACAGGAACGGCAGCCAGTGGGAGATCACAGCAAATCCGCCGAGGGCGGGGGACGAGAACTTGCGGAATGCGACCCAGTAGCTGATCACGTGCTCGACATTGTCTGCGAGCATGGCTGCGGCGGAGCCCAGGCAGAAGGCACGGAAGCCTAGCGTGCGGAACGCCTCGAACGACGGCTTTCTCGCCACCACGCTGGCGGGGGTACCGGGTGACTCAGCCAAGGTCGGGACTCCTCAACCGGAACAATGCGAGCCGCCATTATGCCGGACAAAAAAAATCCGGCGCCCGTGAAGGCGCCGGATTCTTGATTCATCGCCGCAGGGTTACCTGCGTGAGGAAGTCAGCAGCTAGGCTTACCAGCGACCGCCGCCGCCGCCACCACCGCCACCGCCGCGTGAACCGCCAGTCTTTTCCTGGGCTTCGTTCACCTTGAGGGCGCGACCATCCATCTGGTGGCCGTTCAGGCTCTGAATGGCGCGGGCAGCGTCAGTCTTGGGCATTTCAACGAAGCCGAAGCCACGGGGACGGCCCGTGTCGCGATCGTTGATCAGGGCAACGGAATCAACCGTGCCATGCTGCGAGAAAAGGGCTCGCACCGCGTTTTCGTCGGCGGTGAAAGGGAGGTTACCTACGTAGATTTTGCTCATGAAAAATGCACTCAACAGAAAGCTTTGAACCTGCTTCGCCAGCCGTCCCTCCGCAAGCGGAAGGTAACAGGAGGCGGGCAGTGTCCAACGGAAAATGACAGGTCACGCCGGATTGCCTGGACCGGTCTCCCGGGCCTGACTAACAGAAATGTCTGTCGCCTTGGGTTCGAAGGCAATTCGGATTTGAGGGCCTGGAGGGGACGTTGGCCGGATGAGGCGCAACGGTCAGAAGGCAGACAAAGGAGAAAGCTAGCGAGCCGGGGTGGACTATACGCGGGTTGTTCGGCCCGTGTGTGCCTATTTCGAGGGAGCGCGACAAGTTTCTCGTAATTGGGGCGGATACGGTATAGGGTGCCCGGATGACTATTACTGAAAATGAGCCGGCTCGTGTCGCCCCACCGGATGATTCCTACCTGCTGGTGTCGATTTCCAAGTCCCGGTCTCCCGTCGGACCCGACGAACGAGACTGGCACAAGTATGTCATTTCACAGGGCACCAACCGGATTGTCGGGCATCGTCCTGGCAGTCCCGACGAGGCCCGCAGGGCCGTCGAAGAACTCGTCCTGCAGCTCAATTCCAGGCGCATCGTCAAGCCGAGCCGCGTCCACCTGACGCTCAGCAAGAAGTCCTGAACTGCAGCCGCAACGAGCGGGCGGCATCAACCGGCGCGGTTGACCCGCTTCCCCAGGGACTCCCCGCAGTTTCCTAGCCCGCCGCGGAATCAGGCCGCTTCGGGACTCGGCGCCGATTTGGCAGCGGTACGCTGGCGCTGTTCTTCCTGAACCTGCTCCAGGCTCAACTCGGTGTCTTTCGCGACCACTTCGAGCAGCGGATGCCCGGCTCGTGCGGGCAGGTCGAGTCCGTGCAGCCGCTCCCAGACGCGGATCCGCATTTCCGGCGTGTTGCGCATCGCGGTCTGCTCCGCCAGTTCGCCCTGCCTGCGCTCGCTCGCTTCGGCCTGCTCGATGGCGATTCGACGGCGCGTATCCACGATCAGGTCGGCAGCGTGTTTGGGTGTTGCCTGTACCGGATGCTCCGACCATTTGTGCAGCGCCATTGAAGTGTCCTTGTGCGAGTGTGGCGGCACAGTACCACTGCGGGTCGGTACTCGTGCGGGTTTCGCCACGCGGACGATGGCCGCGTCCCCTGCGCAGCCCCGCAATCACCATTCAGGTGGAAGCGGAATCGTCACTTGCGGGAACGCCCTGCGACGCACGTACCAGAAAGTGCGGCGGTATCGGCAGTTTCACATCCCGCTTGAGCCCCCGATCGGGAGAATGAGACGGACGTCACGTCGGTGGCACTACATAACGGCAAAAGATTGCCGCATCCCGTGGTGGCCCGAGCCACTGCCGGAGTCAGACAAACCAAAGCGTTATACGGTCTTCCTAGGAGATTTCATGCGTAAGATCCTTGCTGCCTCGATTGCCGCCAGCCTCTGTGCCGTGGTTGGCGGTGCCCAAGCGGCCACCACTGCCACCACGTTTGGCGTGTCGGCAACCGTCCTCACGAACTGCACCGTGTCGGCCACGGCGCTGAACTTCGGCAACTACACGCCGGGTGCGGGCGCTCTCTCGGTGAATACCCCCATCAGCGTGCGTTGTACGCGTGGCACGCCCTTCAAGGTCGCGCTGAACAGCGGTACGACGGCAGGCGGCACGATCACGCAGCGCCTCATGACCAACGGCACCGACACGCTGCAGTACAACCTGTACACCAGTGCTGCATTCGCAACGGAGTTCGGCGACGGCACGACCGGCGCGACGGTACCGGGCACGGGCAACGGCCTTGGCAACCCTGTTGCGGTGACCGTATATGGCAATCTGCCGGACAGTCCGGCAAACCAGAATGCGCCGACGGGTGCGTATTCCGACCTGATCAACGTGACCGTCACGTACTGATCGCTGCACAGCCTCCACGTCACCCAAGCATGAGTAACCCTGCTCGAATCGCGGCACGACTCGTTGCTGCGTGGACGCTTTACCTGGCGGCGGCTTCACCAGCCGCCGCCGGTAACTTCAGCGTCTCTCCCATCCGTATCGACCTGTCGGGCGCGCAGCCCACGGCCGTCATTACGGTGCACAACAACGATGCCGCACCGCTGCTGATCCAGGCATCGACGCTGGCATGGTCGCAGCCGTCGGGAGAGGAGAACTACGCGGACACCCGCGACCTGATCGCGACACCGCCCGTATTCACGCTGCCACCGGATGGCGACCAGATCGTGCGCGTCGCCCTGCGTCGCGGCGCTGATCCGTCGCGTGAGCTTTCATACAGGTTGCTGCTGGCGGAAGTGCCGCAGGCGGCCACCCAGGATTTCACGGGACTGCGCGTCGCGCTGCGCCTGAGCCTGCCCGTCTTCGTCAAGCCGGCTGCGGCACCGAAAGCGGACGTGGCCTGGCAGGCAAGGCGTTCGCCGGACGGTTCGCTGCTGGTCAGCGCGACCAACAACGGCACTGCTCACACGCAGGTCACCGACTTCGACCTCCAGTTTGCAGACCAGGCCGATGCCACCAAGGTTGCAGTGACGCGCTATGTACTGCCTGGCAGCACTGTCACGTGGACCGTCAAGGCACCTGCTGCGGCCGTCCGGGCGACGCATGCCCGGATCCACGGCTTCAGCAGCACGGGGGAATTCCAGGCCGACCTCGAGATCCCGGCTCCCTGATCGCTATTTACTTCGATGCCAGGTGCGCTCCACAAGTCGACGCCGGTCTTTAACTTAGTCTGGGCATTGCTGTCTGCACTGGCCGCTGCGATGGGAGCGCCCGCGAGCTTCGCGGCCGCTGCCACGATCGACGACGATGCGGCCGAACTGGTCTACGACGTCGAGATCAATACGCAGACGACGAGCGAGATGCTGGTCGTCCTGCGCAATCGCGATGGCGCATTGTGGATGGAGGAAGGCGACTTCGGCAGGCTGCGCCTGCAATTGCCGGGTTCCGTGCCTGTCGTCCACGAGGGTCGCCGCTATCGGTCGCTGTCCGACGTGCCGGGCATGGCGGTCAACATCGACCAGGCGCGCCAGCGCCTCATCCTGAACGCACCTTCCGACGCATTCATGACGACGCGACTCGGCCTCGCCGCGCGCGAGGCTTCCGCGCTGAGTCCTGCCGGCAGGGGAGCGTTCCTCAACTACCAGATGTCTGCGCAGCAGATCGCCGGCGAGAACTTCGGCGGCGGATTCGGAGAGCTTGGCCTGTTCACGCCGCGGGGAGTCCTTATCCAGAGCGGCGTGGTGCGGGCGAATTCCGTCGATACACGGGCGGTGCGGCTCGACTCGACCTATACCCTCGACTTTCATGCGCGCATGGAGCGGCTGACGATCGGCGATGCGATCAGCGACGGGGGCGTCTGGGGGAGTGCGGTGCGATTCGGGGGCATCGGCTGGGGCAAGAACTTCTCCCTGCGGCCTGACCTGCTGACGACCCCGCTGCTATCGGCGGCGGGGAACGCGATCGTGCCGTCCACCGTCGATGTGTACGTGAACAACCAGCGCGTATCGAGCGAGTCGCTGCCACCGGGGCCTTTCGTCATCGATCGCCTGCCATCGGTGACGGGTGCGGGCCAGGTGAACGTGGTCGTACGTGATGCCCTGGGGCGGGAACAGCAGTTGTCGCGGCCCTTCTACTCGAGCGCCAGGCTGCTCGCGCCCGAACTGAGCCAGTATGAGCTCGATGTCGGCACGATTCGCAGGGACTATGCCTTTGCGAGCGATCGCTATGGCGACCTCATGGCGTCCGGAACTTATCGTCGCGGCCTGAACAACGTGATCACGGTCGAAGCCCATGCGGAGTACCTGCAGGATCAGGCGCAGGCGGCGGGGCTCACCGTGGCAGCGGCTGTCGGGTCGCTCGGCGTTGTCAATGTCAGTGCAGCGAGCGGAGGGGGCAACGGCGAGTCCGGTTCCCTGGTCATCGCCGGCATGGAGCGGCAGGGGACGCGTTTCAGCTGGGCACTGAGCAGCGCATTCGCGTCGGACGGCTATCGCCAGGTCTCGACGGCACAGGTGTCATCCATGCAGTTCCGCCGCCGCGACCTTGCACAGGTCGGAGGCAGTTTCCAGCGCTTCGGTTCGCTCGCGCTGGCTTTTGTCCGGCAGCGCTACGCGGGTATCGACGAGCAGCAGACCTTGAGCCTGAACTACAGCAGGACGATCGGGCAGAGGGGGGCGTTCAACTTCACGGCCACCCGTAGCACGCTGGCGGAGGAGGAGGCCTACGGCGCGTACCTGACGTTCACCATGGCGCTGGGTACCAGTTCATCGGCTTCGCTGGCGGCGGCGGGAGGTAGCGGTGACAACGCTCCGGACAACGAACTCTATGCCTCCTATACGAAGAACTCGCCGGTCGGCCTCGGTCACGGTTATCGGGTGAGCGCGTCCACGGCGGGCAACTACGACACGCAGTGGCGCAACCAGACGCGGGTGGGCGATCTGTCATTGTCCGCAGCGCGTTACAGCGGTGTATCCGGTACAAGCGCGGACTGGACCGGGGCAGCGACGCTGATCGGCGGCGAGATCCGTTCGGCCCGCCGCGTCAGCAGCAGCTTTGCGCTGGTCAACATGGGCGGATTGCCGAATGTCCCGGTGTACGTCGACAACCAGCTGGTGACGCATACGGACTCGCAGGGGCTCGCGATGCTGCACGACTTGCGGGCATATGAGCCCAACCGCATCAGTATCCAGCCGACCGAGATTCCGCTGGATGTGACGATCGGCGCCCGGACGCTGGTGGTCGCACCGACTTATCGCAGCGGTGTCATCGCGAAGTTCCCGGTCGAGCGGACGCGGTCCGGCACGTTCCGGCTGGTCACGGCCGATGGCAGTGCAGTACCTGCGGGGGCCGTCGTCAGGTTCAAGGGCCAGTCCTTCCCCGTAGCCTATGATGGCGTGACCTACGTAACGGGGTTTGACCACGGCATGGCCGGCGACGCGATCTGGCAAGGCAACCGCTGCATCTTCAGGCTCGATCCGCCCCCCGCGGACGATCCCTTGCCGGACATGGGCACCGTCATCTGTCGCGCGGCGCTTCCGCAAGCGGTGCAGCCGTGAATGGAGGGGATGCCCGATACCTGCGGGGCCGGCTACTCGCGCTGCTCTTGCTCGCGGTGCTTTCCCTTGGGCTGTCGACCGAGGCTCGTGCGCAGGCACAGGTGAGCTGCTCCGTGAGCGCGGTCGGCGTGAACTTCGGCATCTACAATCCGCTGAGTGCAGCACCGACTCTCGCGAACGGCCAGGTCAGCGCGACGTGCTCGCTCATCGGCAGGGGGGCCGCAAGGGTCAACGTCACGTCCAGTTACAGCACCGGTTCGAGCGGCAGCTACGCAATGCGGACGCTGCGTTCAGGGACGAATGCGTTGAACTACAACCTGTATTTCGATGCTGCGTTCACCCAGATCCGCGGCGATGGCACTGGAGGGTCGCAGACTGGCAGCGCGTCGTTCACGCTGAATAGCCGGACTCCGGTACAGAGTACGACCAGCGTGATTTACGGGCGCATCCCTGCGGGCCAGGACGTCGTGCCTGGCAACTATTCGGACACGATCGTGGTGACGATCATCTATTGATCGAGAGGCCGTGCGGCAAGGCGCACAGGCCACGCGTACCGCCCGGGCTGCAAGCCATTGGAGAGTACGAAGCTGAAACGCAGCTCGAGGGAAACTTCTTGCGGGTGGCTCCATCGCTGCGTGACGGTGCCGCCCTCGCCAGAGAGCAGGACCTCGGAACCCAACCCCTGCACCGACATCGCCGAGAACAGCGGGCTGACGGGCAGCACATCGAGTGCATAACCGCTGCGGCTGTTGCTGTACACAGTCAGGTGAAGCGGCCACGGAGATTCGATATAACCCCGGTCCAGGTCTTCTGCCGTCAGCAACAGCTCCGGTTCCCGGGTGGTCAGTTCGAGCCGCGCAACGGGCACCACGGTGGCACTGACACCCAGCGAGCCCTGGGTCTGGTCCGTGCTGGCCACGGAAGCGCCTCCGAGCAGCACGACCAGGATCGCGGTCTTGATCCAGAACATCGGGGACACCCGCTGGTGCGGGAGGCCATGCTTGTCGGAGGGAGAGGTCATAGGACCCCCTATCGGCCAGTGAAAACGTGCCTTGAGGGAAGCCGAGTCCAGTGAGGGCAGCGTAAACCCGGGAGGCACGGGATGGGGCCGGAATGTACTTATCAGGGAAACCCCTAGTTTTTCGTTCGACAAAACATTACGATCGCTTTGATTGCTAAGGGAAACAGCTAATCACCCCCTAAGGAAGGAGGGACGATAGAGAGGCATTCGGGGACCTGATGAACCACACTTTCCGCCAGCATCGCGTGCTCATTCAACGGCTTGAGCACCTGCGCGAGCACGACTCCCGGTCGCTGGCGACCACCCTGCGGGCAACCCTGGGCAGGGACCTGACCGATCTGTGCTCCGGTCTGAACGCGCTCCGCCAGCAGTTGGGTCACGCCTCGCCGTGTTCATCTCTTCTTGCCGACCTCGATGCCACCGCCGAACACGCCCAGCAGGAGTTGCGGCGCCTGCTGCACGTCATCCAGCCGCCGAGCGTCGAAGACCTCGGTCTGATTCCAGCGCTGGAGCGGTGTGTCGCCGACTTCACGGACAGGGCCGGTACGGTGGCGAACGTGCAGTTCACTAGCCGCATGCCGACCTTGAGCCAGGCCAAGCAGGCGATGCTGTACGTCGCGCTGCAGGAGTCCCTCGCCAACGTGGCACGGCACGCGCGCGCCCGGCGCGTCGATGTCTGGCTGGCCGCGGATCCCTGCAATGTCCAGCTCAAGGTCTGCGACGACGGCGTCGGCATGAAGCCGGCGGATTGCACGAAACCAGGCACGCTCGGGTTGTTTGGCCTGAACGAGAAGCTGGCCAGTCTCGGCGGCTCGCTGCGTGTCACGGGCAGCCGGGGGGAAGGAACGCTGGTCGATGTCTCGCTGCCGGTTGCACAGGCTGCGCGACTCGAAGCCCATCCCTGGGGCGACGTTCCCTACACGTTCACCGAGGCAGGCGGCGGTGCGATGGGAGTGGCCCAGGGGGCCTAGCGCACCGTCGACAAACGCGGCTCACTCGGACCCTGTCGCGAAGAGGTCCGCCCGGGGCCGGGTCCACGGCGGAATATGGCGCGGGCACGGGTCGTCGAGCGGGCCGGTTTCGATTTCCGCGAGGCCCAGTTCAGGTTCCCGGTCGTACCGCAGATCGCCAACAATCCAATTGTCGCCCTTCGGCATCGCCCAGGGAACGCGTGCGAACTTCAGCATCGCCCTCGCCGCGCAGAACTGCCGAGCGAGATCGCTGATGCGATCCCGCTCCATCGCGAATTCGCCCTGCCAGTGGAGTTCTGCCGTGGACGCCGCCGGGACCGCGGTCAGCGGTGCCGTGGAAGCGGACCCGACGACCCTTTGCGGGCACTCGCTGGCGGGTAGCCAGTCTGGCGCCAGGCTCAGCGTTGCCTTGCGGACAACATATCGGCTGCCTTCCGTCTGTACCGCCAGGACTTCGCGGCAGACCGGATTGACCGGCATTGGCGTCAGCACGCGATCGACCGTCATCGCCTGCGGAAAGGCGGCCGCCAGCAGCCCGTCCAGCCTCGTGTTGGCGACCGCTCCCGACACGAAGAACAGCAAGGTGACCCCGAGCCAAGCGACCGCTCCGGCGGCCAACGACGTCCGGGCGCTGCCCGCCCTTGCGATGCCCGCGAGCACGACGACCAGCGCAGTCAGGGCCCCGGCAAGAGGCAGGGGAACGAGGCCGGTTGCGAAACTGAGGACGATACCCGCAACGAGTGCGAGGCCAACCAGTCCCCGTGCAATCCGCGTGTGCAGGGTAAACAGCAGGGGTGTTGCCGTTGCCCACAGCAAGGGTTCCACGATGAAGACCGCGTCGCCGTAGAACCAGTCGTTCCGCAGGGGCCAGAAGGGATGCACGCCGTAGCTGTTGGTGAAATCGAGGCCGATATGCAGCAGCGGCGCGAACAGGGCGATCGCAAACAGATACCTGGCGTCGCGGGCGGACCAGGGAATGCGCCTGTGTCTCAGCCACAAGGCCAGGCTGCCCACTACGATTGCCGCGAGGATCAGGGCGCCCGCGATCGTGTGGGTGTGGCCTCGATGCTGGAGCAGGTAGTCGAGCTTGCTGCCGGTGACGGCGGAGTAGAGGAAGTCGGCATCGGGCAGGTTGCTGCCGACGATCATGAGGCCGATCCCGAGCGTGCGCCTCGTGCGGGCGGGCAGGCCGGCAGCATCCGCAGGCAGGGAGCGGTCGGCAATGTCGCCTACCATGGCACCGATGAGTGTGTGAGTGATGTTGTCCATCAGCGGGAGACTACTGGCCGCGTGCGGCTTCGGGAAGCACGATTGACGCTGGCAGAGCGACCTTGGGAGCATAGGCGCCGATCATGATCAATCCATTGCCACGACTCCTGCTCCTGCTCGTTCCCGCGTGGTGCGGCGCCGGAGCTGCGCCCGTGCCCCTCGCCGAGATCGGCGAAATGGGGCGCGATGGCTGCATCCGCTCTGAATCGGCACGGGTCCTGGGTGGCGCCGCTTATGCGGAGGTCTGCATTCGGGACACGGGGACGGAGGTGCTGCTGTCGCGTGTCCGCCCGGCGGGGTCCCCCGAGGTTTTCGGGCGTGAGCCGCGCACCGAGACTGGCATGAGCGCTTACCTCGTGACCACGCGCCAGGCCCGGCAGTGGCTGTTGCTGGAGTCGCAAGGCAGGGTACCGGGCTCCTCGTGGGTGCTGTGGGACCTCAATTCGGGTGCGAGGCTCATGTTCGGCCGTTCCAGCAACATTCCCTATATCAGGGACCTCGATGCCGATGGCTTGGCGGAACT
>CAIUGU010000283.1 GCA_903898785.1 uncultured Pseudomonadota bacterium | reverse complement strand
TCGTGGCCGCCGTGGTGCACCTGGCCTTCACCATCGCCACGGTGACGCCCCCGGGCTGGTTGTGGCTGATCCTTCCGGGACTCTGCCTGGCGACCGGCGCAATCGTGCTCGCCTCATCGAGTACGACTGGAATGGCCCGGGACTGACGTGATTCGACCACCCATTCGTGTGCTGGCGATTTCGCCGATTCCAGAGGAGGGCGCCGGGTGCCGCTTTCGCGTCTCCCAGTACGTGCCCTACCTGGAATCACAGGGCTTCACGGTCACCATTCGGCCCTTCTACACGCCCGAGTTCTTCCGGATGGTCTACAAGCCTGGGCACTTCGTGAGAAAGAGCATCGGCTTTGTCGGCCTGCTGGCCCGCAGGCTGCGCGTGTTGCGGGAGCTCGGCGACTACGACGTGGTGTTCCTGTATCGCGAGGCCGTGCCGGCGGGTCCGCCCTGGATCGAGCGACGAATCGCCCGCCGCGGCCTGCCCATCGTCTTCGATTTTGACGATGCGATTTTTCTGCCGAGCGTGAGTGAGGCGAACAAGAGTCTCGGGTTTCTGAAAGACACGAGCCGGCCGGCGAAGATTATCGCGTTCAGTTCGCACGTGGTGGTCGGCAACGAATTCCTGGCCGGCTATGCGCGGCAGTTCAACCCGGCGGTCACCGTCATTCCGACCGCCGTCGACACGACGCGATTTGTCCCGCGTCCGGATCGCGAGCGCGTGCCGGCCAGCGGTCCGGTGGTGGGCTGGATCGGCAGCCCGACCACCTATCACTACCTCGAGAAAATGGCTCCGCTGCTCAAGGATGCCGCGGCGCGGCATGCGTTTACGCTGAAGGTCAGCGGCGCCGGCAAGCCCGTCCACTTTGACGGCGTCACGGTGCAGGAAGTGCCGTGGTCACTCGACCGCGAAGTTGAGCTCTTCAATGCGTGTGATGTCGGCGTCTATCCACTCGAAGACCACGACTGGGAGCGCGGCAAGTGTGGCTTCAAGGCCATCCAGTTCATGGCCTGCGGCGTGCCGGTGGTGGCGGCGGCGGTGGGCGTGAACCGCGAAATCATCCGTGACGGAGAGAATGGGTTCCTGGCCTCGACACCGGCCGAGTGGCGGGACAAGCTCGACCGCTTGTTGACCGACCCTGCGTTGCGCGACCGGTTTTCACATGCCGGTCGTGAGACCATCGAAGAGCGGTACTCCTTGCGCGTCACGGCGCCGCAATTGGCGCGAATTCTGCGCGACGCAGTCCCGGAACACTCATGAGCCAGCCAAAGAATTTTGCCATCACCGGCGTTGCCGGCTACATCGCGCCGCGCCACCTCAAGGCCATCCAGGACACCGGCAATCGCCTGGTCGCGGCCACCGACCCGCACGACGCCGTGGGCATTCTCGACCGGTTTGCCTTCGACTGCAGGTTCTTCACCGAGTTCGAGCGCTTCGATCGCCACCTCGAGAAGCTCAAGCGAGGGCCAGAGGAGTCGCGCGTGGACTACGTGACCGTGTGCTCGCCAAACTATCTCCATGACGCGCACATGCGGCTGTCGCTGCGGGTCGGCGCAAGTGTGGTCTGCGAGAAGCCCCTGGTGATCAACCCGTGGAATCTCGATGCCCTTGAAGAACTCGAGCAGGAGACCGGCGGACGGGTGTGGACCATCCTGCAACTGCGCCTGCATCCGCAATTGATGGCGCTGCGCGAGCGCCTGCGCAGCCAGACGGGCAAGCGGCACGTGGTCAGGCTGACCTACATCACCGCGCGTGGCGGCTGGTATCACGTGTCGTGGAAGGGGCATGAAGATCGCTCGGGCGGCATCGTGACCAACATCGGCATCCATTTCTTCGACTTAATCAGCTGGCTGTTTGGCCCGGTGACGCGATCGGTGGTGCACCTGCGCGAGCCGCAGCGCGCCGGCGGCGTGCTGGAACTGGAGCGCGCCGACGTCCAGTGGTTCCTGTCCACCGACACCGCTGACCTGCCGTTCGCGCCGCAACCGGGCGTCAAGACCACGTTCCGCTCGATCACGGTGGACGGCGAGGAAGTGGAGTTCAGC
>CAIUGU010000282.1 GCA_903898785.1 uncultured Pseudomonadota bacterium | reverse complement strand
GTTCGGATCGGACTGCGCGGCGACCAGAAGCTGCTGCAAAGCTTGCTGGTAGTCCTTTTGACCATGCAGTTGCACGCCGCGCCCCAGCCGGGAAACCGGTTCGATGGGGTTGCGCGCCGAGCCCGCTGTTGCGGCTGGAGCCGCGGAACCGGCCGGCGGCTGGACGGCTCGCGTTGAGGATGCCGCGGTCGGTTGCGCCCCCACACGCACCAATACGCAATCCGGCAGTCGAAATTCCCGGATGGTGCTTCCGTCTACGATGTCGAAGCCCAGCAAGGGGAGTCCCTGATCCGGAAGCGCAAAGACCTGTTTGTCCTTCGTGCGGTACTGGATGGGGCCGAGCGAGTCATCGCCAGCGCTGTCACTGGCAGCCCATGACCCCGGCTTGAACTCGGTAGTGCCCCCGCCAAACACGACCTCGCACACCGCGGCGCCCGGATTGGAGAGCATCTCCATCAGTTGTGACATGTCATCTCCAGCGCGTGGCTTGACACCGGTGGCGACTCGCCAACGCCCGAGCAGGGGATTGCGATCCGGTGGCAGTGCGGGCGAGGCGAGAAGTTCGGCGCGCAATGCCTTCAGCGCCGCATCGTTCTCTGCCTGCTGGCGCGCCCGCTCGGCCCGTTGGGGTGCGGATTGGCGCTCGAATTCTTCATCGCGTTGACGCTGGCTTTCGTATTCGGCTTCTCTATTGCGACTTGCCTCTTCGGCCTCGCGCCGTTGCTTGGCCTCCTGATCCATCCGCTGCTGCCCGCACCACGTGTTCGGGTCCCACTGGTCGCAGGTCTGGGCGAAAGCCGGACAGGCGATTCCAGTGAGTGCTAGCACGGCAATCCATCGGCAGAGGTTCATGGTTGCTCCAATGGCGTATCCGCCACTGCGGCTGCAATCGCACATCCTACGGCCACCGGCCGGAGGGCCCAATCGCGATCGATCCGACAGGTCGCCAACATTATGCCAACCCTGTTGATTCTCGCGACCTCGACGACCGCGATTGGCACGCGGCGCGTACGACCGCTCCTGGCCGATTCTCCCCGTTCCGGGATGTCCGCATTTCAGTGTTCCGGCGGCACGCGACGGAGTCCTTCTGGTTCAGCGTGCGGGAACCGTCACGATCGGGGCGCTCTGCGAAGGCCCCCCTTCGGTGAGCGAGAACATGAGCATCAGGAAGGTGAGGATCTGCTTCGACCGCTGGTCGCGGTCGTCGATCCACCACCACTGCTTGCGGTACGGAACGGCCACATAGGCGTCGTCGGGCGGCGACGGGCCATGCCGGACCGCGAGCAACGGCGGAAACATGCGCTGCTGCTCGTCGGTGCGCGAAACGCTCGACACGCGACCTTCGGCGACATCGGACTGCGGCACGTCGATGTAGGACCCGAAATCAACCATGACCTGCAGTATGGACCGCGTCAGGATGGCGATCTGCCGGTCATTCTCCGGGAACGATCCGTACTGGACGGAGAACTCGCGCTCACGCGTGTCGAGCCCGAGCAATGCACCGATCCTGAGGCTGTACTCGGCCGCCGGGTCCGTTGCCGGGCGCATGTACATCAAGACGGCCTGCGTGTCGTCGACGGGCTTGACCCGAAATCCTACGCCGCCGGCGGATTGTGACTCGCGCATCAAGGTCATGAACTCGTGGAACTTCGGGTCGCCCGCACGCGGATTGCCGGCGCCGCCAAAGGCATTGTCCAGGCCGTTGATCGTGTTCACCCCGATCCGCAGCACGACATCGGCCGGGTAGCCGCCCTGAATGAGGTACAGCAGGCCCGTGACCGGGATCGGGGACATCAGGCTCTTGGCGAACTTGTCGCCGATCAGGGGCTGGTAGGTGATCGTGGGCTGGTCCGCGTATCGTCCGGTGGCGCCCACGGTGCCGATGTTGCCGCCGCCGGACGAGGCGAACTGACCGCCAAGACTGATATCGCCTTGCAGCGAGTACGAGCTGATGACCGACGATACGTCCATGAACACCGGCGCGTCGCTGTAGCGGACCTTGAGCAGGTTGAGCAACGTCTGCCGTTTCCACGAGTCCGAGATCGTGGCGACGTAGTCGAAGCGGTCGCGCGTGACGGTCGCAGGACCCACGCTCGCGCAGCCTGCCAGCAGTGCACCGATGCCTGCCAGCAACACCGCGGTGCCCCAGGAATCTCGCCTGCAGAAATTCATGGACATGCGGATCTCGCGCCCGGGTTACGGCTCCAATGTTTCCTATCGACCTACGATCCTCAGAACATCCTTATAGCCGCCGCCGTTGAACGCCTTGTATCCCAAGGCATCCAGCACTTGCTTGGCCTTTCCGGCCGCGGCGCCAGAGTGGCAATAGAGCACGATCTTCCGGTCACGCGGCAGTTCGTCCAGGCGCCGCTTCAGCGTGAAAATCGAAATATTGGTCGCGCCGGGAGCCATGCCCATCTTCGCCTGGACCTTCGGTCGAACGTCGACCAGGAATGCTCCGGCCTTGAGCAGTTTCGCCACTTCGTCCGGCGGCAGTTTCGAACTCGCCAGCTCGTCGTGCTTTGCCTTCAGTTTTCCCACCATCATCTGACTCCTCTCGATTGGAAACTTGCCCGCTTCGCCCGTCTCTTATCCGTCCCGATGAGTTTTCCTGCCTTCACGAGTACAACCAGCAGCAGCAGGATCGGGGCGAAAAGGACACCCGTAACTCCTTCCACGGCAGTGATGGGGCGGCCCTGGCCGCGAACTCGCTCCAGGACGGCATCCACGGTATTGCCGCTCAGGTTCGTGAACGTAATGAAGTGCACGTACCCGACGATTTCCCTCACCTGTGCCTGGGTGAAATAGTTGCGAAGACTCTTCACCGATTCAGGATCGATCTCGCCGAGCTGCTCGGCATAGTGCTGGCCGAAGAGGATGGCGGCCGCCTCGGCGGGACTATTCGCCTTCAATGAGTCGAACTGGCTGCTGAGTATCCGGTTGACGTCGTCCAGCGAGACACCCTGCGAGACCGCCCAGTGGGCATGTCCCCAGGCGCAATAACGACAGTCGTTGATCGCAGTGACGCCGAGCATCACTTTCTCGCGAAGCGCCTTGGATGTCTTCGGCCTGAATGTCGATCGGACGATGACCGGGAACGCAATCGCGCAGTTCACCGTTGTCTTCAGGATGTTGGCAGAGGTGAACGTTCGCTTCGCCACGCTGCGGCCGCTCCCGGCGCCAGCAGGATTGCCTCTCGCTGCCTGGACGCGCCCTCGAGTCATCCGAGCCTGACCACGGTCGCGTCGGGAAGCTTGGCCGCGGTCGCTTTCTCCCAGCGTTCTTCGATCAGCTCCTTCGCCGCCTGCTCCAGGAACTCGGGCGCCGCCCACGCGTGCACGTCGAAGTCGCGCTTGATGTAGCCATGCTCGAGCATGAAGTCCTTGCCGATCTCGATCTGCGCCAGGTTCTTCGGCGACAGGCTGGGCACCATGTCGATGTGCTTGATGCACTGATAGGTGTCCTCGACGTCGCGGTAGTAAGTCTGGCGGTCCAGGATCGCGGCCGCGGCGCGCTTGTGTTCGTTGGCCCAGCGCCCGACCTTGATCATGGCCTTCAGGAAGGTGACGACCAGTTCGGGGTGCTGCTCGGCCATCACGTCGCTGCAGGTGATGACTGCGGGCTCGTTGTTGGCCTGCAGCCGCCAGTCGGGATGGCGCGACAGGTCCTCGATCGCGGCGATCTTGCCGGTGTCTTCCTGCAGGTGCTGCCAGGTCTTGCTGTGGGTGTAGATCGCATCGACCTTGCCTTCCAGCAGCGCCGTCT
>CAIUGU010000281.1 GCA_903898785.1 uncultured Pseudomonadota bacterium | reverse complement strand
CGGTCGAGGTCGTCGGCAGCGCCGGCGACAATCGCATCGAGCTTGTATGTCTCTCGCAGCGTGCGAAGCGTCTCCGAATTGGTGGCTGGACGCTTCATGCGCACCGGATCCGTGGCAGGGGCTGCGTCGAATGCCAGCAGTTCGGGATGCCACGTGGCGGCCTTCGCCTGCGCAAGCAGTGCCGGGAAGCGCGGATCCGAACGCAGGCTCGTCCACTCGTCTCCACTCTCGAGTGATTCGGCCAAATCGACCACAATCGGTCCGGCATCGATCGGAGAGCGCGCGATCGAGGCGATGGCAGCGGAGAGCACGCGGAATGCCTCGTCGCGGTTTTCCTCGGCGGCCCAGGTCATGGCCAGCAGCACCTGCACCCATGGCTGCGGTTCTTTCGCAAACAGTTGTTCCGCAGCCTCCCGCGCCTTCGCAGGCTGGTGCTCCGCCATCGACTTTTGATAGGACATGCTCAGGTCCCGGAACGCCAGTTGCTCCGCCATGGCGGGGTCAGACGTTTCCCCCTTACTGTTAGTCGACGCGCAACCGGGAATGGTGGCGCTGAAGCAGAGCGCAAGTACCAGCGCAAACGCAGCGTGACAAGTCATGGAACGCATGGGGACTCCAGGGAGATGACGAAGGAAGACGGACACGGGCGCTACACCGACGCGACTCAGCGCGTTCGGACCTCGATCGAGCCATTGACGACATCGAGCGTGGCGACCGCGCCATTGCCCGAGCCAACCTTGCCCTCGAAGCTTGCGCCGACAAGGTCCCTGTCGGTGGTTCCGTCGATGCCCTTCGTGTCCACTCTGCCATGGATGGTCGAGGCGTTCACCTTTCCGTTCCACGATGCAGGCAACTCGAGCACGATCCGGCCATTCGTGCAGTCTGCATCGACCGATGCGGCGGCGCTGTCGGCGAGCGAGATACGGACCTGGCCATTCATCGATTCAGCCTGCAAAGCGGAGGCGATGCCGGAGACATTGATCTCGCCGTTCACCGTCTCCACGTGCAGCTTGCCCAGGTCGCCGGCCGTCTCGATTGCGCCGTTCATCGACTCGGCATGCACATCGATGAGCGCCGCGGTGCGGACGGTGATGTTGACAGCAGGCAACTGCCGCCACCCGTCGGCTTCGGGAAGCTCGACGCGCACGGTCACTCGTCCGCTCGAATCCTTCTCTGCGACGAGCTTCGCGCTGTCGATCAACTCCTTGCGCTGGGCGGCGGAGAGCCGCTGCCGCTTTCCTGTGGACCGCGTCGTGATTGTCGTCTCGCCATCGCCCACATTGATCGTCGTCCCCTCCGGGAAGCTCCCCCACAGCGAGACATCCGTCCAATCGATCACAGCCGTCACCTGCATGACCTTCGCGGAATCGTCGCGTACGATCTTGATCGCGCCGTTCACCGATTCGACATGCAGCGACCTCGCGCCCTCGATGGACGCCTCGAGCGTGCGGCTCGAGCGATCGGCGTCGCGTGGCGCGGCGGCGCTCGATGTCGACGCTTGCGCGGGAGACTGCTCGG
>CAIUGU010000280.1 GCA_903898785.1 uncultured Pseudomonadota bacterium | reverse complement strand
GGAACTCGCGCCGAAGTACATGGCCGAGGACTACATCCAGCACAACCCGAACATCTCGACCGGCCGTGCCGAGTTCGTCAAGTTCTTCACGATGATCTCTGCAGGCCGTCCGCCGCGCGACATCCAGCCGACGCTGGCGAACCCGCCGGTCGTGCAGTTCGCCAAGGGCGACTACGTCGCGTTGATCTGGGAGCGCGAAGCCAAGGATCCGGTCGATCCGACAAAGACGTACAAGTACAACTTCTTCGACGTCGTCCGCGTGCAGAACGGCAAGGTGCAGGAGCATTGGGACAGCGTCGAGAAGAACCCGCCGCGTGAAGGCCAGCCCAACGTGCCGGTCATCACGGGTGTCGGCCCGCCCCCGGTCTCGCCGAAGAACACCGCGGAGGAAGACAAGAACCTCGCGATTGCCATCACCGAGTTCAAGGACATCCTGCAGTACGGGCATGTCGAACTCGCCGACAAGGTCATGGCGGAAGGCTACATCCAGCACAACCCGAACGTGCCGACCGGCCGCAAGGCCTTCGTCGAGTTCTTCAGCAAGATCCGCAAGCCGGAGCCGCTGAAGGCCGAGTGGAAGGACAAGCCTGCGCTGATCCTCACGAGCGGCAACATGGTGCTCATGATGTTCGACCGCGTGAGCAAGGACCCGGCCGATCCGACCAAGACCTACAAGTGGAACTGGTTCGACATGGTTCGCGTCGACGGCGGCATGATCCAGGAGCACTGGGACCAGGCCATGAAGAATCCGCCGCGCCCTGCTGCCGGCTGATTGCGACCTCTCCGGGCCGCGCAGGCGTCCTGCCTGCGTGGCCCTGGAGCCTGACCCCGGCGACGGACTCTTCCCGCGACCTCGCCTGCAGACCGAGCCTCTCCTCCCCCGCCTGATCCCCGCCGCCGTCGCGGGTGTACTTGTCAACTCTTGTTGGGCTTGCACGCATTCTGCATAGTGCGCGCCTCTTCGAATCACGCCCCGACCCCAGGCGACCTCATGCTGCCCTCCATCGAATCCCGTCTCGCGACCGAACTTGGCGCAAAGCCCTCGCAAGTCGCGGCAGCCGTCGCGCTGCTGGATGAAGGTGCGACGGTGCCGTTCATCTCGCGCTACCGCAAGGAAGCCACGGGCGGCCTGGACGACACGCAGCTGCGGAATCTCGCGGAACGCCTCGTGTACCTGCGCGAGCTGGAGGAAAGGCGCGCAGCGATCCTCGCGAGCATCGACGAACAGAAGAAGCTGACACCGGCGCTCAAGTCCAGCATCGAAGCCGCCGACACGAAGCAGCGACTCGAAGACCTGTACCTGCCCTACAAGCAGAAGCGCCGCACGCGCGCGCAGATTGCCCGCGAGGCGGGGCTCGATGTGCTTGCGACGACGCTGCTCGCGGATCCGTCCCTGACTCCCGAAACCGAAGCGGCCAGGTTCCTGAAGCCCGCCTTCACCACCGAAGCCGGAGACAATCCCGGCGTGCCCGACGTCAAGGCCGCCCTCGACGGCGCGCGGCAGGTGCTCATCGAGCAGTTTGCGGAAGATGCGGAACTGCTCGGGAACCTGCGCAAGCACCTCGAGGAGAACGCGGTCGTGGTCTCCGCCGTCGTCGACGGCAAGCAGGAAGCGGGCGCCAAGTTCAGCGACTACTTCGCGTACCAGGAGCCCTTGCGCACCGTGCCGTCGCATCGGGCGCTGGCCCTGTTCCGCGGCCGCAAGGAGGAATTCCTGCGCGTCACGCTGAAGCTGCCGGAGGAGCTCGAACAGGCCGCGGCAACACCCCGGGCGGCAAACGCACCCATGAACGCCTGCGAACTGAAGATCGCCGCGCGCGTCAATGTAGCCGACCGCGGCCGGCCCGCGGACGCGTGGCTCGGGACCACGGTGCGCTGGGCGTGGCAGATGAAGATGGCCGTGACGCTCGAAGCGGAGCTGTTCACCGCCCTGCGGGAGCGCTCCGAAGAGGAAGCCATCCGGGTCTTCGCGCGCAACCTGCACGATCTGCTGCTGGCGGCGCCGGCCGGCCCTCGCGCGACCATGGGACTCGATCCCGGCATCCGCACCGGCGTCAAGGTGGCCGTCGTCGACCGCACGGGCAAGGTGCTCGAGACCGCGACCGTCTATCCGCACCAGCCACGCAACGACTGGAACGGCGCGTTGCATGCGGTGGGGCTGCTGTGCGTCAAGCACAAGGTGGACCTCATCAGCATCGGCAATGGCACGGCCTCGCGCGAGACCGACAAGCTCGCGGCCGAGCTGATCAAGGGACTGCCCGAGCTCAAGATGACGAAGATCATGGTGTCGGAGGCGGGCGCCTCCGTCTATTCCGCGTCGGAACTCGCCGCGAAGGAGTTCCCGGATCTCGATGTCAGCCTGCGCGGCGCCGTCTCCATCGCGCGGCGCCTGCAGGACCCGCTCGCGGAACTCGTGAAGATCGATCCCAAGTCGATCGGCGTCGGCCAGTACCAGCACGATGTCAGCCAGACGAAGCTCGCACGCTCGCTCGATGCCGTCGTGGAGGACTGCGTGAATGCCGTGGGCGTCGACGTCAACATGGCTTCCGTGGCCCTGCTTGCCCGCATATCAGGCTTGTCTGCGGCGCTGGCCGACAACATCGTGAAGTTCCGCGACCAGCACGGGCCATTCGCCAGCCGCGCGGGGCTGAAGAAAGTGCCGCGACTCGGCGACAAGACGTTCGAACAGGCTGCCGGCTTCCTGCGTGTGGTCGGCGGCGACAATCCCCTCGATGCGTCCGCCGTGCACCCGGAGGCCTATCCGGTGGTCGAACGCATCCTGGCCGACCTCAAGAAGCCGATGACCGCGGTCATGGGTGATGCGGGCGTACTCAAGTCCGTACAGGCAGAGAAGTACACCGACGACCGTTTCGGCCTGCCGACGGTGCGCGACATCCTCAAGGAACTGGAAAAGCCCGGCCGCGATCCTCGCCCGGAATTCAAGACCGCCGAGTTCAAGGACGGCATCGAATCGCTCACCGACCTGCGTCCCGGCATGCTGCTCGAAGGCGTGGTCACGAACGTGGCGAACTTCGGCGCGTTCGTCGACATCGGCGTTCACCAGGATGGCCTCGTGCACATCTCGATGCTCGCCAACCGCTTCGTGAAGGACCCGCGCGAGGTCGTGAAGGCCGGCGATGTCGTGAAGGTCAAGGTGCTGGAAGTGGACCTCAAGCGGCAGCGCGTCGCGCTGACGATGAAGCTGGATGCGGCTCCCGTGGCACGGAACGACGATGCGCGTCCGGCACAACGCCAGGACTCGCGTGCGCCCGCGCGACCGCGGACACCCGAACCCCAAGGCAACGGCGCGATGGCCGACGCCCTGTCGCAGGCCTTCAAGAAGCGCTGATCTGCCCCTAGCGGCTGGCGGTGGCGGGATCGGCCCCGGGCTTCGGCGGCAACGTGGCCGCCTGTGCGTCGCCTCCGGGCCCCAGCGTCCCGATGATCGGCAGCTTGAGTGCCAGTCGCTTCGGGTTGATGCCGAAGGTCAGGCCCAGCACGTTGACCTCAAGGCCTTCCTCGACGCCGGCCAGGAGGCCCGCGACGCCGAACAGGCTCACCTGCCCGCCCGTACCGCTTGGCGTCATGCCGACGGACTGGATGCCGAGATAATCCTTGCCGATCGCCGTCGCAGGCAGGTCGACCTTGAGTTCAGGCACGGCGCGCAGCACATGGGCGACGAACGTATTCGAGTTGGGCCCGGGCCAGACCCGATAGGTCCCCGCATAGGGATAATCGGCCACGGCGGCTTCGACGCGCTTGATGAGCTCGTCCACGCCGTCGCCGCGCACATCGCTCAGCAGCTCCGGGCGATTGCCGAACCAGTAGCCATCCGCCGGACGGTCGCGTGCGACCACGGCCGTGTCGCCTCCGCGGAACAGGCGGAACCCCAGCACTTCGTAGACGGTGAAGCGCTCGGCCCGGCTCGGCTTGACCGCGATCCACGTGTGTACGCCGAAGTAGCCTCGCCAGCTCACGGCGCGCGCCGCATACACCTGGACGACGGCCTCGGGAGTGGTTGCGGGATTCGGTGCGAGTCCAGCGGGTTCACGCGTCGCCGTGCGCCAGCTCTGGGCATTCAACGTCCCGGTCATGCCCAGGTAGAGTGCCGCGAAGATGCCGTAGGCACCGAGTGTCAGCAGGACGGTCTTGCGCTTGTTCATGGAGGGATAAGGTGCTCTCGTTGCCGATTCCAGGCCGCCCCGTGGTTCATCGCATCAACAACCCGCTCAACGCGATCGCTCCACCGTGCCATAAACACGCCGGAGCCCGGAAAGTTCCTGCCCGGCTAGGTGCCCGCGCGCAGGAAATCGCCGATCACCGGACGGAATCGGTCCATGTCGACGAGGAAGGAGTCGTGGCCCTGCAACGAAGGCAGGCGTGCGAACTCCACGTGCCGCTCCGGTGACTTGAGGCCCTCGGCCAGCTCCTGCTGCTGGTCGATCGGGATCAGCAGGTCCGTTTCGACGCCGAGGATGAGCGCGCGCTTGACCTTGAAGCGACGCAGCGCCTCGGACACCGAGCCGTCCCCGTGGTCCGCGAGATCGAACAGGTCCATGGCGCGCGACAGGTACAGGTACGCATTGGGATCGAACTGCCCGGTGAACTTGATGGCGTGGCTCTCGAGGTATTCCTCGACCTCGAAGTCCATGCCGAACGGGTCGCCGGGCTTGCGCTCCTGCGTCGAGCGCTCGCGCCCGAAGCGGACCTGCCATTCCTGCGCCGAGCGATAGGTGATCATGCCGAGCTTGCGCGCCAGGCGGATTCCGGTGATCGGGCCGTGGTCGAGCGGATAGTTGCCATCGGCCCAGGCGGGGTCCTTGCGGATGATTTCCCGCTGCAGCGAACGCAGCGCGATCGCGAACGGCGTCGAGCAGGCGGCAGCCGAAATCGACACCAGGCTGGTGAGCGCATCCGGGAACAACGCCGCGAAGGCGAGCGCGGTCATGCCGCCGAGCGAGGGCCCGATGACGTACGCCACGCGCTCGAGCCCAAGGTGCCGCATGACCTCGTAACCGCCGCGCGCAATGTCTTCGACGGTCAGTACCGGGAAGGTCAGCCGATAGGGTTGTCCGGTGGCCGGGTTGATCGAAGCCGGGCACGTGGATCCGAAGTGGCTGCCGAGCGAGTTCACGCAGATGATGAACTGCCGGCGCGTATCGATGGGCCGGCCCGGGCCCACCATGTCTTCCCACCAGCCCGGTGTCGGATCGGCCACCGACGACGCGGCGTGCGCCGAGGGAGACAAACCCGTGAAGATCAGTACCGCATTGTCACGGGCGGCGTTCAGTTCGCCCCACGTCTCGTAGGCGAGCCTCACTCCATGCAATACCCCGCCCCTGCGCATCGGGAAGGGTGACTTGAGATCGACGAACCTGCGGGCGGGAGTAGTCATGGCTCGATTCTAGGGCCGTGCTGCGAGCGGCCTTATGGCGGATGGTTACCAGTGCCTAGCGCTTCGCTATGGAGTCGACGATTCGCCGTGACGTTGCCTGTCGCGTGCCTAACGCTTGTTGCGCTTGATCATCCGCGACCTTGACCGCCGCTGCCTCGGGGTCAGCGGATTGCGGCGCCCGGCAAACGGATTCTCGTCGCTGCGGAACTCGATGCGCACCGGCGTACCCTCAAGCTTGAACACCTTCCGGTAGACGCCCATGAGGTACCGGCGGTAGGCGTCCGGGACCTGGTTGATCTGGTTGCCGTGGATGACGATCACGGGCGGATTGCGTCCCCCCTGGTGGGCATACCGGAGCTTGATTCGCCGTCCCCGCACGAGCGGGGGCTGGTGCTGTTCCATGGCCTGCTCGAGCACCCGGGTCAGTTCCGGAGTCGGCATCTCGCGCATGGAGGCATCGTAGGCATGGGCAACCGCACGCAGCAGCTCGCCGACACCGGTGCCGTGGAGCGCGGAAATGAACATCACGGGGGCGAAATCGAGGAAGGGCAGCTTGAGGTCGAGACCGGTGCGGATCTCCTCGCGCTTGTCGTGCGGGATGCCGTCCCACTTGTTCACCGCGATGATGAGGGCGCGACCGCGTTCGGCGGCCATGCCGAACAGGCTGGCGTCCTGGTCCGCCACCGTGTCGTGGGCATCGACCACGCCGATGACGACGTTCGCGGACTCGACGGCCTGCAGCGCCTTGATGACGCTGAACTTCTCGACCGCTTCCTCGACGCGCGCGCGGCGCCGCACGCCGGCGGTGTCGATGAGCATGTATTCCCGGCCTTCGCGCTCGAACGGCACGAAGACGCTGTCCCGGGTGGTGCCGGGCTGGTCGAACGCCACCAGGCGTTCCTCGCCCAGCAGGCGATTGATCAGCGTCGACTTGCCGACATTGGGCCTGCCGATGACGGCGACGCTGATGCGATCCCGGTTGTCGGGGAGGTCCGAGACCTTGGTCTCGAGCCCTTCCAGCGCACGCTCCATCAGCCCGTTCAGGCCCGAACCATGGGCGGCCGAAATCGCCTGCGGTTCGCCGAACCCGAGCTGGTGGAAGTCCGCGCCGGCGGTATCGCCGTCCAGCCCCTCCGCCTTGTTGGCGACGAGGATGACGGGCTTGCCGCTGCGGCGGATCAGCGAGGCGACGAACTGGTCCGCGGGCGTGCAGCCTTCACGGACATCGACGAGGAACAGGATGCGGTCCGCCTCATCGACGGCACGCAGCGACTGTTGTGCCATCAGCCGCTCGACGCCATCGGCACTCGGCACGAGGCCGCCGGTATCGACGACGATGCACGGCGCGAAGTCCGCTCGCGTATAGCCGTACTTGCGATCGCGCGTGAGTCCGGGGAGGTCCGCGACCAGCGCGTCACGCGTGCCCGTCAGCGCATTGAACAGCGTCGACTTGCCGACATTCGGGCGACCTACGAGGGCGAGTACGGGCAGCATGCGGTCAGGGGTTCTGATGCGTCAACGCATCAGCCCCTGGGCGTCGACTTGTAGGCTACGAGCTTGCCCGTATCGGTCTGCACATAGACCCTGCCGCCAGCGACGAGGGGCGCGTTCGTGATGCGGTCGCCGCCGGTCTTGACGCGGCCGATGATCGTGCCCGTGCTCTTGTCCAGCCAGTGCAGGTATCCCTCGAAGTCGCCGACCACGACCGCACCGCCATCCACTTCGGGGGCAGTGAGGCCGCGCAGGCGCAGCGCGGTCAATTGTTCCCACACCGGTCCGCCGTCGCGACGCTTGAACGCCACGACGCCCCCGTTCGCATCGCTGATGTAGAGGTTGTCGTCGTCCATGCCGAAGCCACGGTAGCTCGAGAGCTCCTTGGCCCACCAGATCTGCCCCGACTCCCGCGCCAGCATCGCGGCGCGCCCCTGGAAGCCCACCACGAAGATGTCGTCCCCCGACGCCTTGATCGCGGCATCGAGATCGACCAGGCGTTCGAGTTCCGTGCGTCCCTGGGGCGGACTGACGATCGTGTCCCACTGGGTTTCGCCTGATCTCAGGTCGACGGCCATCACCTTGCCGTTGTCGAAACCGGCGACTACGGCGTCGCCCACCCTGACGGCGGGAGCCGTCCCGCGCAGGGACAGCGCCGGCACGGCTTCCTGGACGACCCAACGCTGCGCGGCGTCCGCCAGGGACAGCGCCTGCAATCGGCCATCCACGGTGCGCACGACGATGAGCCCCTCGGTGACCAGCGGCCGGGCAAGCACTTCGCTCGACACGGCATGACGCCAGCGCTCCGCGCCGGTGGCGGCATCGAGGGCAATGACATTACCGTCGCTCGAACCGAAGACCACGACGCCATCGCCGACGCCCGGACCTGCGGACAGCGGCAGCTTGGTATCGACGCGCCACAGGCGCCGTCCCGTCTCGGCATTGAGCGCGACGACCTCTCCCTTGTGCCCGCCGGCGTAGACGACGCCATCCACGATCTCGGGGCGCAACGCAAGACGCAGGTGGTCGGCCTTGCCGCTCAGGCTCTCGCTCCATTCGCGACGGATGTCGAGCTGCGACTTGATGTCGACCAGCTCGGCGGGCGGTTCCTTGCCCTTCTCGCCAGAGCAGGCAGCCAGGACGGCAAGAGCAGCCAGCGAGGCGAGCAGTTTCTTCATGGGGCAGCCTGTTCCTGGGCGGGGGCCGCGGCGCCGGCTTCGGCCGCGAGGTCCTGCAGCTTCAGTTCCACGATCTGCCGCGCATCGGGCGCGAGGGCAGGTTCAGCCGCCAGGGCAGCCGCATACGCGACGCGCGCCGCCTCCATGTCGCCCTTGGCGAAGTAGGCATCACCGCGGATATCCTGCTGGACTCCCGTGAAGGCCCCGGCAGCGTCCGGCTTCAGCAGCGCTATCGCATCATCCGGCTTGCCGAGCTCGATGAGCACGCGCGCCTGGCGGACTGCGGCAACGGCCCGCAGCTCGGTATCTTCGGACTGTTCCGCGACCTGGCGCAGCAGCGCCTCGGCCTTTTCATACTCGCCCGTCTCCACGTACATGCGCGCGACGAGCAGGCGCGCCTGGTCTGCGTAGGGCGTCGAGGCATAGTCCTTGTCGATCTGTTCGCGCAGGCCTTCCATGCGGCCGAAATCGTTGCGGTCCGAGGCGGCCACGAGCTGGCGATACAGCAGCCCTGCCTGTTCGGCGCTCGCCTCCTGCTTGCCGTTCCACCAGAACCAGCCGATGAGGATCAGCAGGCCAATGGCGATGCCGGACAGCAGCCAGGCCCAGTTCTCCCGCCACCACGCGAACAGCCGCTCTACCTGTTCCGCTTCGTTCAGATCGTCTTCGATTGCCATCTGTTGGATATCCGTTCTTGTCTATCGTGCAATTCGTTGCGCGCTGCGCGCGCCGCCCATCCGCCTCAGGCCGTGGCGCGCTCGGCCAGGCGGGTCGTCAGTTCCTGCCCGAGCCGGTCCAGCGCGACTTCCACCTGAGGCGCCTCGGTCCGCAGCGACTTGAGTCCCGCGACGCCCCGCTCCGCTTCGCCGTCTCCTACAACGAGGGCCCAGCGCGCCCCGCTCTTGTCTGCCCGCTTGAGCTGCGACTTGAAGCTGCCGCCGCCGGCATTCGTCTCGATCCGGATGCCCGGCACGACGTCGCGCAGCTGCTCCGCCAGCGACAGGCCCCGGGCTTCGGCGCGCTCGCCAACGACCACCAGGTAGACATCCGGCGTGCCGCCCGAGGCAGCAATGCCCTGGGCCTGCATCAAGGCCACGATCCGCTCTTCACCAAGCGCCCAACCGATGGCTGGCGTCGCGTCGCCGCCCAGATGCGTGACGAGGCCATCGTAGCGGCCTCCTGAACAGACCGCATCCTGCGAGCCGAGTTCGGTGGTGATCCATTCGAAGACCGTGCGGCTGTAGTAATCGAGCCCGCGTACCAGGCGCGGATTGACGACATACTCGATGCCCACCGCGTCGAGATGCCGGCGCAGGCCGCTGAAATGGGCCGCCGACTCCGGGTCGAGGTGCTCGGTCAGCAGCGGCGCGCCCGCAACGATGTCCTGCATGTCGGGATTCTTGCTGTCGAGGATCCGCATCGGGTTGCCCTCGAGCCGTCGCAGGCTGTCTTCGTCAAGGCGGTTGCGGTGCGCGCTGAAATAGGCGACCAGCTTGTCGCGATACAGGCGCCGCGACTCCGGCGTCCCGAGCGAATTGAGGTTGAGCTGCAGCCGCGAGATGCCGAGGGCCTTCCAGAGGCGCGCACTCATCATGATGAGTTCCGCATCGATGTCGGGGCCGGCGTAGCCGAACGCCTCGACGTCGATCTGGTGGAACTGCCGGAAGCGTCCCTTCTGGGGCCGCTCGTGCCGGAACATCGGCCCGCGCAGCCACACGCGGCTCTTCTGGTTGTGCAGCAGGCCGTTGGTGATCATGGCGCGGACGATGCCGGCCGTTCCTTCCGGCCGCAACGTCAGCGAGTCGCCGCTACGATCGGTGAAGGTGTACATCTCCTTCTCCACGATGTCGGTGAACTCGCCGATCGAGCGCTTGAACAGCTCCGTGCGCTCCACGATGGGCGCCCGCAATTCCTGGTAGCCGTACGCCGAGAAGAGCGCGCGCGCCGTGTCCTCGAGCCGGTGCCACAGCGCAATGTCGCCGGGCAACACGTCGTTCATGCCGCGGACGGGCTGGGGTGTCTGTTCGTGGGCCATGGCGGGTTCGGGGACGGCGATCGCTACCGCGCCGTCAGCGGGAAGTCCGTTCGCTGTCGAGCAGCTGCCGGGTCTCGATCGATGTCGGGAACTGGCTCTTCAACCTGTCGCCGTACGTAGCCGCGGCTTGGCTGTTGCCCATGGCGCGCTCGAGGCGCACGCCGAGCCACAGCGACTGCGCCGTGGCAGGCGTCAGCGCGAGATAGCGCTCGAGGAACGCGCGCGCCGGCAGGTGGTTGCCCGCCTCGAGTTCGAGATCGGCCAGCTGGATCAGCGCTTCGGCATTGCGCGGGTTCAGCGCGAGGGCCTTGCGGAAATGCTGCTCGGCCTGCGCGCCGTTGCCGGCGCCGCGCGCGCAGGTGCCGGCGTTCACGTAGGCGGCTTCAGGCGTGCGGTACAGCGGATTCGCCGCCGCTTCCAGGAACATCTTCTGGCCGCGCTCCGGATTGCCCTTGCGGCACAGGTACACCGCGTAGTTGTTCTGGATGGACGGATTCTGCGGCGCCAGCGACAGCGCCCGCGAAAAATGGGAGTCGGCGGTGCGGTCCTCGCCCAGCCGCTCGTAGATGAGCCCGGCCGCGGCCTGAACCTCCGCATTCCGCGAGTCCTGGTCAAGGGCGCGCGTGATCTTGTCCTTGGCCTCCTGCAGGTTGTTCTTCCTCAAGGCGTCGACGGCGAGCTGCGTGTTGTAGATCGCGGCCTGTTCGAGGTCCCTGTTCGACACCTTGTTCGCGGCTTGCGTAGGCTCGTTGGGCGCGCTGGCGACGCAGCCTGCCAGCAGGCCCGCCCCAAGCACGGCGACAATCAATGCGGACTTCATGGCTGCACCGACACGGACATGACCTTGGAACCGAGGCGCACCGTCGTACGGTCGCGCACGCGGCCGACGAGCTGACCGCACGCGGCGTCGATGTCATCGCCCCGCGTGCGGCGCGTCGTCGCAATCACGCCGTGCGAGTTCAGGATGTCGCGGAACCGCTCGATGGCGGCCGGCGTCGAGCGCTTGTACTGCGTTCCCGGGAACGTATTGAACGGAATCAGGTTCATCTTGCCCGGCTTGCCGCGCAGGAGTTCGACCAGCTCGTAAGCGTGTTCCGGCTTGTCGTTCACGCCGTCGAGCATGACGTATTCGAACGTGATGCCACGGGCGTTCTGCCGCTCGACGTAGTACCAGCACGCTTCGAGCAACTCGGCGATGCGGTGCTTGCGATTGATCGGCACGAGTTCGTCGCGCAGCGCGTCGTTCGGCGCGTGCAGCGAAACGGCCAGCGCGCAATTCGTTTCCTCGGCAAGCTTGCGCATCTGCGGCACGAGGCCCGAAGTGCTCACCGTGACGCGACGACGCGAAATATCGAAACCGAGATCGTCCATCAGGATCTCGGCGGCGGGGACGATGCTGCGATAGTTCGCGAGCGGCTCGCCCATTCCCATGAAGACGACATTGGTGATGACGCGGTCGGCAGTGGCTCCTGCGAACTGGTCGGCGTTGCCCAGCTCGCGATTCGCGAGCCATACCTGGCCGACGATGTCGGCGACCGACAGGTTGCGATTGAAGCCCTGCTGCGCAGTGGAACAGAACGAGCAGTCCATCGCGCAACCGATCTGGCTGGAAATGCACAACGTGCCGCGGCCCGGCTCCGGGATGTACACCATCTCGATGGCCTGGCTCGCGTTGCCGGAGCCGTCCATGCTGAGCAGCCACTTGCGGGTACCGTCGGCGGAGGCCTGCCGCAGCAGCACCTCGGGGACACGGACTTCCGCGACGGTGCCGAGCCGTGCGCGGAAATCCTTCGCGAGGTCGGTCATCTGCCCGAAGTCGGCCACGGACCGCTTGTACAGCCACTTCATGAGCTGCCGCGCGCGGAACGGCTTTTCGCCGATGCTGCTCGCGAACGCCTCAAGCTCCGAGCGCGTCAACCCGAGCAGGTTGACGCGGGCATCGGTGGTGGTGGCTGTATCGGTCATGGCGAAGTCGGGCTGCCTGCCGTTACCGGGGGCAGAGCTCCGAGGCGGCAAAGAAGTACGCGATCTCGTTCGCGGCGTTCTCGGCGCTGTCGGAACCGTGCACCACGTTTTCCTCGATGCTGCTCGCGAAGTCGGCGCGGATCGT
>CAIUGU010000279.1 GCA_903898785.1 uncultured Pseudomonadota bacterium | reverse complement strand
CGATTCCCCAAGCGACTGAGCCCGGGGTCCCTTGCGGGATACCCGGGCTGATTTTTTACAAGGGACGCCGAGCGGTGGCTCAGCTCAACGGCGTCTTGCACGCGGCGGGCTGTGCGGCGGCAACATCCGCTGCCAACTTGTCCATCAGGTCGTGCAACGTGCCGTGCAGCGCCTCGTTGATGCGCTCACCCGGCTTGGAGCTGACCATGTACCGGCGACCGGCAACCGATCCTGACGAATACGTCTTGTTGACGATCTGCATGCCGCTCGCGTCGTACGCCCGCGCGGTGAAGGCGACGTCCACTTCCGGCACGATCCAGCTCTCCTGCGTCTCATCGGAAAAGCCGCTCTCGATCACGCGCGTATAACTGTAGATGAACTGGTCCATGTCGCCCTCGACGGCGATATTGCAGCCGGTCAGCGCGGGCCTTGCGGCCACGAACCTGACGCCCGCAAAATGCGTACCGAACACGTCGGTGGCAATCTGCTCCACGATGGTTCCAAGCGGCAGCTCGAGAATCGCGTCGCTGCCGATCCAGGACGATGCCTTGCCCGCCCAGCGGAAGTCCCTCTGGCCGTCCGGTATGACGACCGAGACCTGCCCCTTGCCGAGGAACTCGGGCTTGTCCTGCGGCAGGTAGCGGCCCTGGAAGCCGGACGTGGTCTCGGTGACGCAAGCAGCCAGCAGCAACGCTGCTACGGCGGCGCCAACAACGCGGAATCGGATGGGGGTGCTCATCGTTCGGGATCCTCTCACTCTCTCTCTCTCTCTCTATGGCTCTGGCCTTCAATGCTGGTGCTGTCCGTCTTTGCCGGCGTCGGGGGCAGTCGGCTCCTTGCTGCCCATCGCACCGTGCATCCGGGACATGTCCATCATGCCGCAGTTTCCGGACTTCATCGACGCGCAATGACGGGCCATCTCTTGCTGGCAGGCCCCGACCGGCTGGCTGGAGCGCAGGCAACTCGCCACCCGCTCGTGCATCGCGGCCATTTCCTGCCGTTCCGCTGACACTGCGGAGGGGCGTGGTTCCGCAGCCTGGCATCCCGCGAGGAGTGCCAGTGCGATGCCGATGACGGCAGGTCGAATGCGGAAACTCAATTGGAAATACGATGCCATGACTCCCTCCCGCGACCCCGTTTGTCCACCTGCCGGCGCGTGTCTCAGTGCCCGAAGGCCAACTTCGCACTTCGTCCAGCTTCCTCTGCCAGGCCTTCTGGCGCCATAGGGACTTGGGGCGCAGGGAGTCGCGCTTTGTAAGGGGTATCCGCAGTGCAGCAGGCCGGCTGCGACTGTCTCTGTCGATGCTGCGGAGGCGAGCGCGCCGGCGTGGCGGCCTGCCATCGTTTACCATCCGGGGCCAGCCCGATGCTGACGCACACAACCGAGGGGAAGCCATGCGATTCAAGACCGTTCTCGCCCTGACCGCGCTCGCGGTGCTCGCCGCAGCGTGCAGTCGCACCGCACCGCCGGTGACATACGAACTGCAGCCCCTCGTGAAGGGCGGGTCGAAGTTCCATGGCGTGCACGGCCTCAGGTTCGACAAGGACGGGAACCTCTTCGCCGTCACCGTGATCGGGCAATCGCGCTTCAAGGTCGATACGAAGACCGGTGAACTCGAGACCGTCCAGGGGCCGCCCGAAGGCATGGCCGACGACCTCGCGTTCGGGCCCGATGGCACCGTCGTGTGGACTGCCATCGAGGACGGTATCCTGTATGCGCAGTCGCCCGGCGGCCCGGTACGCAAGCTGTGGGAAGGGCAGCGGGGCTTGAATGCCGTTTCGTTCTCGCGGGACGGCAAGCGCCTGTTCGCGACGCTGGTGTTCTACGGCGACGCCCTTTACGAGATCGACCTGACGGGGGCGAAGCCACCCCGACTGGTCGTCGACAAGCCGGGAGGCCTTAACGCGTTTGAGCTCGGCGACGACGGCATGATCTACGGGCCGCTGGTGTTCGGCAAACGCATCGTCAAGATCAATCCCGATACGGGCGCCATGACGACCGTGTCCGACGAGCTCGAGGATCCGGGCGCGCTGAAGCTGGATTTCAAGGGGTCTGCTTACGCTCTCAACAACGACGTCGAGCTCAGGAAGGTCGACCTCAAGACGGGCAAGTCCGTCATCTTCGCGACGTTGCCTGCGGGCGCGGACAACCTGGCGCTCGACGCGGCAGGCAACATCTTCGTGTCGCTGTCGGCGACCAACGCGATCGTCGAGGTGAACGCAGAGACGGCCGCGATCCGCTACGTGGTCGAACCGGCACTGCTGACGTCGGCGTCGGGCCTGTCGGTGCAGACGCAGGACGGCAAGGACACGGTCTATCTCGGCGACCTGTGGGGCGGCGTCAAGCAGATCGATGGCGCGACCGGTGCGATGGAAAAGCATGAGGTCACGGTGTTCCAGCCGGCACACGTCTCGACCACGGCGGATCGCATGGTCGTCGTCGGCCAGGTGTTCGGCGTCATGCAGCTGATCGACCGCAAGACGTTCGAAGTGCTCGGCAGCTGGAGCAAGCTGAACTCGCCGGGCGATGCGCTCGAGGGGCCGAATGGCACGATCATCGTCGCGGAGACGGGGACAGGACGGTTGCTGCGCGTAACCGGGCCGGAAGTCGCCGATCGACAGGTGATTGCCGAGAACCTGCAGGGGCCGGTCGGTCTCGCGTGGGCGGGCGCGGACGCGGTGTACGTCACCGAGAGCACGGGCGGGCGAGTGACACGGATCGCGCTGGCCGATGGCGCTGCAACTCCCGTCGCTCAGGGCCTTGCCCAGCCTGAAGGCGTCGCGGTCGATGCCGACGGCAGTCTGGTGGTGGTGGAAGTCGGTGCGAAGCAGATCAAGCGCATCAACGCGCAGAACGGCGAGGCGGTGGTGATTGCGGCGAACTTGCCCGTAGGTCTCAGCAACGGACCGAGCCTGTATCGCTCGGTCGCCGTCAGTCCGTCGGCGATCTACTTCAATTCGGATGTCGACAATTCGGTGTACAAGCTGGTGGCGAAGCGTCCCTGACCTCGCGAAGCGAGGGTCCGGGTTGCAGGCCAACCCGGACCCTGCCGGACTACTTGGCCGCTTCCGGCTTCGGCGCTTCCGTGATGATGCCTCGCGTCAGGTGCGTCGCCAGTCCTTCCGTGGGCAAGTCGAGCTTGAACTCGCGGTGACAGCCCTCGCAGTTGAGGACGATGTCGTCGCCCGCTTTCTGCAATGCGGCAAGGTCCTTGTTCTTGGCAGCCTGCACGGCTGCCAACGCTCCGTCCGTCATCTTGTCGGTGAAGGACGCCCAGCCCGGCGAGTTCGTCCACTCCATGTCCTTGGGACCCGTGCCGCCGACGCGCATCAGCGTGCCGGTCACGGCGAGCTGCGTGGCGTGGTATTCAACGGTCTCCCATTCCGCGTCCGTCTTCGGCGGTTCCACGGCAGCGGTCCATACCGGATCGGCCGCCTGGTCCACGAACTTGACCATCAGCACGTTGAAGCTGATGGCCGGCTTGATCGGCGGTGCCGCGTTTGCGCTGGCAGTCGCAGCCGGCGCGGCTGCCTCCGGCGCTGGCGCCTGGCTGCAGGCCGCCAGCAGCAAGGCGCTCGCAAGTACTACCGGCCCTGACACGCGAAGCAGTTGATCGGATTTCATCTTGTAGCCCCCTGGTGAGTTGAGAAGAGGCATGAGTACATGCCTTTGTCCAAGGGTAGGACTGATTGGCGGCAGTGCGTACCGTGACTAGTCCTTAGGGCCGAACGGCAATGGCTTTACGAGGCCGTGACGCGCGAGCTCGACAAAAAGCCTGTGGAAAACAGGCTTGAATCTGTCGCCGCACGCGATCGTCGTCCGCAAAGCAGACAAGCTGCGCCGGTTGGTGTTTACTTGGAAGAGAAGGAAGCAGGAGAGAGCGATGCCCGTACCGTGGGTCCAGATCGTGCAGTGGGTGCCTTCGATTCTTGAAGTGTCGCGGCAGTTGCTGCAGGAAGCCCGCAAGCGGCCGGCGGCGACGCCGCTGACCGGCGATGAGTTGCCTGCGGAACTCGCCGCGCGCATCGCGACGCTGGAGGAAAACGAACGCCGGCAGGTCGAGCTGCTGCATCAGATGGCCGAGCACATCGGCGAGATGACGCACGCGCTGACAGCACTGCACAAGCAGTACCGCTGGCTGCTCGCGGGTCAGGCCGTGCTCGTCGTGGTGGTCGTGATCGCCGCGATCGCGGCGTGAAGGCAAGGAACCCGGCGTTGCGCCGGGTTCCAGGACGGGATCGTCAGGCTGTCGGCTTGACGGGCTGCATCGCGTAGCCGCGAAGCGCTGCGGCGTAATCTGCCAGGGCCTTGATGCCGCTCGCTTCGGCCTGCGCAATCCAGTCGCGCATGTATTGCAGCATGGAGTCGTTGCTCTGGTGGGCGCCGCCCCACAGCAGCTTAAGCCGGTCACGGAAGTCGTGCACCGTCTTCAGTTGCTGGTTGCTCGCGAGCAATTCCGACAGCTTGCGACGGGATGCATCGTTCAGGATCGCGGGTTCGCGAACGAACAGCTTGCGGGCGCCCTGGGCAAGCTGGCTGCTCACCGAGCCGATCTGCGCACGCAACACGGGCAGCATGACATTCAGCGAGTAGTCCCGCAGCACGTGCATGCGGTTGATGACGACGGCCTGCACGGTGTCGAGATCCACCGGGCGATGCTGCTGTCGAAGGGGCTGCGGTGCGATACGGATGACCCGCGCGAGGCCCAGCGCCGAGAAGACCTTGATGTACAGCCAGCCGATGTCGAATTCCCACGGCATGATCGAGAACTTCGCCGAGCTCGGGAACGCGTGGTGGTTGTTGTGCAGTTCTTCGCCGCCGATCAGCAGGCCCCACGGGGAGATGTTGCGGGCCGCATCGGGGCACTCGAAATTGCGGTAGCCCCAGTAATGGCCGATGCCGTTGACGATGCCAGCCGCCATCAGCGGCGTGGCGATCAGCTGCACGGAGAGAATGATGATGCCGGGGACTCCGAACAGGACCAGGCAGGCAATGACATACAGCGTGACGCCGAGGTACTGGTACTTCGAATAGAGATTGCGTTCGATCCAGTCGTCGGGCGTGCCGCGACCGAACTTCTCCAGCGTCTCCGGATTGCGGGCCTGCACGCCGTACAGTTCGGCGCCTTCGAGCAGGACCTTCTTGATGCCGAGAATCTGCGGGCTGTGGGGGTCGTCCGCGGTCTCGCAACGGGCGTGGTGCTTGCGATGCACCGCCACCCAGGACTTGGTCAGCATCGTCGTTCCCGCCCAGAGCCAGAAGCGGAAGATGTGCCTCAGGATCGGGTGCAGGTTCAGGCTGCGATGGCAGGCATCCCGGTGCAGGTACAGCGTGATCGCCATGAAGGTGAACTCCACGGACAGGAACGCGACCAGCACGTATCCCCAGAAGCTAAGGTCCACAATTCCATAGAGAAAGTCGATGTTCACGGGGCATCCTGTAAGGCGAAAAGCCGCCTGATGCCCGAAGTATGGGGGCGGGCCGCGGCTTATGAAAGGCGGCAGCGCCCAAAGTGGTCAAAATTCAGCCAATGCCTGCCCCGGGGACCAGGCCCCGTCAGGCCGGTGGGGGAACCGCAGGGGTCGCGGTTATCCGAGCAGTTTGCCCACCGACGACAGCAGGCCGCCGAGGTCCTTGGGCAGAGGCAGGCTGCCCTGGGGGCTCAGCTTGTCGACCACCTGGGGCAGCAGGTGGGACAGCGCTGTTGCGGCATCGGGCGCCTGCATGCCGGCCTTGGCGGCCAGATCGCCCAGCATGCCGCTGCCCAGCACCTGCTGGACCTGCGCGGGCGAGATGGGCAGGTTCTGGCCGGTACCGACCCACGACTGCACGATGGCACCCAAGCCATTCTTCTGGAAGGCGGCGAGCAGTCCGTCGAGCGCGCCCGGCTTGCTCAGCATGCCGACGAGTTGCTGCAACAGGATGGCATTCATGCCCGCGCCCTTGCCTCCCGCGAGAGCGCCTGCAACCTGATCCAGAATTCCCATGGCGGTTCCCCTTGGCTTGAGCGCTGAATTGACGATCGTACAAGCCAAGGGTAACCGCAATCCCGGGAGCGCCGCCAGTATCCGGGGGCCCGGCGGCCAGGGGTTGCTTCGCGATACCTTAGCCAGAACGGAACGACGCGGGACCCGAGGAGCCGGATGATGAAGAGGTTGCTGATCGACGTCTTGCCAACGCGGCCTGTCCACGGCCATGCGGCGGAGGCCGCATGAGCATCGCCGACGCGTCTGCTCGCACGGGCAGCGTGACCTTTGTCGTGCAGCACTGGGTCCGTCGCGATGCGTTCCCGCGCTATGAAGAATGGCTGCGCGGCGTCGTCGACGTGTGCTCGGGCTATCCCGGCTACCAGGGCGTCGACATCATCCGGCCTGTTCCGGGGGACAACAAGTATTCGACGGTCGTGCGCTTTGCGACGTTTGCGGACGCGGAGCGCTGGTGCAAATCCGCGGATCGTCCCCGGTTGCTGGCCTCCATCACGGACATCCTAGAACGCGACGACCAGGCGCGGATTGAGACCGGCATCGACTTCTGGTTCACGCCGCAGAGCCAGCCGCAGGCATTGCGCTGGAAGCAGTGGCTCGTGACGACGTCCGTCATCTGGCCGCTGACGCTGCTCGTGCCGTGGTTGCTCGACCCGCTCTTTGCTGCGGTGCCTTGGCTGGGTCTGTATGGATTCCGCCAGGGCGTCGTGGCGGCCGTGGTGGTAGCGCTCGTCGTCTTCGTCGTGATGCCGCGCTACGTCAGGCTCATTGCGGGTTGGCTGTACTCGCGGCCAGGCCGGGAGCGGTGACGGTTGGCCGGGCCTGACCCGACGCCGTCGTGCGTCCCGTCCGGCTGCTGCGGCTGACTTCGGTCAGCCAGGCTTGCGTGGCTTGCGGCTGGCCGCTGCCGAGCCACGAGAACACGACGGTGTGCCACAGGATGCGCTGCACGTAGTTCCGCGTTTCGTTGAACGGAATGTTCTCGATCCACACGTCGGTGTCGATCGCCTGATCCGGTAGCCAGCGCAACGCCGCGCCGGGACCCGCGTTGTATCCGGCAAGCGCGAGGGGCACCTGGCCGCCGAACTGGTCCAGGAGTTCCCTGAGGTGCGCCGCGCCCAGCCTGACATTGATCGCCGGCTTGAGCAGGTCGGCCGGCCGCGGCAACGGATGCTGGGCGCGCCGAGCGGTACGGCGCGCCGTCTCCGGCAGCATCTGTAACAGTCCCACTGCACCCGCCGAAGACACGGCATCGGGCCGGTAGAGACTCTCCTGCCGCAAGACGCCGTACACCAGTTCGGTGGGCAATCCAGCGGCAGTGGCCGCTCTCTTGACGTCATCGTCGTAAGGGCGCGGATAGAGCAGTGCATAGTCGTCGAAGATGCGCTGCTGCGTGGCCGTTGCGATCGAGACGTCGTACCACTGCCAGCGCATGCCGAGGTGGACGACCTGCGGCTGCACTGCGGTGGGCAGGGCGCGCACGCCGTGCTGCCATTCCGCGAGCGCCTCGTTGCGCATGCCGACCTGCAGCAGTTCGCGCGCACGCGCGAAAGCGGGCAACAGGGCGATGCGGGAGAGCTCCGTCTCGTCCGCCGAGACAGGCGCCGGATTCGGCGTAAGGGTCTGCCCGAGATGCGCAGCGGCCATCGCCGAGTAATAGTTGTCCGCGCTCAGGATCGACACAAAGAGCCCGCGAGCCGCTTCCCGGTTGCCCGTCGCCGCAGCCGACCGCGCTGCCCAGTACTTCCAGCGCGGTGTCTGCGCGAGTGCGGGCGGCATCGACGCAATGACGGCAGCGAGTTTCTGCCAGTCCTCCGCCCACAGTGCAGCGCGCGCGTGCCATTCGCGCGCCACGTCGTCGAAATCGGCATCACGGACCCGCGCGAAGAAATCCGGCGCATCGGGATGGCGATTCCACGACAGGCGCAACGCGAGCGCGAGCGCGAACGGACTCGCGGCCTCCCGATCGAGCTTGCGTGCCTTGACGAAGGCAGGGAAGCGTGTGCGCGCGTAGTCGAAGTCCGCGCCGACCAGCTTCGTCCAGCCGGCGAGCAGTGCGGCCGGCTCGACCTTCGTGTCGGGCGACGCCATGAGCGCGTCGATCTCGCGGCGCGGCTGCTCCAGCAGGGCGGCCCAATGCAGCAGCGGGGCCGCCGCCGGCGCAGGCAGGCTGGCTGCGATCATCCGCGCAAAGCGTGCGTTGCCCTTCGCCAGGCTCATGCGGACGCGCTGTTCCACCAGGTCGTCAGTCAACGCGCCCTCGCTGCGCAGCCACGCGAAGGGGCGCTCGCAGTCGGCGGGCAGCTGGTCGGGAGTCAACCATTGCCTGATCACGAGCGGCACAAGGTCCTGCGTTCGCCCGGTTTCGATGCGAGCCGTCAGCGCAAGGCAGTTGAGCGAAGGATCGGAGAGCGACTCCGGCGCGGCTGCAAGGTAGGCTGCCCACAGCTCGCGGCGGCCCAGGCTGGTCAGCCAGTGTCGGCGCAGCGGGTTTGCGACCGGTTCGCCCGCGTGCCGGGTCAGGAAGTCGCGGACATCCGCGTCGGCAGGACTGTCGCCCGTGCCCGAGGCGGTGAGCGCCTGCTGCAGGCGAACCGATTGCAGGTAGGGATACAGCGGATAGCTGCGCAGCGCTTCATCGCCCGGCTGGATGGGCGATTGCGAAGCGGGCTGGACGGCTGCAACAGCCTCCAGGAACTGTTTGCGCGTGGCGGCCAACGCGTCCTGCGCATGCGCACCACGGGGCACGGCCGCGAGCACGCACACCGCAGACCACAGGAATGCGACGACACAGCGGGCCTTGGCGGGGGAGCGCACGGACATGACAGGTGGGACAAGTTCCGGACAGGGAAATTCCAGCTTAACCAGAACTGCCCCGAAGGGCCACCGCCGCCACGCCCGCCCTAGGCTCCCTAGAAGATGTTCAGGCAGGCCGTGATCAGCAGTGCATTCGTGAAGTCGATGAAGAAGGCGCCGACCATCGGTGCGACGAAGAACGCCTTCGGGGCGGGGCCGAAGCGTTCGACCAGCGTGCGCATGACGGCCATGGCATTGGCGGTCGTCCCCAGCATGAAGCCGATGAAGCCGCCGCTCATGACGGCGGACTCGTAGTCGCGCCCCATGACCTGGAAGACGGGCCACAGGCACACGAGGGCCACCAGCAGGACCTGCGCGACCAGGATGACCACGAGCGGCGCGGCCAGGCCGGCGAGGTCCCACAGTTTGAGCGTCATCAGTGCCATGACGAGGAACAGCGACAGCGCGATCGAGCCGATCTCGTCGATGACCTTCTGCGACAGCCCGAACCAGCCGGTGACATCATCGAGGTTCCGCAGCAGCGCGGCCGCGAGCATGGCGCCGATGTACGCCGGCAGCGTCGCACCCAGCGCCGCGAAGCCCTTGCTGATCCAGTAGCCGGCCCACATGGCAGCCAGCACCGCCACCAGATTCTTGAGGAGCGTGTAGGTCTGTCCATCCTCGCCTGCCGGCGCATCCGCATGCCTGTGTGGCAAGCGCTCCTCGACGACATCCTGCATTTCCACGGGCATGGCGGCATGGTGACTGCGCTTCGCCGCGTGGAGGTGGTGGCGACGGATGAGAAATGTTCCGACCGGACCGCCGACCACGGCACCCGCGACGATGCCACCCATCGCGACGGCCACGGCGATGGCCGCCGCACCCTCCACACCGGCCTTCTCGAACAGCGGCGCAAAGGCGAGGCCGGTTGCGGGCCCGCCCGTCAGCGTCACCGAGCCTGCCAGGACGCCAAACAGCGGATCCAGTCCGAAGAGGGTTGCGATGCCCGCGCCCAGCAGGTTCTGGATGATCGCGAACGCCGTGGCCAGCGCAAAGAACCGCATGACCAGCGGCCCGCCGACCTTGAGCAGGGAGAGGCTCGCGCCGAAACCGATCGACGTGAAGAACGCGATGTTGAGAGGCCCTTGCAGCGTGGTGTCGAACTGGAAGAGCGGAGCGCCACGACCGCGCGCGATCAACGCGATGACTGCGACGATCAACCCGCCGAGGACGGGTGCCGGGATGTTCAGCCGGCCGAAGACCGGGACCGCGCGTTGCAGCGCATAGCCGCCGAGCAGCACGAGCCCGCCGAAGGCGACGGTATGGACGAGGTCGAGTTCGAGCACCAGATCTCCAGAACGCCGTGCGTTAGGAGCGATGCTAGTCGCAGAGGGAAGGAACCGCCAGCGCTGGCTGGCGGTTCGTCAGCCCGGGGGTGCGGGTGCTGCGGTCGTGCCGGCTTCGCCGGGAAGGGCATCGTAGGGCACGGAGATCGTATCCATCACCGGGGCATCCAGTTTCCTGATCACCTGTTCTTCCGCTTCCCTGGTCATCACGATGATGCTGATGCGGCGGTTGATCTCCGACTCCGGGCGCTCCTTGTCGAACGGCACCAGCGAGGCAAGCCCGACCACGCGCATGGTCTTGTCGCCGCCCAGGCCGCCGATCTCGAGCGCCCTGCGGGCCGCGTTCGCGCGCTCCGTCGACAGCTCCCAGTTCGAGTAGCCGCGGCGCCCGACATACGGACGGTTGTCAGTGTGGCCGCTCAGGCTGATGTGGTTCGGCACGGTGTTCAGGTACTTGGCCAGCTCCGTGAGGATCTCGCGCGTGTAATCCTTCAGCTCCGTGCTGCCGGTATCGAACATCGCGCGGTTCTGCGCATCCACGATCTGGATCCGCAGTCCTTCGGGCGACAGGTCGATCTTGAGCTGGTCCTTGTAGGGGGCGAGCGCCTGGCTGTTGGCGATGGCTTCGCGCAGGTCCTCCATCAGGGACTCGAGGTTCTTCTTCTCGAGCTCGGCTTCCGCGGCGCGCCGCGCTGCTTCCTCGATGTCCTCGGGTCTGGTGAGCAGCTCCTGGTTGACCGGCTGGCCGAGGCCTGGCGTTGTCGAAGCCGACTCCGTGAACTTCGGTGCGTCGAGGCCGCCCCCGAGGTCGATCGGGCTCGTGCTCGCGCCGCCGGGACCGTTGAGGCCCGGAGCGGGCGTCGGGCTCTTGCCCGGCTCCATGCTGGGGTTCTTGAAGTAGTCGAAGATGGCAGCCCGCTGTTCCTTCGACACGGCTGCCACCAGCCACATGACCATGAAGAAGGCCATCATGGCGGTCACGAAGTCTGCGTAAGCCACCTTCCATGCGCCGCCGTGGTGGCCGCCGGCCACCTTCTTCGGGCGCTTGAGGATGATGATCGGGCGCGATTCTTCGCCAGCGCTCATGCCTTCTTGCCCTTGAGGTGCGCTTCCAGCGACGCGAAGGTCGGGCGGATGTCGGCGAACAGCAGCTTGCGGGCGAACTCGACGGCGATCTGCGGGTTGTAGCCGCGCACGCTCGCCACCAGCGCCATCTTGACGACTTCAAACGCCTTGCCTTCCTCGTGCGCCCGGTTTCCCATCGCAGAGGCGATGGGGCCGACGAAGCCGTAAGCCACTAGAATGCCGAGGAAGGTACCGACCAGCGCCGCACCGACCTTGTGGCCGATTTCCGCCGTGTCAGCCCCCTCGAGCGATCCCATCGTGTTCACGATGCCGAGCACGGCCGCCACGATGCCGAAGCCGGGCAATGCGTCCGCGACGCCCTGCACGGCATGCGCCGGTTCAGCGGCTTCCTTGTGGTGGGTTTCCAGTTCGTACTCGAGCAGGCTCTCGAGCTCATGGGCTTCCATGTTGCCGCCGCTCATGAGGCGCAGGCAGTCAGTGATGAACTCGATCATGTGGTGGTCGGCGAGGATCCTCGGGTAGTTGCCGAAGATCTTGCTCTCGTGGGGCTTCTCGATTTCCGCTTCGAGGGCCAGCACGCCGTCCTTGCGCATCTTCATGAGGATGTCGTAGATGAGCTTCAGCAGGTCGGCATAGTCAGCCCGGGTATACCGCGGACCCTTGATCAGGCCGAGCGCGCCGACGAACGCCTGCTTGGCGACTTTCGGGGTATTGCTGGTCATGAACGCGCCGAGCGCAGCGCCCAGGATGATGATGATTTCACTGGGATGCCAGAGTGCGAGCACCTGGCCGCCTTCCATGATGAAGCCGCCCAGAACGCACGCCAGCACGACAATCGAACCTGCCAGGAAGAACATAGGCTAGCCGTCTCAACAAGGTGACCCAGGGTTACTGGGCTATCGGCTGCCGGAGTGGATACTTGAAGGTGTGGACTCAGGGTCCGGAGCAGGGGTCCCTTAGGTGGAAGGCGGGGGCGCTGGAGCGGGCTTGCCGGCGATTCAGCCGCGTGTGAGCGAGATCACGGCGGACAGCGACCTCACCGGTTCCGAGCAGGTGGTCCCGCGGCAGAGATAGGCGACGGTGGCGTCCGCCGGCCGCTTTGCGGCCAGCGGCTCGGGCAGGTCGGCGGCGTCTGTCGGGATGCCGAACATCAGCCGACGCGGCGAGTAAAGGCGGTTGGCTTCGGACAGCCATTGCGTGACCTCGGCCGTATCGCCCCGGACGATCACCATGTCGACCGGCTCGAGGTATTCCTCGAGTGCCATCAGCAGCGTGGCGTGGGCCTGTGGATAGCGCTCGATCAGCGACCAGGCCCCCTTCAGCACCCGCTCCGCCGCGTCGAGGTATCGCGGCTCGCCAAGCAGCGCCCCCAGGCGGCCTAGGGCAAGGGCGGCGACGCCGTTGCCGGAAGGGACGGCATCGTCCTGGAACGCCTTCGGCCGATGCAGCAGTGCCTCATGGTCGTCGGCCGTGAAATAGAAGCCGCCCGCTTCGCGGTCCTCGAAGTGCGCGAGCAGGATTTCCGCCAGGTCGATGGCGAAGGCGAGATCGGCACTGCGCCAACGGGTTTCGAGCAGGTCCATGAGCCCGGCCAGCAGGAAGGCATGATCGTCGAGATAGGCTGGAAAGCGGGTGCGTCCATCCTTGTGCACGGCGAAGAGCCGCATGCCGGAAGCTGTTGCCTGCCACAGCGTGCTGCGGAGGAAGTCGACTGCGCGGGTGGCCGCGACCGCCAGGTCCTCCCGGTCGAGCGCACGCGCGGCGATGGCGAGCCCTGAAATCATCAGACCGTTCCAGCTCGTCAGGAGTTTCTCGTCGCGCTGCGGCCAGACGCGGGCATTGCGCACCGCGAGCAGCGTGGTGCGAGCCGATTGCAGGTGGCTGTTCACTGCCTCTGCTGTCAGTCCCTGCTCGGCGGCGATGGCATCCACGGGGCGACTGGCACGCAGGTGCCACTGCCCTTCGAAGTTGGCGTCGCGGTCCAGGCCGAAACGGCCGGCAAATACGGCGTACGCCTGCCGCTCCAGGTGACTGCGGACCTCGTCCGGCGTCCACACGTAGAAGCGTCCCTCGTGACCTTCCGAATCCGCATCGAGCGTGGACCAGAACGCGCCCTCGGGAGAACGCAGGTCGCGCAGCACCCACTCTGCCGTTTCGAGCGCTATCGTCCGGAACAACGGATCGCCTGTCGCAACGGCGGCCTCGGCGTATGCCCCGAGCAACTGTGCGTTGTCGTACAGCATCTTCTCGAAGTGCGGGATCGTCCATTCTGCATCGACGGAATACCGGCAGAAGCCGCCGCCGAGCTGGTCGTATACCCCGCCTTCTGCCATGCGCGTCAGCGTCAACGTCGCCATGAACAGCGATTGCAGGTCCGGCTCGTCGCTGCCCGCAGTGGCGCGCCACTGCCTCAGGAGGAAAGTGATGTAGGTCGGGTGCGGGAACTTGGGGGAGCCGCCGAAGCCGCCGGCATTGCGATCGAAATCCCGGGCCATCACGCCCCGCGCGAGCTTGAGCGGACCCGCCTGCAGCCGGTCCGCGGAATCGACAGGCGTCGGCTGCATGTCGGCAAACGCCTGCGTGAGTGCGGCGTTCTGCTTGGCGATCTCGGCCGGGTGCGTGCGGAAGTAGTCGGCAACCCGCTGCAGGATGTCGCGGAACGAGGGCATGCCGTACTTGGGTGCAGGCGGGAAATAGGTGCCGCCAAAGAAGGGTTGCTGGTCACCGGGTGTCAGGAACATCGTCAACGGCCACCCGCCCCCGCGCTGCGTCAGCATCTGGTGGGCGGTCTGGTAGATCCGGTCGATGTCCGGGCGTTCCTCGCGGTCGACTTTCACGTTCACGAACAGCTCGTTCATGAGCGCGGCCGTGGCGGGATCCTCGAAGGACTCGTGCGCCATGACGTGGCACCAATGGCACGCGGAGTAGCCGATGGACAGCAGGATCGGCCGGTTTTCCCGCCTGGCCCGTTCAAGGGCCTCGGGCCCCCAGGGGTACCAGTCCACCGGGTTCGTAGCGTGCTGGGCCAGGTAGGGGCTGGTCTCGAGCGCAAGGCGGTTCTGCGAAGGGGAAGGCGACGTCGTCATGGATCGGGCAGCCGGGCCGGTGGCACTGAATGCAATGCGCAACTATAGCCGAACGCGGCTTCCGGGCTGGCGCGGGCGTGGCCGGGCGCTCCGGCTACTGCGAGGAACGGACTGGGTCAGTCGGACGAACGACGTTTGCAGCGATCAGGCAACCAGCTCGCTGGGGCGCCGGCTGACCGGTACCACGACCGTCGAGGTCTTGGCGCCCCAGGCCGACTTCAGCACGCCCCACACGTCGATGCGGAGCGCCCCACCGTGGCCCACGATGTCGAACGCGTAGCAGGTCAGCGCGCTGATGACGATCATCTCGCCGCCGTCCTCGAAGAGCGCGAGCAACTGCGAGAGTTCCGGCATCCTGAAGTACGCGATGACATGGAGGGTATCGACGGCCACGCCGAAGAAGGCGAGGACGGCGATCAGGCACAGCAGGTCGCGCGAGAGCTGTCGCGAGTGTTCGCCGCCCCGCTTGAACGACAGCGCCGCCATGGCTACCGTCAGGCCGCCGACCAGCGCAGCGAAGGTCAGTTCGCCGAAGTCGTCAGGCCGCAGTCCGGCGATGGCGGGCAGGTTGAGCTGCGCACCCAGCCAGAAGCCGACGCTTTCATGGATCTGGGCCGCGTCGTCCACCAGCAGGAAGGCAAAGAGGACCATCCAGCCGGCGAAGGCCTTGCTGCGTGTCTGCAGGAACGCGAGCCCCAGGCAGATGACGATCCACAATTGCTTGATGTACTGATACTGCTCTGCGAGCCCCCGATCGCTTTCGAGGGAGAAGTGGCCGCCTCCGAGCCAGGGCGACCAGGCATGCATGCCGTGCATCAGCATGAACGCGAGGTCAGCGCTGACCAGCAATGCAAACAGGGCAAGGGTCGGTCCGTATTTCATTGTCGGCGGCAGGTCCCGTCGGTGGGGTGTCCGGAGGCCACGGGGATGACCGGGGCCGGGGGACAAGCGGCCCGACTCTAGCAGCGCGTAACGGCATTTGCCTTGATCGACTCCACAGCCTGGTAGATCCTGCAACCGGTCGCCGGACCCGTGTGTTCCGGGTGGGGGACGGCGGGCCGGCGCTCCTTTCCATAAGCGCGACGGGACCCTGGACTGCTCCGTTGCGCGGGGCAACCGGCCCCGCCGCCATCGAACGGCCACGTGGCCCTCTCGCTTAAGTACAATGGCGAACCGAGGCTGCAGAGGGCGCAAGTCCCCTTGGGCCCCCTCACTCCGCCCTTTCGAGAGAACATGACTACACCTCCCGCAGCCGCGGCCGACTCCGCAGCGGCCGACGCCCCGACTTTTCCCGCCCTGCGCCTCAAGAACGGCGAGGACCGGCGCCTGTCCGCGGGCCACCTGTGGGTGTTCTCGAACGAGGTGGATACCGCCGCGACCCCTCTCACCGCCTTCAGCAAGGGCGATTTCTGCCGCGTCGTGTCGAGCCGCGACAAGTTCCTGGGGTACGCGTACGTAAACCCCAACTCGCTGATCTCGGCGCGGATCATGGGCCGCGACCAGCGCTATCCCCCGGGCCGGTCGCTGATCGTGCATCGCCTGCTGGTGGCCTTGAGCCTGCGCGAGCGGCTCTATGACAAGCCCTTTTACCGGCTCGTCTACGGCGAGTCCGATGGCTTGCCCGGCCTCGTACTCGATCGCTATGGCGACCACATCGTCGGGCAGATCGCGACCGCCGGCATGGAAGCAATGAAGGAAGACATCGTTGCCGCGGTCCAGAAAGTGCTGTCCCCGAAGGCGATGATCTGGAAGAACGACAGCGGTGCCCGCGAGCTCGAAGGCCTGCCGTCCTACGTGGAAGCGGCCTTCGGCGACATGCCTGACGTGCTGACAGTCGAGGAGAACGGCGTTCGCTTCAAGGTGCCATCGCTCTCGGGCCAGAAGACCGGCTGGTTCTTCGACCAGGCCGCCAACCGCCATGCCTTCCTCAAGTACGTGAAGGGCCTGCGGGTGCTCGACGTATTCAGCTACCTGGGCGCATGGGGCCTGAGTGCCGCAAAGGCAGGCGCGAGCGAAGTCACGTGCGTCGATTCGTCGGCAGCGGCCCTCGGGCTGCTCGAGGAGACGGCGGCCGCGAATGGCCTCGCCGTGACCACGATCAAGGGCGATGCCTTCGATGTCCTCGAGAAGTTGCACGAAGACCGGCGCAAGTTCGACGTCGTCGTGATCGACCCGCCGGCGTTCATCAAGCGCAAGAAGGACATCCCCAAGGGCGAAGCCGCTTACCGGCGCCTGAACCAGCTCGCGATGCAGCTGCTCGACCGCGACGGGATCCTGGTGTCCTGTTCGTGTTCCTATCATCTCGAGGCCGACCAGCTCCTGGGTGCGATCAACAAGGCCGGGCGCCACGTGGGCCGGTTCGTGCAGGTGCTGGAAGCCGGCGGACAGGCTCCGGATCATCCGCTGCATCCCGCCATCCCGGAGACCCGGTATCTCAAGGCCTTCGTCTGCCGCGTGGTGCAGGAATAGGCCCGGCCTCGCTGCCCGCTGCGTCTGCTAAGATTTCCGCGCTGTGCTTACCTATCCCGCCATCGACCCCATCGCGCTGTCGCTCGGGCCCCTGAAGGTCCGCTGGTACGGGCTGATGTATGTCATCGGTTTCGTCGCCGCGTGGTGGCTGGCCCGCCGGCGCGCAGCCCAGCCGGGTTCGACGTGGAAGCCCGTCGACGTCGATGACCTCGTGTTCTATTCCGCGCTGGGCGTCATCCTGGGCGGTCGCCTCGGGTGGGTGCTGTTCTACGGGTTCGAGGGCATTCGCGACAACCCGCTGCAGATCCTGAGGGTGTGGGAAGGCGGCATGTCGTTCCATGGCGGCCTGCTCGGGGTACTTGCAGCACTCGCGTTGTTTGCGCGGCAGCGGGGCCGCCACATCGCGGATGTCTTCGACTTCGCGGCGCCGTTGCCGGCCATCGGGCTGCTGGCCGGGCGCATCGGCAACTTCATCAACGGCGAGTTGTGGGGCAAGCCGACCGACTTCGCATGGGCCTTCATCGTCGATGGCGTACCGCGGCATGCTTCGCAGCTGTATGAAGGCGCGCTCGAGGGCGTCGTGCTGTTCGTCATCCTGTGGACGTTCACGTCCAGGCCGCGACCGCGCCTCGCGCCCTCCGGCCTGTTCCTCCTGTGCTACGGCTGCTTCCGCTTCATCGTCGAATTCGTGCGCGTGCCAGACCTCAATCGCGGCTACCTGCTGTTCGACTGGGTGACGATGGGACAGGTCCTGTCGCTGCCGATGATCCTCGCCGGCATCGCGCTGCTCGTCATTGCCTACCGCAACGACCAGCCGAGCGGCAATCGCACGCTCGAGCCCCAGGGGCCGCGCTGATGCAACAGTACCTCGAGCTGCTGCGGCATGTCCGCAGGACGGGAACCCGCAAGACCGATCGCACCGGCACCGGCACGCTGTCCGTGTTCGGCTACCAGATGCGCTTCAACCTCGGCGATGGCTTTCCCCTCGTCACGACCAAGAAGCTGCACTTGCGCTCGATCGTCCATGAGCTGCTGTGGTTCCTCCGGGGCGAGACCAATGTCGCCTACCTGCGCGAGCACGGTGTCACGATCTGGGACGAGTGGGCGGACGAGCGCGGTGAGCTCGGGCCCGTCTACGGTCGGCAGTGGCGCTCGTGGCCGACGCCCGATGGCCGCTACATCGACCAGATGAGCCGCACGATCGACCTGATCCGCCGCGATCCGCATTCGCGCCGCATCGTGGTGAGCGCGTGGAACGTCGGCGAGCTCGAGCAGATGGCGCTGACGCCCTGCCATGCGCTGTTCCAGTTCTGGGTGGGCGACGGCAAGCTGTCCTGCCAGTTGTACCAGCGCAGCGCGGACATCTTCCTCGGCGTCCCGTTCAACATCGCCTCCTACGCGATGCTGACGCACATGGTGGCCGACCAGTGCGGCCTCGAGGTGGGCGATTTCATCTGGACGGGCGGCGACTGCCACCTGTACCTCAACCATCTCGAGCAGGCCGACCTGCAGCTGACGCGCTCGCCCCATCCCCTGCCGCGTCTGGCGCTGAAGCGTCGTCCGCCGTCGATATTCGAGTACGCCTTTGCCGATTTCGAGATCGCAGGCTATGAGTCCCACCCGCCGATCAAGGCGCCCATCGCGGTATAGCGGTACAGGTATAGAAGAACCCCAAGACATGGCAACGAAGACAAAGAAGAGCGGCAAGAGCAGGAAGGCGCCCGTGAAGGCCGGCAAGAAGGGGCAGGGCCTCAAGCCGAAAAAGCCCGCCGGCAAGGCGAAGGCTGCGAAGAAAGTGCCGTCGATCCCGACATCGCCGCTGATCGAAGTGCGCAATTCGCCGATCCACGGGCGCGGCGTCTATGCCAAGACGCGCATCGTGAAGGGCGGGCGCATCATCGAGTATCTCGGCGATCGCGTGTCCCATGCCGAGGCTGACCGTCGCTACGAGCTCAAGGACAACGATGACGGGCACACGTTCCTGTTCATCGTCGACAACCGCACCGTGATCGATGCAGGCGTGGGCGGCAACGAGGCGCGGTTCATCAACCACGGCTGCAACCCGAACTGCGAGACGGTCACCGAAGACCGCCGCATCTTCATCGAGGCGACGCGCACCATCCAGCCGGGCGAAGAGCTCTGCTACGACTACCAGCTCGTCTGGGAAAGCACGGACGATCCCGAGGACCTGAAGCTCTACAACTGCCACTGCGGCGCGAAGAACTGCCGGGGCACGATGCTGGACCCCGTACCGCTCGACAAGGCGAAGCAGGCCGCGAAGGCCAAGAAGAAGACGAAGACCAAGTCGAAGTCGGGCTCCAAAGCCAAGACCAAGACCAAGACCAAGGCGCGCAAGAAGAAGTAGCGCCCTCGGGGCCAGGCAGCAGCTGCCGCTTACCGCGACCTGAAGCGGTCGGTCGCTGCGATCAGTTCTCGCGTATTGCCGGGCTCGAACGCGGAGTGACCGGCATCCGCGGCCACGCGGAAGTCGGCCTCGGGCCACGCAAGGTGCAGGTCCCACGCGGTCTTGATCGGGCACACCACGTCGTAGCGTCCCTGCACGATGACGGCGGGAATGTGGCGAATCCGTTCCACGTTCGTGATGAGCTGGTCCTCGTGCTCGAGGAATCCCTTGTTCACGAAGTAATGGCACTCGATGCGCGCCACTGCGGTGGCGAAGTCCGCATCGCTCCACCGCCGCAGGCTGTGGTGATCGATGTGCAGGAAGCTCGTCGCGGCCTCCCAGATCGACCACGCCCGTGCCGCGGCGAGTTGCTCTTCCCGGTTGGTGCCCGTCAACCGCTTGTAGAATGCCGCGATCAGGTCGCCCCGTTCGACTTGCGGGATGACGGACACGTAGTCCGCGAAGTAGTCCGGGAACAGAGCCGAGCAGCCCTCCTGGTAGAACCACTGCAGTTCCCAGCGGCGCAGCATGAAGATGCCCCGCAGCACCAGCTCCGTCACGCGCCCGGGATGCGTCTGCGCATATGCGAGCGCCAGCGTCGAGCCCCACGAGCCGCCGAACACCAGCCACTGGTCCACCCCGAGGTGCCGACGCAGCTTTTCGATGTCATCGACCAGGTGCCACGTGGTGTTGTCGACGAGGCTCGCATGGGGGCGACTGCGCCCGCAGCCCCGCTGGTCGAATACCACGATGCGATACGCCTTCGGGTCGAAGAACCGTCGCGCACGCACGTCGGAGCCGGCACCGGGCCCGCCATGCAGGAACACGGCAGGCTTGCCCGCCGGATTGCCTGATTCCTCGAAATACAGTTCGTGCAGGTCCGACACGCGCAGGTAGCCCGTGCGGTAGGGCTCGATCGGAGGGTAGAGGCGGCCCTCGTTTTCTGGGTTCTTCATCGTACTGCCGGACATCGTCCGGTCCTTGACGTGTTCGGAACGGCGGCGCGGGGCCGTTCACGGATCCTTGTAGATCTCCATCGATTGCGCGGACACAGTATAAGCCGCCGCGCCCACGCGGCTAGTCTTGCCCGCCGTCCGCAGGCGTCCCGTGACCCAGTAGGGGGTCGTCAGCGTGGGCAGCTTGAAGGGTTTGGGAGGGACCACGTACACGATCTGGTTGGGCGGGGGCGGCGGGTAGTGGATGCACGCGCCGTAGTAGGGGACGAGGAAGAACTCCGTGACCTGGCCTTTCGCGTCGAGATCGAGCGGCACGACGAAGCCGGGCAGTCTGACCAGCGTCCCGTCCAGTGCCGGATTGACCGCGAACGACATTTCCTGGGCCAGGGTGGCGCCGCCGTCGTCGAGGAAGTTGTGGCCCGGTGGCGGTGCGGCCGCCACTCCCCTGGCGCGCTCGTTCTCGGGCAACAGTTCAAGCCAGTCGAGGTTCACGACCTTCTCCGTGCCGGCTGCCTTCGTTGCAGTCTGTGCCTCGACGGCAGCGGTGGGCGCGAGGAGCAGGGGTACGAACAACAGCTGCAACAAGGTCCGACAGGCGAGTACGGCCAGGCGGCGCCCGATCGCCGACATCGTTATGCGCATGATGGAGTCCTCGAAACGGAAGGGATGCAGGGTGGGTGTGCAGTCACGGGCTACACTCGAAGGGTCAACCCGTCCGCCAGTGTGTTCCGGTACGCGCGCCACGCGGGCAGCGCCCCGGCCAGCACTGCCGCGGCGACGACGCCGGCCCCGGTCAGCAGCTCGAAGGCAGTGATGCCGTTGCCCGAGAGGAACACGCCGTAGCGGCTCTCGAGCCACGGCGTGGCGACCGCGACGGTTGCATGCAGCAGCGCGATGCCGACGATCACGCCCGCGCCGCCGAGCAGGGCGGCTTCGCTCATCATCAGCAGGAACACATGGCCGGGCCTTGCGCCGACGGATCGCAGGATCGCCATTTCCCGCCGTCGCTCGTTGAGGCTCGTGAGTACGGCGGTCAGCATGCCGAGCAGGCCCGCGAACACCACGCAGCCGGCCACGACCAGTAACGCCGCCTCGGCGATGCCCACCACCTGCCAGAGCTGCTGCAGCGTTACGCCGGGCAGGATCGCGAGCAGCGGTTCCCCGCGGAATTCGTTGATGTCGCGCTGGATCTGGAAGGCCGCACTGCGACCCTTGAGGCCGACGATGAAGGCCGTGATCGAGTCCGGGGTCAGCGCGGCGTCGAGCGAGTGCCCTTCGTCATGCGCGGCTCCTTCGGGCGGGGCAGGCGCCTCCTCCCGGGCATGGAGCGCTTCAATGGCGTCGAGGCTGACATGCACGGTGCGATCGGCCGGGGTTCCCGTGCGTGCGAGGATGCCGGTGACGACGAACGGCAGGTCGTCGTGGTTCGCGAAGCTGACTTCGCCCACGCCGTGCGCCAGCGTGATCGACTGCCCCAGCGTGTAGCGGAGCGCAGCGGCGACGTCGGCCCCCAGCACCGCATCATGCCGCCGGATGAACGGGCCCCCGGCGGCGAACTCGAGGACACGGCTTTGCGCAAAGCGGTAGTGGGCGAAGTAGTCGCCATTCGTGCCGAGAACACGATAGCCGCGATGCGAGTCGCCGAGTGACAGCGGAATCGTCCAGGCGACCTCCGGGTGTGCGGCGATCCGGCGATAGATGCCCCACGAGACGCCGTTCGTCGCATCGCCGATGCGGAAGATCGAGTACAGCAGCAGGTTCACCGGCCCGCTGCGGCTGCCTACGATCAGGTCGGCACCGGAGATCGTGTTGGCGAATCCGGTCCGCAGGTCGGTGCGGATCTTCTGCACGCCGAGCAGCAGCGCCACGCTGACGGCAATGCCACAGACGGTGAGCAGCACCGTGCCGCGCCGGTTCCAGAGGCTGAGCAGTGCGAGTCGCGGAATGATCATGCGTCTGCCCTGCCGCTGATCGAGCTGAATGCCACGGTGCGATCGAAGAGGGGACTGAGCGCGGAGTCGTGGCTGACGAAGACGACGGTGGTCCCCGCGTTTACGCATTCCTGCATCAGCAGCGACAGGAAGGACTGCCGTGCATCGGCGTCGAGCGACGACGTCGGCTCGTCCGCAACGAGCAGGTCCGGCCGGCCGATCAGCGCGCGGGCCGCCGCGACTCGTTGCTGCTGTCCCTGGCTGAGCGCGGTGGCTGGGCGCTTCAGCATCCCGCCGTCCTCCAGACCGAGCGCGCCGAGCAGGCGACGTGCCTCCGCCACGGGCTGCACGCCGCGGGCCTCGAGGTTCAGTCGACGCTCACGCGAGAACTCGAGGGGCAGCAGCACGTTGTCGAGGATCGACAGGTACGGCACCAGGTTGAACATCTGGAAGATGAAGCCGATGTGGGCTGCGCGAAACCGGTCGCGATCCTGCCGGCGCATGGCCTGCAAGGACCGGCCAAGCACGTCGATCGAACCGGACAGCGGTTCCAGCACGCCGCCGATCAGTCCAAGCAAGGTGCTCTTGCCGCAACCGCTCGGACCCTGCAGGAACACGCGCTCGCCTCGCGCAACAGTGAACCCCGCAATCTCGAGAAACGGCTGCCCTGGTGTCCAGCCGAACTGGAGGTGGTTCAACGCAATGGCGGTCCCTGGGGTGTTCATGCAATGGCAAGGAGGTGCGGTGTGCCTCGGGTTCGCGTTGCACTAATCATGCCCGGAGGCGCTGGAACCCGTGCTTCGGTTGCACAGCGAGGGAATCTCGCGCGGACACGCATCTTCCCAGGGATTCGCGATTGCCGAAGGGGACGCGGGGAACGGGAGAATCCGTACTGCACGGGGCATCGCTGCACCGATCCCGTGCATGGCGCCCCGACGCTGAACCCGGGTGGCCCATGAAGCAGGCCACCCGGATCCCGCGGTCGTCCCGGATCAGAACGAGACGCGCACCCCGGCTGCGAGCGACCGTCCAGGCAACGGCACCGAGTCCTTCAGCGACGAACTCGCCTGCCTCGCTTCCTCGTTCAGGATGTTGTTGCCGCGCAGGAACAGGAACATGTTCGCACCACCGATCGGCAGCCGCGTGCTGATATCGGCATTCAATGCCGTATAGGCTTCCGTTGGCAGTTCGTACTCGGCCACCTTGTCCTGCTTGAGGTTGTAGAAGGCCTCGATGCCGGCATGCCACGTCTCCCATTCGTAGTGCAATCCGCCACCGAAGCGTTGGGCAGGCATCTGTGGCAGGTTGTCGCCGCCTTCGAGCTCGCCGCGTACGTAGTCGGACGCCAGCCGGAACTCGAGCTTGCCGCCGTTCGACAGCCCGAGCGGGAACAGGACCTCGGCCTCATAGCCATACAGCTTGGCGCCAGCCTGCTGCGCCTGGAACACAGGGAGCTCTTCGCCGGGTTCGATTTCCCGCGTCGTGCCCGTGGGATTCATGTAGATGTAGCTGGAATAATCGTTGTAGAACGCGCTCAGGGTCCAGTTCACGCCGTCGCCTGCGTGGCGCAGCGAGACGTCGAAGGTCAGTGCGTCCTCGATGTCGAGGCCGGAATCGCCGACCTCGACTCGGCCCGCGGCGAGGTGCGGTCCATCCGCATACAGCTCGGCCGCCTGTGCGTGCCGTTCCGTGCGCGTGAGATTGAACGCCAGTGCGTGGTCGGTGGCGAACTTCCACACAAGGCCTGCCGACAGGTTGACTGCCGTCTTGTCGTAGCCGGGCAGGCCGGTTGCGGCGTCGGGGGTGACCTTCTGGTTCTCCGCACGGGCGCCGAACTCGAGGGTCCACTGGTCGAAATGGCGCTCCTCGAACGCGAACAGGCTGAGTCCCCTGGTTGCAGAGGGGGGCACGTACGCTTCGTCGCCGAACGCCTTGAAGTCGACATCCAGGAACTGCACGCCGGCGGTGCCACGCCAGTCGCCGAAGTGGTGGTCGAGCGAGACGCGCACGTCGGAAGCGGTCTGGAAGAACTGCGTGCCGGGCACGCCTGCCTCCTCGAACTCCGTATGCGTGTAGTCGTTGTAGGCACCGCGCACCCGCACGGCATCGATGACCGACATCGATGGACGCCACTCGCCGCTGATGTCGAAGCGGTCCTGCTGCATGTCGATGAAGGCGGCTTCCTCGATCGGAATGCCGTAGGTCGTTTCGTAGCGGCTGAAGGAAATGCCTCCGAAGCCCGAGGCTCCGACCAGCGAAACACCGAGCGCGCCGCCATTGGCCTCGCTTGACGAGTTTTCGATGGTGCCTTCGACATCACTCGGGGTCTCGCCCTCGTCGATCAACTGCTGCCTGAGCGCCGCCGACTGTGCGAAGCCCGGGATGCGGACGTCGTCCGTCTCGCGGTTGAAGTAGTCGGCATGCCACGCGAGGTTGCCGCCGCCGCCATTCAGGCTCAGTGCGCCCGTCATCTCGCCGGTCGCGCCCGCTCCGCGGACCTCTGCGGCCCCGCTCAGCACACTCTCCGCTGCCTTCCTCGGAATCCGGTTGCTGACCATGTTGACGAGGCCGCCGGCGGCACCGCTGCCGTACAGCAACGAGGCCGGGCCCTTGATGATCTCGATCTGCTCGGCGACGACGCCTTCGAGGCTCACGGCATGGTCCTGGCTGAGTCCGGAGACGTCGAGTGCCGACAGCCCGTCTTCCAGGATCTGCACGCGGTCTCCTCCGAGCCCGCGGATCACCGGGCGACTGGCGCTGGGTCCGAAGTAAGTCGAGCTGATGCCGAGTTCCTTCGACAGGGTTTCGCCGATGCTGCCTTCGATCTGGCGACGCAGATCGTCGCCGCTGACGATCGCGGTGGGCTGTGCCATCTCGAGAGGGCTCTCCCGCAAGGGGGTTGCCGTCACGACGATCTCTTCGAGGCTGGATTCCTGGGCCTGCGTTGCGGCTGCGCAGAGGATCGTGGCAATGCTCAGGGCGAGCCCGGGAAAGCGGATGGCGGAATGGCGCGGAGCGCGCGAATAGGTAGACATGTGATCGTTCCTCAAACTGATCGACTAAGCGTGGAAACGGCCCGATGCGGGCGGTTCTTGCACGAAGGGCCACGCAGGCGTGGCGAAAGCGGTCGATCAGGCGGCGGGGGGGCCGCGGGGAACGTGACGGAACGGGATACGGACGACAGGAGGCGCCACTTCGGGCAGCGCGGTGTGCAGGATCGGATCGACCGGCGCGATGGCGAAGACCGGGGTGGCCGGACCGTCGGCCATGCGGTCGAATGCGACGCAGAAACCGCAGAGCGCGGATTCGACGCCAGGCCGGCCGTCGAACTCGTGGCCGTGCATGTGCTGCGCATGCGCCAGCGAATCCATGGCAAGCACGAGCATCAGGCTGGCGAGCAAGGCTCGCAGCCAACGCGGTGGATTTCTTGCCAGGTGAAGCAGGTTCATACGCTTGTACCTATACCATAAATCGGCGGGGCCGCGGCTGGCAATGCCTGCGCCCATCCGCCATAATCAAAAGCGATTTCAGGCGCCTTGCCTGCGGCCCCCCCGAGGATGCGGCGCCATTCGCGCCATTGCCTTCGCCGCCACTTGCAGATCCACGCTTACCCAAGACCCCGCTGACCGCCACCTTGACGCTCCACTTCGCAACGCCAGAGGCCAGGGCACCCCGCAGTCCGGTGCTTCGCCCGCTTTCCTGGTGAAGATCACCGCCGACAACCTGCGCGCAAGCCTCGCCAAGGGCTTGAGCCCCGTGTACCTCGTCACCGGCGACGATCCTCTGCTGACCAGCGAGGCCTGCGATGCCATCCGGGCGAAGGCCCGCGCGGCCGGCTTCACGGGGCGCGAACTGCATTTCGTCGAGCGCGGCTTCGACTGGAACGACTTGAGGGCGAGCACGCAGTCGCTGTCGCTGTTTGCCGAGCGTCGCATCGTCGAGCTGCGGATGCCCACGGGCAGCCCGGGGGACGGCGCTGACACGATCATCGAGCTCGCCGCGGCCAAGCCCGACGACATCCTGCTGCTGATCATCACCGATCGCCTCGATGGCCGCGCGCTGTCGACGAAGTGGGCTACGGCCGTCGAGCAGCACGGCACCGTCGTGCAGGTGTGGCCCATCGACCTGCCGAAATTGCCTGCCTGGATCGAGGAGCGGCTCGGGCGGCACGGACTCAGGGCGGAGGGCACGGCGGCTTCGCTGATCGCGGATCGCGTCGAGGGCAACCTGCTGGCCGCGCACCAGGAGATCGAGAAGCTCGCGCTGCTGCATCCGCCGGGACCGCTGACGGCAGAGGCGGTGCTCGAGGAAGTGGTCGACAGCGCGCGCTATGACGTGCTGCAACTGGGCGAAGTGGCCATGCGCGGTCAGGCCGCGAGGGCGCTGCGCATCCTGCGAGGCCTGCGGCAGGAAGGCACCGAGCTCACGCTGGTGCTGTGGGGCGTCAACAAGGACCTGCACTGGCTCGCCCGCGTCGAGTACATGGTGCGCAATGGCCAGACCCCGGATGCCGCGATGAATGCGGAATACGTGTGGCGGCCACGCCAGGCGGCCATGCGCCAGGCCCTGTCGCGACTCAAGGGCCCCGCCATCCTTGGCCTGCTGACCGACGCAGCGCGGGTGGACCGGGCCATCAAGGGCGCACTCAAGCGCGATCCCTGGGTGGAAATGGAAGCGTTGATTGCCCGCCTCGCGGGCGTACGACTGGCGAGAGCAGCATGAATCCGATCGGCATTTTCGGTGGCACGTTTGACCCGATCCACTATGGCCACCTGCGGACCGCGTTCGAACTGCTGCAGGCGCTGAAGCTCGGCGAGCTGCGGTTCATGCCCGCCGGCAACCCGCCGCATCGCGAGCAGCCGATGGCGAGCGCGGAGCAGCGGGTGGCAATGGTGCGTGCGGCGACTACAGGGCAGCCCGGCTTCACCGTAGACGATCGCGAGACCCGGCGCGAGGGGCCGTCGTATTCCGTCGACACGCTCGCCGGTCTCAGGGCCGAACATCCGACGCGGCCGTTGTGCCTGATCGTCGGCATGGATGCGTTCCTCGAGCTGCCGAAGTGGCATCAGTGGCAGGAGCTCCTGCAGCTGTCGCACCTCGTGGTGGCGCATCGCCCGGGCTGGCGTGCGCCGACGATGGGGCCGCTCGGCGAGCTGCTCGTCGACCGCGGCACGGGCCGTGTCGACGACCTGCATGAAGCCATCGCCGGCCGCATCTTCATCCACGCGGTCACGCAGCTCGAGATCTCGTCGACCGAAGTGCGGCGATTGATCGCTTCGGGACGCAATCCCCGCTACCTGATGCCCGACGCCGTGTGCGACATCATCGCGAGTACCGCCTGCTACGCCCGCGGCCAGCAGCGCTAGACGAATTTTTCGAGAGGACAATTAAGGTCATGGCTGTGAAGCGCGCTAAAGCAACTGCAAAGAAATCCTCCAGGGCCCCTGCGGGCGCCGCGCCGGCGCGCAAGCCGGCGGGTGCGTCCCCACGGCGGGGTACGAAGCCGGCCGCACGGCCCGCGGCGAAGTCGGCGCCCCGGCCCGCCGCGCGCCCGAAGCCCAAGGCGGTTGCCGCCAGGCCGGTTGCCGCGAAGAAGGCAGCCAGCAAGCCCAGGCCCGCCGCTGCCAAGCCGGTCGCGGGCAAGGGCGCTCCCGCGACCGACCTCACCCGCATCGTGATGTCCGCGCTCGAGGACATGAAGGCCGTCAATCCGACGGTGCTCGATGTCCGCGGCCTCACCGACATCGCCGACACGCTGATCGTCGCGAGCGGCAACTCGGATCGCCATGTACGGTCGATCGCCGACCGCGTCATCGAGTACTCGAAGAAGGCCGGCTACCGCCCGATGGGCGTGGAAGGCGAGCGCGACGGCGAGTGGGTGCTGGTCGACCTGCAGGACGTCATCGTGCACGTCATGCTGCCGCGCGTCCGCGAGTTCTACCGGCTGGAAGACCTGTGGGACGTGAGCGCGGCCGCCCGGGAAAGCGCCAGGTAACCGGAACCGGTCTCGTGTTGCTCCGCCTGATCGCCGCCGGGAACCGCCTGCCCGGCTGGGTGCAGGAGGGCTACGCCGACTATGCAGGTCGGCTGCGGGGCGACTACCGGCTTGATCTGGTGGAAATTCCTCTCGGCCAGCGTACCGGGGCCGACACCGCCAGGGCCGTTGCCAAGGAGGGCGAGCGGATGCTCGGCCACCTGGCCGACAAGCCCTACGTGGTGGCCTTGCAGGTGGGCGGCAAGTCCCTGAGTACCGTGCAGCTGGCGGCTTTCCTCGCCAAGCGGGCCGAGGACGGCCGGCCGGTCGCCTTCCTGATCGGTGGCCCCGAGGGCCTCGCGCCCGAAGTCGATGCCCGGGCCGACTTGCGGTGGTCCCTGTCGGCGCTGACGTTGCCCCATGCGCTGGCCCGCGTCCTGGTCGCCGAGGCGCTGTACCGGGCGGTCAGCGTCCTCAAGAACCACCCCTATCACCGGGCCTGACAGGGTGATGCAAGGGGTTTTGCATCAACCTCCGCCTGCCGCGATTCAGTTCCGGTTAACGCTGGCTGCCGTAATTTGCGGAGCATCATGCCAATCTGCGGCATGCTGTGTATTCTTCCGGGACCATGACTTCCAAGCCCTTGATCTACCTTGCCTCAGCTTCCCCCCGGCGGAGCCAGCTTCTCGCGCAGATCGGCGTGCCCCACGGGGTGCGCCCGGCGGCGCTCGACGAGTCCGTGCTGCCTGGCGAAGACCCGGCCACCTACGTCGAAAGGCTGGCCCAGTCGAAGGCGGAGGCGCTCTGGGACCAGCTTGTGCCTGAAGAACGATTGCCGGTGCTGGGGGCCGACACCACGGTGGCCCTCGGCAAGGTGATGCTCGGCAAGCCGGCCAACAGTGCCGAGAGTCGCGCGATGCTCGAGCAGCTCTCCGGCCGCACGCACCAGGTGTTCACGGCCGTGGCACTGCGCAGCGACGCAGGCTGCGAATCGCGAGTCAGCGTCAGCAACGTCACGTTCCGCGACCTCACCGCGCGCGAGATGGAAGCGTATGCCGCCACGCCTGAGCCGCTCGACAAGGCGGGCGGTTACGCCGTGCAGGGACTCGCTGCCGTCTTCATCACGCGCATCGCCGGCAGTTACTCCGGCATCATGGGACTGCCCTTGAGCGAAACCGCCGAGTTGCTGAGCGCCATCGGCTGGACGCCGTTTGCCGCAGACGTGCGGGCGGGAGCGGCGACATGACCGCGGAGATCCTGATCAACGTCAGTCCGCGCGAAATCCGCGCGGCGCTGGTAGAGAACGGCGTGTTGCAGGAAATCTTCCTCGAACGCGCCAACCGGCTCGGCCTCATCAGCAACATCTACAAGGGGCGCGTGTCGCGCGTGCTGCCGGGCATGCAGGCCGCGTTCATCGATATCGGCCTTGAGCGCACGGCGTTCCTGCACGTGTCCGACATCGTGCAGCCCGCCGACGCGGAAAACGGCCAGCCCGAGACGCGCACCGACGACATCCAGATGCTCGTGAACGAGGGCGGCGAGATCCTGGTGCAGGTCCTCAAGGATCCGCTCGGCACCAAGGGCGCGAGGCTCACGACGTTCATCACGATCCCTTCGCGCTATCTCGTCTACATGGCGAAAGGCCACAGCGTCGGCATCTCGTCCCGCATCGAGGACGAAGCCGAGCGCAACCGCCTGCGCGAAACGGTGGCGCAGTTCGTGCAGCCCGACGATCCGGGCGGCTACATCGTGCGCACGGCGGCCGAAGGCGCGACGGCGGACGCCCTGCGGGCCGACATGCTGTTCCTGCAGAAGCTGTGGGCCGTGCTGGCGGCGAAGGCGGCCGCGGCGAAGCCGGGGTCGCTCGTGCACGAGGACCTGCCGCTGACGCGCCGCGTGCTGCGCGACGTGGTGTCGAGCGGCATCGACAAGGTCACGGTCGACCACGCCGACACCTGCGACAGCATGGTCGAGTTCTCGCGCACCTTCATGCCGGAGATGGCAGGCCGAATCGAGGTGTACACCGGCAGCCGGCCGATCTTCGACCTGTATGCCGTCGAGGAGGAAATCCAGAAGTCGCTCGAACGCAAGGTGCCGCTCAAGTCCGGCGGCCACCTCGTGTTCGACCAGACCGAGGCGATGACGACGATCGACGTGAATACCGGCGCCTATGTCGGCCACCGCAACCTGGAAGAGACCATCTTCCGCACGAACCTCGAAGCGGCGGTGGCGATTGCCCGCCAGCTCCGCCTGCGCAACCTTGGCGGCATCATCATCATCGACTTCATCGACATGGAGGAAGAGGAGCACCGTCGCCAGGTGCTGCAGGCGCTGGAAAAGGCCCTTGCAGTCGACCATGCGAAGACCCATATCTCCTCCGTGTCGCCGCTCGGGCTGGTTGAGATGAGCCGTAAGCGGACGCGGGAGAGCCTCGAGCACCTGCTGTGCAGCCCGTGCCCGACCTGCGCCGGGCGCCGCTATGTCAAATCGGCAGAGACGGTGGCCTACGAGATTTTTCGG
>CAIUGU010000278.1 GCA_903898785.1 uncultured Pseudomonadota bacterium | reverse complement strand
CGACTCTTCCTTGCTCCAGCTGACGATACAGGCGCTCCTGCAACGGCAGCGAGGGCGCGAAGCGCTTGAGGATCTTCGGGTCGGTGAGCCGGGCACGAAGGCCAAATGCATCGATGGAACCGCGCCAGCGTGCCAATTCGATTTCGGAAGGGTTCGACGGCGCCGATTGCAGCAGCGCTGCGGAGCCGGGCAAGGCGTCTGGCTGGGCGTCGAGCGGAGGCGGTTCGTCAGCCCGGCGCGCAAGCGCCTTGAGCACGACCCCGGAGACTTCTCGCAGCTGCTCTCCGGCGTTCTTGCGTGATTGGGCCACGGCAGCAGCCCTGTTACTTGTGCGTGATCGCCGCTTCCACCAGGTCGACGCCGAAGCAGCGCTGGTAGAACTCCGCGATGATCGGCCGTTCGGCTTCATCGCACTTGTTGAGGAACGCGAGGCGGAACGAGTACTCGACCTGGCCGAAGATCGTGGTGTTCTCTGCCCAGTTGATGACGGTGCGGGGCGACATCACGGTGGACAGTTCGCCTCCCATGAACGCGGTGCGCGTGAGGCCGGCCAGAGCCACCATGCGCTGCACCGTGGCCCGTCCCTCTGCCGTCGCGAACTGCGGGACACGCGCGATGACGATTTCCACTTCCGCTTCGGGGGCGACGTAGTTGAGCGTGGCGACGATATTCCAGCGGTCCATCTGTCCCTGGTTGATCGTCTGCGTGCCCTGGTACAGGCCGCTCGCATCGCCAAGGCCGACCGTATTCGCCGTGGCGAACAGCCGGAAAGCGGGGTGGGCACGAATGACGCGACTCTGGTCGAGCAGGGTCAGCTTGCCCTGGGCTTCGAGTACGCGCTGCAGCACGAACATCACGTCCGGTCGACCCGCGTCGTACTCGTCGAAAATCAACGCGACCGCGCGCTGCAGCGCCCACGGCAGGATGCCTTCGCGGAACTCGGTGACCTGCTGACCGCCCTTGATCGCGATCGCGTCCTTGCCGATCAGATCGATGCGGCTGACGTGGCTGTCGAGGTTGATGCGGATGCAGGGCCAGTTGAGGCGCGCAGCGACCTGCTCGATGTGCGTGGACTTGCCGGTACCGTGGTAACCCTGCACCAGCACGCGGCGGTTGTGGGCGAATCCCGCGAGGATGGCGAGTGTGGTGTTGCGATCGAAGCGATACGCGGGGTCGATGTCCGGCACGTGCTCCGACCGCTGGCTGAATGCCGGTACGGTGAGGTCGCTGTCGATGCCGAAGACGCTTCGGACATTGACCGTGGTATCCGGCGACGACAGCAGGAGTTGCTCTTCCCGCGCTTCGCTGTCAGTCAACGTGTCCGCCGCCATATCTCTCCGCCTGTAGGGATCAGGCCGCCTGAATGACGACCTGGCCGTTCTCGATCCTGATGGGTACGACTTCGAGTCCCATGCCCACCGCCGGCCCGTCGATGCATGCGCCATCCTCGAAGCGGAAGATGGCGCAGTGGAAGGCGCACATGACCTGATTGCGTTCCGAGATCAGGAATGTCTGCGGCTTGGCATTGAGCGGCAGCGAGAAATGCGGGCAGCTGTTCACGTAAGCCCACACCGTCTCGCCGTCGCGGAACGCGACCACGCGCAGCTTTTTGATGCCTTCGCCGTACATCACCTCATGGCCCGAGCCCTGAGGGATATCTTCCACCGCGCAGAGCACGCTGCCCTGCGCGGGGGCATTAGGATGATCCCGCCAGCTGGGCATGGTTCACCGCGGATAGTGCGGGGGAATCTGCGCGTCGACGTTCACCCACACCGACTTCGCATCGGTGTAGTCGTGCATGGCTTCGAAGCCCATCTCGCGCCCGTATCCCGAACTGCCCACGCCGCCGAACGGCGACCCCGGGTTCACTCGCTTGTAGCAGTTGATCCAGACCATGCCGGCTTTCATCGAGCCCGCGACGCGGTGTGCCCGCTGCAGGTTCGTGGTCCACAGGCCGCCGCCGAGTCCGTATTCCGTCGAGTTGGCGATGGCAATCGCTTCCTCGTCGGACTCGAACGTGTTGACGGAAACGAACGGTCCGAAGACTTCTTCCTGGCAGATGCGGTCCTGCGGCTGCGCCATCACGATGGTGGGCTCGACGAAGAAGCCCTTCGCCAGTTCCGGTGCGTCCGGTGCCTTGCCGCCCGTGAGGATCTTGCCGCCTTCCTGCTGCGCGATCTGGCAGTAGTTGAGCACGCGCTGCTGGTGCAGCTTCGAAGTGAGCGGGCCCATCTCGGTCTTGGGATCGAGCGGGTTGCCAAGCTTGATGGACTTCGCGAGCTTGACGAAGCCTTCCAGGAACTCGTCCGCGATGTTCTTGTGCAGCATCAGCCGCGAGCCAGCGATGCAGGCTTGTCCCTGGTTGTGGAAGATCGCAAACGCGCTGCCGTTGATGGCGGCCTTGAGGTTGGCATCCGAGAACACGATGTTCGCGCCTTTGCCGCCGAGCTCGAGCTGCACGCGCTTCAGGTTGCTGGCAGATGCCTGGACAATCTTGCGGCCGACCGCGGTCGAACCCGTGAAGGCGATCTTCGCAACGTCCGGGTGCTCTGCGAGGTGCTGGCCTGCGATGGACCCGTGACCCGGCAGGATGTTGACGACACCGGCGGGAATACCGACTTCGGCCATCAGTTCCGCAATCCTGAGCGAGCTCAGTGGCGTGATTTCCGCCGGCTTGAGGACAATCGTGTTGCCGGCTGCCAGGGCAGGGCCCATCTTCCAGCTCGTGAACATCAGCGGGAAATTCCACGGCACCACCTGGCCGACGACGCCGAGCGGCTCGCGCAGCACGTAGTTGAGGAAACCTGCCTCGACCGGAACGACGCTGCCCTGGTGCTTGTCCGCCATGCCGCCGAAGTAACGGAAGGTGACGGCCGTGCGCGGCACGTCGAGCCCGCGGCTGTCGCGCAGCGGGTGACCGGTGTCCAGGGACTCGAGCTGTGCCAGTTCTTCGGCGTTCGCTTCAATCGCATCAGCGAGCTTCAGCAGCAAGCGGCCACGTGCCATCGCGGGCATGTCGCGCCATGCCGGGAACGCCTTCTTGGCGGCAGCCACGGCCTTGTCGACATCCGCGGCCTTGGCTTCCGCAACCTGGGCGATGACCGAGCCGTCGAAAGGATTGTAGGTGGGGAACGTGGCGCCGTCCGCCGCGTCGACGAACTCGCCTCCGATGAACAGTTTGGTTTGCAGTTTCATTTGGATTGCTTCGTGTTCCTGGGCGCTGACGCATTCCGGCAGCGAGACCCGTAAAAAAAAGTGGCGGCCCGAGGGCCGCCACCATTATCGCACCAAGAGCGCCTTTTCGTCAGAAATTGACGGGGTAAGGCTGCAGCTTGCCGCTCTCGTACATTTCCGGCAGTTCAGGCGTCGCGTTCTCCCATACCAGCAGCATGGAACGCTTCTTCGAGAAGCCCTGGTGCCGGATGTTGGCGGGCATCGCCGCCACGTCGCCGGCCTTCATGATGGCCTTGGCGCGGGGCAGGCCCGTCAGCTTGTCTTCCACTTCCCACTCGATCTCGTCGGACAGCTGCACGAACCACTCGACGCGGTCGTTGCCGTGCTTGATCGGGAGGATGTACTCCTCGGTGGTCGGGCAGCAGAGGCTGCGGCCGCACACGGAGGTGACGGAAGGATTCCACGTCACGTCGGAGCGCGACAGGTACGCGAACAGGTTCATCGCGTGGACGTCGTTCTCGAAGCCCGCCTCGGCATGGACTTCCGGGGCGTCCTGCACGACGTCGGCGAACGCGCGGTTCACCGGATAGCCGTTGGAATCGGTGCGGAGTTCGGCGTCGCCGGGCAGTCCGGGCATGCGCTTGCAGGCCTGGCGCTGGCGGTCGATGGCTTCCGTGTTCGAGCCGTTCTTCTTGCCGACCCAGGACGAGCCGGTCTCGTCCGGAGCGGCGAACGGGTCGAAGCCCTTGTTCGTGAAGTCCTCGAGGATGGCCTTGAAGGTCGCCATGATCAGCGGGGTATCGAAGGTCTCGACGAGGTCGAGGCCGCGATCGTGGTAGGCAGGTGCGTAGCGGCCGGCATAGAACTCGACCTGGCCGTACTTGTTGCGGGTCCCGACCATGCCGTCGAAGTTGACCCAGCCGTAGAAGAAGCCCCAGGCAACGTCGCGCATCATCGCGCGCAGGAAGGCGTCGGCCGACATGATGTGCTTCATCTGCTGGCCCTTGGCCGGCCAGGTGACGTGCACGAAGTATTCGTCACGGCTGATCTTGAAGCTGCCCAGCGTGAACGTACGGTAGCCCGTTTCGTTGCTGGGAGCGGATGCGTTCACTAACACGTTTGCTGCTGCGCTCATTTCAATCAATCCTCCAGAAAAATCAGGCGACTACGTAAGGGATGTCCGGTCGCCCGATAATGCGATTACTTGTAGCAGATTTCCGCCCACTTTTGCACGGACAGGTCGCCGAGGACCGTCTGCATCATCATGACGCCCGTCTTCGTCGCGGTGAAGCGATACGCGGCACCTGCCGGCAGCAGGGCCTGGTGGCCGCGCTTGCAGACGATGTGGCCCATCTTCTTGCCGACGGGTTCGCCCTTGACCTTGACGGCGCCCTGTTTGTCCGCGGGGGCTACGGCGTTCGGGTTGTCGAGCTTCACGAGGTCAATGCGGACCTCGCCGTCCATGACGATGGCGAACTCGTCGTGCGCCACCGCGTACCAGTCGGACACGCCTTCGGCGCGGACGGCCTCGATGACGTACTCGAGGTTGATGGCGACCACCACCTTTTCGTAGGGCTTGGACTTCGATGCCACATCGAAGATGTTCGAGAAGACGTAGTGCTTCGGATCATCATTGATGATCTTGAGCTCGCCCTTCGTGTAGTCGTTCAGGGAGCCGAAAACTGTCTGGAATTCACTCATCACGTGTCCTTAAAAAGGTCCTGGTCTGGATCTGACTTGCCGGGTCTGCAGTCCGCCCGGTGCCAGCGGACTGCTTCATGAAACCTCATCATGAATCGGAATCGCCGTCATCATGATTTTGAGTCGCCAATCTTAAGCGGGCGCGCGGTCCAAACACAAATCGCCGGATGTAATCCATTACGCTGGATTTTCCGCGGTCCGGCCACGCGCAAGGATGCAATCAATATGACAAATCGGGAGCCCACAAGTGCCTTACAGCCAGTGCTGCGGCCCCTTTACCTTCGTCCACGACATCCCGCGAATGCTCCACCCTGGTGCGGCACGTGCCCCCGTTATTGGTACCCCGGTCCACGCCGACGGTGGGGTCCCGCCAGCGGTGTCCGCAGCGGCCCTCAGAGGAGGGCGGCGAAAGAGGGCAGCAAGCGGCCGGCGGTAATGATGCCCGCCCACAGGAACAGCGACAGGCCGCAGACCACCTTGGCATGGGTCGACGCATCCACGCCGGGGCCCCATTCCTCAACCTGGCGGGACAGCTTCAGCTCGAACCAGAGCGCGTTCAAGCCGGCCAGCAGGATGAAGATGACCTTGAACTGGAAGGCGGGATTCACGCCGTAGCCGAGCGGGTCGGACAGGAAGAACAGCACGCCCGTGATGAGGTTGATGCCGAAGCCCACGAACACGAGCGGCAGCAGCTTGTGCAGGGGTGCGATCGGCAGGCGCTTGGCTACGCCGAGTACCCGGAGGTCCAGCGCCGCGATGCCGCCGATCAGCAGCGCTAGGCCGATGAAGTGCAATGCCTCAAGCACCGGGAACATCCAGACCGAGGTCTTGACCGTCAGGCCGATTGCCGTGCCGTCGAGCGATTCCAGAAATCCTTGCAACATGATGAATTCTCTGTGTTCTTTAAAGCGGAGACGACAGATAGGCGATCAACCGGCCGGCGACGATCGCGCCCGTCCAGCTGGCCAGCGAGACGACGGCCAGCAGGCGCGCCAGCGGTGGCGTCTCCTCGGCGTTTTCGCGCAGCACCTTGTTGTTCAGGTACACCGCGATGACGAGGCCGACCACGATCGACAGGATCTTCCAGCGGAAGGAGTTGCTGTAGTAGTCCTTTCTGGCATCCGCCATGAACAGCACCACGCCCGAAACGGCGTTCAGGACGAAACCGAACCACACGTACGGCATCATCTTCCGCAGTTCCGAGAGCGGCAGCGGTTTCGCCACGCCGAGCACGCGGAGGTCGATGACCACGAGCAGGCCGACCAGCAGGCCGAGGCCCAGCGAGTGGAAGGTCAGGAAGACCGGATAGCCCCAGATCGATCCCAGAACCCACTGCGAGAGTTCCAGGTTCTCCAGCATCATCAGGAAGTTGTCCATGCCGCTTTGAGTCTCTGTAAATGTGAATGCGAATGTAAACGTAAAGCTCTTGGCCCAGCGGGCAAGTCTAAACCACGGCGGTTCGCAACGGACGCGCCGGGTTAGGTGCGGGGAACGATGCCCTGGTAGGCGTCTTCCAGCAGTTGCCGGATACCCTCGCGGGTCAGGGGTCGTGGATTGACGTACGAGTTCTGCATGGCGAGGTCTGCCGCCTTGTCCAGGTCGGCCGGCGTGAGGCCCATCGCCTTCAGGGACGCGGGTGCGCCGACGGCCTGCCCGAGGGCGTGCAGCGCAGCGGCGACATTCGGGCTGCCCAGGGCTGCCGTGAGCCGGCGCTTCGCATCCGGGGCCGCGTCGATGTTGTAAGCCGTCGCGTACGGGAGCACGACTGCGTGGGTATCGGCGTGGGGCAGGTTGAACGTGCCGCCGAGCGTATGGCACAGCTTGTGGTGCAAGGCCATGCCCACCGAACCCAGCACGATGCCTCCCATCCACGCGCCGTAGAGGGCGCCGCTTTGCGCGTCGAGGTCCTTCGGGTTCCTGCACACGAGCGGCAGCGATTCGGCCATCGCCCGCACGCCTTCCTGCGCGAGCGTGGACATCAGGGGATTGCGGTTCTCCGCATACAAGGCCTCGACGCAATGCGCCATCGCATTGATGCCGCTGGGGCCCGCGATCTTGGGTGGCAGGCTGGTCAGCAGCTCTGCATCGTAAATGACTGATTTTGGCTGGACTTTTGCGTCCTTGCCGGTCTTCTTGAGAGCGCCCGACGTGAGACCCCAGACGGGCGTCATCTCCGAACCGGCGTAGGTCGTCGGAATGGCGATGATGGGCAGCCCGAGGTCCAGCGCGATGATCTTGGCGAGGCCGATGGACGAGCCGCCACCCAGGCACACGCACCCGTCGGCGCCCAACTCCTTGATCTTGGCCTTGCCGGCCTCGGCGATCTCGACGGGGACATGGACCGCTACCTTGTCATAGATGCCGGCGCTCAACGAGCCGAGCTGGTCCGACAGCAGCGTGGCGGTGCCGACGTGGATCGGGTCGGCGATGATCAGGACCCGCTTCAGGCCGAGCGCTTCCACTTCCTGCTTCAGCTGGCTGCGGCGACCCGGGCCGAACACGACGCGCAGGCGAGGCAGGTCGAAAATGAAGGAATCCATAAGTGGCAACGTCTCCCGAAGGCGGCGGTCCCGGGTGCGATCGACCGGGCCGACCTGTTTTGGCTGGCGTCTTTATACTCACGCCGTGCAGGGCTGTCGACATGATTCTGCTTCCGGGGCCCGCGGTCTTCGTTGCGCTGCAAAGCACTGTCGCGGCGGCAAAACGAACCACATTTCTTGACACTTATCTGTCGGGCCCGAGTCGACAGGCTCGCGATCGCTGACGTATCATCGAAGCCACATCAAGGCGCTTGCGAGGCTGCTTCAGGGGTAGGAACCGTCCTGATGCGCTTGCAGGCGATACATAAATTGACAGAGGCCGGCCCGCGCACACGGGCGACGGCCGATTGCGCCGAGTCGGATAACCAAATCTAGATTGATGTTTCGGGGGTCTTGATCAGTCATGCGTAAACCCAACCGTTCTGCGATCGCCGCGGCCTTGCTGCTGCTCGCGAGTTCTTCCGCGATGGCGGAAGTCGACCTGTCGGGCGTCTGGAACGTCCGACTGCATGAAGACCTGCCGGAGCGCATCCCGGGTCCCGACATGGCCGAGTTCCACGGCGTGCCGATCAACGAAGCGAACCGCGCCCGCGGCCTCGCGTGGGATCCGTCGATCCTGACGCTCGAGGAATACCAGTGCCGTCCGCATCCCTCCGATTACTTCACCCGCTTCTCGCCGGAGCGCATCTGGAAGGAAATCGACTCCGAGACGCAGCAGACCAAGGGCATCCACATCCGCAAGGAGTGGCAGGCTGCCGAACGCACCATCTGGATGGATGGCCGTGAGCGTCCGCCGGCGTATGCCGTGCACTCGTGGCAAGGCTTCTCGCTCGGCAAGTGGGAAGGCGACGTGCTCGCCGTCGAGACGACGCACCTCAAGCAGTCGTATGTCCGCCGCAACGGCCTGGCCCGCAGCGACATCGCGACCACCCGCGAGCATTACATCCGCCACGGGGACTACCTGACGATCGTCGCCGTGATCCACGACCCGGCCTACCTGACCGAATCCTTCATCCGCTCGAGCGACTACGCGCTCGACAACAAGCGCAACATCGCGCCTTATCCGTGCGATCCGGTCGTGGAGATCGTCGGCCAGCCCAAGGGCTACGTACCGCACTACATGCCGGGCAAGCACCCGTCCGAGTTCGAGTACGCGGACCGCTACAACCTGTCCCATGAAGCGGCTCTCGGTGGCGCCCAGACGGCCTATCCCGAGTTCATGGAAAAGGCGCTGGCGGCCAAGAAGCGCTGAGCAACACGGCGTCTCGCTGCAGTACGGTCCGTCAAAGAAACATTCAGCAATCCGGCGGGCGCCCATTGGCGACGCCTGCCGGCAAGCCGCAAAGCTTGATCAAGAGTTTGTGAACCGGGGGAGCCCTAAGGTATGAGCATGAACAGGAATACAGTGTCTAAGGCGAAGGTTGCGGCGCTTGCCGTTGCCGCCATTCTCGGTGCGGCATCGGTCGCCATGGCCGCGCAGCCCGCGCGCCAGAACCGGAATGCCCCCGCGGCCCCGGCGCCGCAGGCGCCCAATTTCGACGCGGTGCAGATCAAGGTCCTGCCGATCCGCGACAACATCTACATGCTGGTGGGCCAGGGCGGCAACATCACGCTGCAGGTCGGCGACGACGGCGTGCTCATCGTCGACACGCAGTTCGCACCGCTGTCTGACAAGATCCTGACCGAGATCCGCAAGATCTCGAAGGCGCCGATCCGCTTCATCATCAACACGCATGGCCACGGCGACCACACGGGTGGCAACGGCAATCTCTCCAAGGCCGGCGCTTCGGTGGCCGGTGGCAACATGCTCGGACCGCTCGCGGTTGCCGCGCAGGGCCAGGGCGGCGCGGCACCTGCCGGTGCCGTCGCAACGATCCTTGCCCACGAAAACGTGCTGACGCGGATGCAGGAGTCGATCGGCGGCCAGCCCCCTGCGCCAGCCGACTCGCTGCCGAACGTGACGTACATCGGCGACTGGAAGGACATGTTCTTCAACAACGAGTCCATCCGCCTGTTCTATGAACCGAACGCGCATACCGACGGCGACTCGATGGTGTATTTCCGCCGCTCCGACGTGCTGAGCGTCGGCGACATCTACAACACCAACAACTATCCCGTCATCGACAAGGCGCGCGCTGGCAGCATCCAGGGCGTGCTGAAGGCACTCAACCACATGCTCGAGATCACGATCCCCAAGGATCGCCAGGAAGGCGGCACGCTCGTCATTCCGGGTCACGGCCGCCTGTCGGACGAGGCCGATCTCGCGGAGTACCGCGACATGGTCACGATCATTCACGACCGCATCAAGGACATGGTTGACCGCGGCCTGACGCTGGAGCAGGTCAAGGCTGCCAAGCCGACGATCGACTACGATCCCCGTTACGGCTCGGGCAACGGCCCTGGCTCGACCGACCGGTTCATCGAGATCGTGTACAACGACCTGAAGGCGGCGAAGTAATCGAAGGTGTGAGCGCCTCCCTGCCCTGCTGCCTGGCAGCAGGGCCAGGATCGGGCGACGGTTTTCAGAATTCCGGACTGTTTCAATTGAGGAGATCCAAGATGATGAGCAACAAGGCAAAGTGGCTGTCGGCGCTGGTCGCCGGTGCTGTTGTCGCGGGCGTTCCCGCGTATGCGCACCATTCGTTCCCGGCAACGTATTTCGTTGACCAGAGCACGCAGATCGAAGGCGAAGTGGTGCAGTTCCTGTTCCGCAACCCGCACGCATTCATCCACGTGATGGCGCCGGACAAGGACGGCAAGATGCAGCGTTGGGCCGTGGAGTGGGGTGGTGGTGCCGCGCTTGCCCGTGACGGCAACGTGAGCAAGGACACGCTGAAGCCCGGCGACAAGGTGATCGTGAAGGGCCAGCCCGGCCGCAACCCGGCTGACCATCGCATCCGTCTGGTCCACATCGCCCGTCCGGCCGATGGCTGGGAGTGGGGCGGCGACTTCGAGTGAT
>CAIUGU010000277.1 GCA_903898785.1 uncultured Pseudomonadota bacterium | reverse complement strand
GGATGGGGCGGAAGATCGGCTCGCACCAAGCCAGGATGCGATCCGGGTTGACGCCCAGCGGGGCCAACGGTGTTGCTACGGTCAGGGCGGTAGTCATCATGAGTTCAGGACCTCCCCAAGTTCGATTCTATCTAATAGGTTTAAAGCTTAGCACTCGCGGTCTTTGAGTGCTAATGACGGCGGGGAGTTCCGTTTGCTGAAGACGTTATGGTTCAGAGGCTCCCGGCTTCGCAGGGTCGCCAGCAGGGCACGAGGGAAAGCTTTATTTAAATTGAAGAAACGCGAGTCACTTCTTTGACTCTCGGTTCGTTGAATAAGCTCATGTTACAGACGACTATTTGGGTTCGATGGCTCGAAGATGGCGGCTCGCGGCAATGAAGGACCCGACCCAGCCGAGGGCGACTCCCGCCCCGATCAGCCATAGTGTTGTCTCGAAGCTCAGCCCGGTCAGGCGGAAGTCGCTGCCGTACAGGCCGGTGATGCGTTGCACGGGTCCGCTCAGCACGAGGACGGTCACGGCGACGATGCCCAAGGCCACGAGGCTCCCTCCCAGCCCGTACCAGACACCGCTGTAGAGGAACGGCCGGCGGACGAACGCATCGCTGCCGCCCACCAGCTTGGTGACCTCGATCTCATCGCGACGGTTCTGGATGTCGAGCCGGATCGTATTGCCGACGATCACCATGACCCCGATCGCCAGCAACACGGCGGCCACGACGATGCCGCGACGGACCGCGTCGAGGATCGCCTCGAGCCGCTGCACCCACGCGGTGTCGAGCTGCACCAGTTCCACTTCGGGCAGCGCCTTCAGGTCCGCTCCCACGCTCTCGAGGTGGGCGGGGGTCAGGTCGCCGGCACCCGGTCGCACCACGAGCGTGTGCGGCAGCGGGTTGTCGGCCAGGGCATCGAGCGCGGCGCCGAACCCGGAGAACTCGCGGAACTCCTTGAGCGCGGCCGCGGACGTGATCAGGTCGACCTTCGCAATGTCGCGGCGCTGCCTGATCCGGTCGGCGACCTCGCGCGCCTGCTGCTCGCTGACCGTGCGCTTCAGGTAGACCGAGATGTCGACTGCGTTGCTGAGATCGCCCGTGACCGAGCGCGCGTTGGCGACCAGCACTTGCAGGCACGCGGGCAGGGCCAGCGCAATGCCAATGACGAGGATAGTGAGCAGGTTCGACACCGGCTGCTGCGAGAGCCGGCCGAGCGAGCCGACCAGTGTCTGCAGGTGACGCGTGAGCCAGGCGCCCATCAGCCTTGCCTCGTCGCGGGGGTGTGTGTGCGTGCTGCCATCGTGGCTATTCCATGCCCAGGAAGCTGGCCGGGTCGACCAGGGCGGGAGCGGCACCATCCGCCTTCGACGGCACGTGCGTCGTCTCATCCTGGATGCGGCCGCCTTCGAGGCGGACCCGGCGCAACCCGAACCGCTCCAGCAGGCGGATGTCGTGGCTCGCGACGAGCACGGTGACGCCCACTTCGTTGAAGCGCCTGAAGATCTGCATCACCTCAAGCGAGAGGTCGGGATCGAGGTTGCCGGTGGGCTCGTCGGCGATCAGCACCGGCGGCTTGCTGACTACGGCCCTGGCGATGCCGACGCGCTGCTGTTCGCCTGTCGACAGTTCAAGCGGTAGTGCCTGTTCGCGAGCCAGCAGGCCGACCTGGTCGAGTGCAGCCCGCACCCGCTTGCCGATCTCCCGGGTCCCCACGCCGGCGATGATCAGCGGCAGGGCGACATTGTCGAAAATCGTGCGGTCGGCGAGCAGCTTGTGGTCCTGGAAGACGACGCCGATCTGGCGACGGAAGGCGGGAATGCGGCTGCGGCTGACGTTCGCCACGTTGAGGTTGTTCACCGTGACCTGTCCGCGGGTCGGGCGTTCGATGAGCGCGATCAGCTTGAGCAACGTCGACTTGCCTGCACCCGAATGCCCGGTCAGGAAGACCATCTCGCCGCTCGCGATATCGAGCGACAGGTCGGTCAGCGCCTCGCGGCCGTTCGGATAGCGCTTGAAGACGTGCTCGAAGCGGATCATGCGGCGGGCTTGCCCGTGGCCAGCAGGTCGTCGACGAAGCCCTCCGCATCGAATACGGCGAAATCCTCCGCACCCTCGCCGATGCCGACGAAGCGGATGGGCAGCCGCAGCCGGTCCGCGATCGCGAGGACGATGCCGCCCTTGGCCGTGCCGTCGAGTTTGGTGAGGACGACGCCGGTGACACCGAGGGCTTCGTTGAACAGCTTCGCTTGCTGGAGCGCGTTCTGTCCCTGGCCTGCATCGAGCACCAGCAGTACCTCGTGCGGTGCCGACGGATCGACGCGTCCCATCACGCGCTTGACCTTCTTCAGTTCCTCCATCAGGTTCGACTGCGTGTGCAATCGGCCGGCCGTGTCGGCCAGCAGCACATCCATGTCGCGGGCGCGCGCGGACTGCATACCGTCGAAGATCACGGCCGCCGGGTCCGTGCCCGCAGCCTGAGTGATCACCGGAACCTGGTTGCGTTCACCCCAGACGGCGAGTTGCTCGACCGCGGCTGCACGGAACGTATCGCCCGCGGCCAGCATGATCCTGAGGCCGTTGTCCTTCAGGCGATGCGCCAGCTTGCCGATGGTCGTGGTCTTGCCGGCGCCGTTCACACCCACGACCAGAATGGCAAACGGCCGGGGTCCCGACCTCACGTCGAGCGGGAGTGCGCAAGGCTTCAGGATCTCGAGCAGCGACGTGCGCAGGGCCTTGAGCAGCGCATCGAGGTCGCCCAGTTCGCGGCGCTCTACCTGCCTGCGCAGGCCTGCCAGGATCCGCTCCGTGGTCTCGACGCCGACGTCGGCCGTGATGAGCCGCGTTTCCAGTTCGTCGAGGACGGCCGCGTCGATCTTGCCGCCCGGCAGGAGGTTCGCGAGATCGTGCGTCAGCCACGACGTCGTCTGCTTGAGCTTCTGTCGCAGCCGATTGAAGAAGCCCGGTTGCGCATCGTCGCCGGGCTTCTCGGGGTCTTTCTTTGATTTCAGTCCGAACATGGGGCAATCCGCAGGAAGGCACGAGCGTGGCCTGGCACGTTGCCGCGGCAGGCGGGCACAAGCGGCCGGCGCCTGGCACCCGCCGTCCCAAGGATTGTAACAGGCAGCGACCGCAGCTCCGGGATGTCGTTGGCGCACGCGGCGGGTCCGATTCGCTACCATGCGCACCGCGGACCCTGCCATGACAACCAGAAAGCCTACCAAAGCACGCGCGACGTCCGCCCGGGCCCCCGGTCACGCGGGCCCGTCCCGCATGCCTCACCAGTTGCGCATCATCGGCGGCCGGTGGCGTGGGACCCGCTTGGACTTTCCCGCTGTCGAGGCCATTCGTCCCACCCCGGATCGCGTGCGGGAAACGCTCTTCAACTGGCTGGCTCCGACGATCGGGGGTGCGCGTTGCCTCGACCTGTTTGCGGGAAGCGGGGCTTTGGGGCTGGAGGCGCTGTCGAGGGGTGCCCGCGCCGTGGTGTTCGTCGATCGTGATGCGCGCATCGGTGCTTATCTGCGCGAGACGCTCGGGCGGCTCAAGTGCGAAGACGCCAGGGTGCTGGTAGGGGACGCGCAGCGGTGCCTCGTGGACCTGGAAGGCCCGTTCGAGGTGGTCTTCCTCGATCCGCCTTTCGGCGCGGGTCTGGTCCCGGCGTACCTCGCGGAGCTCAGCTCCCGCGGCATGCTGTCGCCCGGTGCCCTCGTGTACATCGAGAGCGAGGCAGAGGCGGGCGAGCCGGTGCTGCCGGCGGGATGGGTACTCCACCGGACCGGGCGCGCCGGCAAAGTGGGCTATCATCTGGCTCGTGCGGCGACATAGGTTACGCAGAGGCACCTAAGCGCAATGACCAAGGCGATGTACCCCGGGACGTTCGATCCCATCACCAACGGCCATGGGGATCTCGTGCGCCGCGCAGCCGCCATCTTTTCCGAGGTCACGGTGGCCATCGCGGCCAATCCCGGCAAAGCACCCCTGTTCACGCTCGACGAGCGCGTTGCGCTGGCCCGCGCGGTCTTGGCCGACATTCCGAATGTCGTGGTGACCGGCTATGAGGGGCTGACGGTGGAATTCGCGAAGCAGCATGGCATCGGCGTCGTCGTGCGCGGCCTGCGTGCCGTGTCCGACTTCGAGTTCGAGTTCCAGCTCGCCACCATGAGCCGTCACCTGTCGGACAAGGTGGACTACGTTTTCTTGACGCCCACCGAGCAGTTCAATTTCATCTCGTCCACGCTGGTGCGGGAGATTGCGAGCTTGGGCGGCGATGTGTCCGAGTTCGTGCACCCGCAGGTGGCGGCGGCGCTGCTGGCCAAGCGCCTGCAGAAGAAGCCCGGCTAACGGCGCTTCATCGCTGGCAGGCGGGGCAGAAGTACGTCGAGCGGCCGCCTTGCGTTAGCTGGCGGATGGGAGTCTTGCAGCGGCGGCACGGCTCGCCCGCGCGCTCATAGACGAACAGCTTCTGCCGGAAGTAGCCGCTGGCGCCTTCCGGGTTCACGTAGTCCCGCAGCGTGGTGCCGCCGGCCTTGATGGCGTCGCGGAGCACGGCCTTGATCGCGGTGGCGAGGCGCGCCATTTCCTCCTTCGTGATGCGCCCGGCTGCCCGCCGGGGCCTGATGCCTGCCCGGAACAGGGACTCACTCGCATAGATGTTGCCGACGCCGACGACCACGTGGCTGTTCATGAGGAACTGCTTGATGGTGACCTTGCGGCCACGCGCCACTTTGGTCAGGTAGTCCCCGTTGAAGTCGTCGTCCAGGGGTTCCGGTGCCAGGCGCTTCAGTAACGGGTGGTCGTGTGGATCGTCCGCGGTGAAATGCAGGCTGCCGAACCGGCGGGGGTCATTGAAGCGCAAGCATTGGCCCGTTTCAAGAACGATATCGACGTGATCGTGGGTGATGGGGGCAATTTGTGCGTCCATTACGCGCAAATTCCCGGACATCCCGAGGTGCAGGATGAGGCTGCCGCGGTCCAGATCGATCAGCAGGTACTTCGCCCGCCGCCGGACGTTCCGCACCGTTTGCTGCGCGACCGCCTCGGGCAGGTCCGCGGCGATCCGCCAGCGAAGGCGCGGTTCGCGCACCACGACGGCCACGATACGGCGGCCCAGGATCGCGGGGGCGATGCCTGAGCGGGTGGTTTCGACTTCGGGTAATTCGGGCATGGGAAGGTTGAAGATAGCTGAACCGGTGCCACACAAAGGAGGGTTACGGGGATTCGCTCATTTGTACGCTTCCCGGCCGTTCGTTATAGTGGGCAGCGGTGTCTGCCTAACCTTTCGAGGTTGATCTGTGAACGTAGATTTTTTGTACGGAATTCTTGGTCTTAGCTTCTGGGGCTATGTGATCGTCGCGATCTGCATGGTGCAGTTCACCATCATGGGCGTCACCTTGTACCTGCACCGGGATGCTACGCACCGCAGTCTCGACCTGCATCCGGCATTGCGCCACGTGTTCCGCCTGTGGCTCTGGATGAGCAGCGGCATGATCACGAAGGAATGGGTCTCCGTCCATCGCAAGCACCATGCCCGCTGCGAGACGCCCGACGATCCCCACAGCCCCGTGATCTTCGGCTTGAAGAAAGTGCTCCTCGAAGGGGCCGAGCTGTACCAGGTGCAGGCTCGCAACGGCGACACGCTGGAGAAGTTTGGCCGCGGCACCCCGGACGACTGGCTGGAACGCAACCTGTATGCGAAGCACCGCAACCTCGGCATCATCACGATGGTCATCCTCGACCTCGTGCTGTTCGGCGTGCCCGGCATCATCATCATCGCGATCCAGATGCTTGCGATGCCGCTGCTGGCAGCCGGCGTGATCAACGGCCTCGGCCACCACACCGGTTACCGCAATTACGAATGCCCGGACGCGGCCACCAACGTGCTGCCCTGGGGCTTCATCGTCGGCGGCGAGGAGTTGCACAACAATCACCACGCATTCCCGAGCTCGGCGAAGTTCTCGTCGCGCAGCTGGGAGTTCGACATCGGCTGGATGTGGATCCGGATGCTCTCCGCCGTCGGCCTGGCGAAAGTCCTGCGCGTCGCGCCCAAGCCTGCGGTCGATCCTGCGAGCCACGTCAATCTCGAGACGGTCCGCGCCGTCATCGTGAACCGCATGCACGTGCTGCGCGCCTACACCAGCAGCGTCACGCTGCCTGTTTTCAAGGCCGAACTGCAGGCGGCACGCGGCAACCTGACCCGCCCCGTCAAGACGCTCCTGGTCCGCCAGCCCGTGTTGCTGGACGACAAGTCCCACGCGAAGCTCAACGAAGTGCTCGCCAGCAACCAGATGCTGAAGACCGTGCACGACTTCCGCGAGCGCCTGCAGGTGCTCTGGAGCGGCGGCCACATGAGCAACGACAAGCTGCTGCAGCATCTCAAGGAATGGATCGCCCAGGCCGAAGCCAGCGGCATCAAGGCGCTGCAGGACTTCGCGGCCTCGCTGCGCGGTTACGCGATGCAGCCGGCCTGACGCCGGGCCGCGCATTGCGCCAGGCGTAAAAAAACCCGCCTTCCGGCGGGTTTTTTTTAGGCTTCCGGGTTCGCTTCCGGAGACGAAGACCTTACTTGATCTTCGCTTCCTTGTAGACGACGTGCTTGCGGACCTTCGGGTCGTACTTCTTGATCTCGACCTTCTCGGGGTGCAGGCGCTTGTTCTTGGTCGTCGTGTAGAAGTGACCGGTGCCGGCGGAGGAAACGAGCTTGATCTTGTCGCGCATGGGTTAGCTCCGGTTCAGACCTTCACGCCTTCGGCGCGGAGGCGGGCAACGACCTTGTCGATGCCCTGCTTTTCGATGGTGCGCAGGCCGCGCGTGGAGACGCGCAGGCTCACGAAGCGGCGCTCGCTTTCCATCCAGAAACGCTGCGTGTGCAGGTTGGGCAGGAAGCGGCGACGGCGCCTGTTATTGGCGTGCGACACGGTGTTACCGGTCGTCGGCCCTTTGCCGGTCACCTGACAGACTCTCGACATGATTGCATCCTCGGTCCGAACTGGGGTCGCCGGGTTCCGTGAAACGGGTCAGGCGGCCTCGAAAAAAGCAGTCGCGCTTTATACCAGCGCCGCCCGCGCCCGGCAAGGCCGGAGACGGGAAAGGGCGCCCCGGGCCGGATTCCCGCCTAGAGCAGTCCCCGTTCGGCAAAGGATTCGCAGGATCCGTCCCCCACGACGATGTGGTCAAGGACCCGGATGTCGACCAGCCCCAGGGCGTCTTTCAGCCTCTGGGTGATGATTTCATCCGCCTGGCTGGGTTCGGCCACGCCTGATGGATGGTTATGCGCCAGGATCACGGCAGCGGCGTTCCGGGCCAGGGCGTGCTTGACCACCTCCCGGGGGTGGACGCTGGCGCCGTCCAGCGTGCCCCTGAACAGCTCCTCGAAGCCCGTCACCCGGTTCCGGTTGTCGAGGTAGACACAGCAGAACACCTCGTGCGCGAGGTCCCGCAGGCGCATCTGCAGGAACTCCCGCGTCGCCCGGGGGTTGGCGAGGACGCAGCCTGCCTGCATGCGCTGTTGGTAGTGACGACGGGCCAGTTCCAGCGCCGCCTGCAGTCTCGCAAAACGGGCGGGGCCGAGGCCGGGCGTCGCGCAGGCGCGCTCTGGGTCTGCGCAAAGCAATCCGCGCAGGGAGTGAAACTCGACCAGCAGGTGCCGGGCGATATCGACGGCGCTGCGGCCCCGCGTGCCGGTCTGCAGCAGGACGGCCAGCAGCTCGGCTTCGCTAAGGACCTCGACCCCGCGCGCCAGCAACTTCTCCCGGGGTCTTTCGTGGGTTGGCCAGTCACGGATGGACATGCAGATGCCTGTTTGCAGGGAAGGGGGCTGCCATTCTGCTGCCCACGCCCGGGAGGCCTACAGTCGAATATCTGGTGCGAATACCGCGAAACGCGAGGGCCCGGTGAGAGGTGCCGCACATATAGCGCACGGATATGAGCATGCAGCCCAACGCGTTTGCCGTGGTTTGGGCGGTGTGTCCATAATGCGCCCATGAGTGCAGTTTCTCCCGAAAGCCGGCCGCAACGAGTCCTGCTTGGCGTCAGCGGCGGCATTGCTGCCTACAAGACGCCCGACCTGGTCCGCCGTCTCGTGGAGCGAGGCGCCGAAGTCCAGGTCGTGATGACGCCCGGCGCGCTCGAATTCGTCACTGCCCACACCTTCCAGGCCGTATCCGGCCGGCCGGTCCGGACTGATCTCTGGGATTCCGCGGCGGAGGCGGCCATGGGCCACATCGAACTCGCCCGCTGGGCCGACGCGGTCGTGATTGCGCCTGCGACGGCGGATTTCATCGCGCGGCTCGCACACGGCCTCGCCGATGACCTGCTGTCGACGCTGTGCCTTGCGACGAGCGCCCCGATCACGCTCGCGCCGGCAATGAATCGCCTGATGTGGAGCAATCCCGCCACCCAGTCCAACGTGCGCCTGCTCGAAAGCCGCGGCATCGCGCTGCTCGGACCCGCGGTAGGCGAGCAGGCCTGCGGCGAGACGGGCGCGGGGCGCATGATGGAGCCGCGCGAGATCGCCGACACCGTGTTGTCACGCCAGTCGCTGGCTGGCGCAATGTCGGGGCTCAAGGTCGTGGTTACGGCCGGGCCGACGCGCGAGCGGATCGACCCCGTACGGTTCCTCAGCAATCGCAGTTCAGGAAAGATGGGTTACGCCGTTGCGGCAGCCGCGCGGGACGCAGGCGCCAAGGTCGTGCTCGTCAGCGGCCCAGTAAACATTCCTCCGCCCCCTGGCACCACGGTGGTCAACGTCGAAACGGCCGAGCAGATGCTCGATGCCGTGCGCAGCCACGTGATCGGCGCCGACATCTTCATTGCAGCGGCAGCCGTCTCCGACTACAAGGCGGCGCAGCCGTCCAGCAAGAAGATCAAGAAGACGCAGGATGCGCTCAGCATCGCGCTGGCCCGCACGCCCGACGTGCTCGGCACGGTTGCCCGTTCGGACAATCGCCCGTTCCTTGTCGGCTTTGCCGCGGAGACCGAAGACGTCGAGCGCAACGCACTCGCGAAGATGGAATCCAAGCGGCTCGAGATGATCGCGGCGAATCGCGTCGGCGACGGCTTGGGCTTTGACCAGGACGACAACGCATTGACGGTGTACTGGCAGGGTGGCAAGCAGGAGCTCGCCCTGACATCGAAGGCGGATCTCGCGCGGCAATTGATTGGAGTGGTGGCCAAGCGCTATGCGGAGCGCGCGGCCGTGGGCGAACCGCGGGACCCGGTCACCCGTGTCGGCAACTGAAGCGGCGGGCGCTCCGCACGACCGGCCCCGGCGCCGTCTCGAAGTCCGCATTCTCGATCCCCGGATCGGCCAGTCGCTGCCCTTGCCGGCCTATGCCACGGAAGGGTCGGCCGGGCTCGACTTGCGCGCCTGCATCGATGCGCCGCTCGTCCTGGCTCCAGGCGCCACGCAGCTCATTCCCACCGGTCTTGCCATCCACATCGCGGATCCGGGCCTGGCCGCCGTCGTGTTGCCGCGGTCGGGGCTCGGGCACAAGCACGGCATCGTGCTCGGCAATCTCGTCGGGCTGATCGATTCCGACTACCAGGGACAGCTCTTCGTGTCGTGCTGGAACCGCGGCCAGGCGGCGTTCACGATCGAACCCGGCGAGCGTATTGCGCAGCTCGTGATCGTGCCGGTGGTCCAGGTGGAGTTCGACGTGGTGGACGCGTTCACCGCGTCCGAACGGGGGGCAGGAGGATTCGGGAGTTCCGGCCGGAGCTGACTTGAGCCCGCCCGGGCGTTCCCCGTCCTAATTCAGACCCTTCAACTGCTTGAAGCGCGCGATGTCCCGCGTGAACTCGGCCTTCAGCTGTTCCTGTTCCGCGAGCTTCGACGTGATGCTCTTCTGGTACGTCTGCATGCTGCGGACCGTGTTCACCATGTCTTCGGCGAGGTGGTCAGGAAGCGGTAACGCTTCGGGGTCGTCGCTGTACGGGCGAAAGCGTGCGACCTGGTCCTGCAGCTTCGCCTGGCGGTCGCGCATTGCGACCATGTTCTGCTTGGTCACGTTGACCTGGGCTTCAAGCAGTTCGAGCCGCTGGTTGCGCAGGCGTTCGATGTCTTCCACCGACAGGTACGTATCGATCAGCATGCGGTCCCGCAGGGCCCGCTCCTCGCGCTGCTTGCGGACGATCGCTTCCTGGGCTTCGGTCTTCAGCCGGGCCGCGCGGGACTGCTCGCCTTCGATGACGCGCACGACGTTGCCGCGATCATTCAGGACCTGGGTGTCGCGACCGACGCATTCCTGGGGCTGGCTGTCGCCGAACTGGGCTTGGCCGTTGGCGTCGATACACCGGAACACGGACTCGCCGCCCGACTTCTTCGAGCCGGACGATTGCCGCGATTGCGGCAATGCGGCAGTACTCACCAGCACTGCGGCGATCAGCCAGGTTGTCGAGCGCAACAGACGCATTCCCACCTCAGGTCTCCCCGTGGATCCGGGCCATTCTGCCGCAGTTCCCGCCGGGTCTTCCAGCCATCCTTGAGCCAGCCGGTGTCTTCAGGGCGCTGACGTTATCCCATATTGCTCGCGATAACTTCGAACTGCCGCAAGTTGCGCGGAATTCCCGGTCGCCTCCAGGAAGGAAATGAGGTCGGCGAGCTTCAGGATGCTCACCACCGGCAGGCCGAACAGCTCTTCGACTTCCTGGACGGCCGATTTCGGCCCTTGTCCCCGCTCCTGGCGGTCCAGCGCAATGACCACCCCGGCGGGGGTCGCCCCGGCCTTCTTGATGATGTCGACTGATTCACGGATGGCGGTGCCGGCGGTCATGACGTCGTCGATGATGAGGACGCGGCCGGACAGCGGGGCGCCGACGATGCTGCCGCCCTCGCCATGCTCCTTGGCTTCCTTGCGGTTGAATGCCCAAGGCAGGCTGCGGCCGTGGCCGTCCGCGAGCGAGGCCGCGGTGACGGTGACCAGCGGGATGCCTTTGTAGGCCGGCCCGAACAGCATGTCGAAGGCCATGTCGCTCGAGGCCACGGCCCCTGCGTAGAACCGCCCGAGTTCGGCGATGGCGCGGCCCGTGTTGAACAGACCCGCATTGAAGAAGTAGGGACTCTGGCGACCGGACTTCAGCTTGAACTCGCCGAAGCGCAGCACGCCGAGTTCGAGGCAGAGGGAAATGAAGGCTTGGGCATTGGGCATGTTACTTGAGTGCCTCTTCGTACCGATGCGGGCGGCGCGCACTTTACCAGTTTGGTGCAAAAGTCCGCGCCTGTCTTCGCATCCCCGGTTAAGCCGTCCCTGCCCGGCACCAGGGGCAATGCGCGCAAGCCATTGCCCGCGACCGCTATACTCGCCGCGCCCGTAGCCGCTTTCGCCCTAACAGAAGGACGTCAGACCGTTGAGTTCCGAAGACCGGTTGCCGGAATCCGCCGGGTGGCGACGCTTCGTCCCTGCGCCTGCCCGTCCGTATGTGGAGGCAGCTCCCCTCGCTGCGCTGTTCCTCGGGATCTCGTCCGGATTCCCGTTCGCGATGATCGCGGCCACGCTGACCTCGCGCCTCGCGCAGGATGGCATCGAGAAGCGGACGATCACCGCGTTCTCGCTTGCCTTCCTCGCCTACAACCTCAAGTGGCTGTGGGCCTGGGTCGTCGACGGCGTGCGGCTGCCGATCATCGGCCGCCTCGGCCAGCGCGTGTCGTGGCTGCTGTTTTCGGGCGTACTGGTGATTGCCGCCGTCGTCAACCTCGCGCTCGTCGATCCGAAGTCGCAGTTGATGGCGACCGTGTGGGCGGCCATCCTCGTGGCGGTGGCCGGCGCGACGTACGACATCGTCATCGACGCCTACCGCATCGAATCGCTCGAGCCGCGGCAGCTGGGTGCGGGATCCGGCATGTCGCAATACGGCTGGCGCATCGGGTCGGTGCTGGCTGCGTCGCTCGCGCTGGTAGTGGCCGCACGCTTCGACTGGCACGTCGCGTATCTCGCGTGTGCAGCACTGGCGCTGCCCGCCATGCTGGTGGGACTGATCCTCGGTGAACCCAGGCGGCATCGCGAGCCGACGACGCGGCAAGGGTTGAACGCGGTGTGGCATTCCATCGTCGAGCCGCTTGCCGAATTCCTGCGTCGCAAGGGCGCGCTGCTCGTGCTGCTGTTCATCCTGCTGCACAAGATCGGCGACACGCTCGCGACGCTGACGGTCAGGCTGTTGTTCGAGGACCTGAATTTCACGAACGACGAGATCGCGCTCTACGACGTCGGCTTCGGCTTCTGGGGCTACCTCGTGGGCATCTTCCTCGGAGGACTGCTCTATGCGCGCGCGGGACTCAAGAACTCCGTGCTGGTCAGCCTCGTCCTCATGGCCATTTCCAACGTGAGCTTTGCGTGGCTGGCGGCCACCGGCCATTCGAACTGGGGCATGGCGGGGGCGATCGGCTTCGAGAACCTGTCGAGCGGCATCGGCGGCGTGACGGTCGTCGCGTACTTCTCCGCGCTGTGCGACCTGCGCTACACCGCGAGCCAGTACGCGCTGATCTCCGCGGCGACCAGCATCGTCGGCCGGTTGCTGACAGGCACGTCCGCAGGCGCGCTGGTTGAGCAATTCGGCTACGTGAACTTCTACCTGTTCACCACCGTCATCGCGCTGCCCGGCATCGTGCTGTTCTGGCTGATGATGCGGGCCGGATTGATCGACGCTTCCGTGGGCACGGCCGCCACCACCACGTCGGACCCATCCAAGGGTCGCTGAACGGGGCCGACACGATGAGCGACAGCAAGCAGGCGCTGTGCCGGTTCGACGAGCTTGCCGATCCCGGTTCGCTCTCCGTCTCGATCGGCACGGGTCACTGGCCGCTGCGGGCCTTCGTGGTCAGGCGGGGAGCGCAGGCGTTCGCGTATGTGAATCGCTGCCCGCATGCGGGCCATCCGCTCGACTGGTTGCCGAACCGCTTCCTGAATGCGGAGGAGTCGCTGATCCAGTGTGCGTCGCACGGTGCGCTCTTCACGCTCGAGTCCGGCCATTGCGTCGTCGGGCCGTGCGCAGGCAAGAGCCTGATCTCGATCGCCGTGCAGGTGATCGCGGGCGATGTGGTCTTGCTGGAAGATCCTGAAGGGCTCGCCCGCCGGTTCGCCTGAAATGCCTCAGTGCGAGCGGTCTTCCGGCAGTTGCGGCCATTCCGAGTAGCCGCCGGCTTCGTTGCGATCGAGGAATTCGAGCGGGCCCGCCCACTGCGTCTGCGTCGTGGAGTCGCTCTGCGGCTCGAAATCCTCGGGTTCGATGTCGACGGAGCCGGTCCAGTCCTCCGGTGCATCGGCTGCGAGGAAGTCCTGGTCGTACCAGGAGTCAGCGTCGAACTCTTCCAGCGTGCCGTCGAAGTGCTGCACTTCAATCGTGCCGTCATCGCGATCGATCGCAACGACCTCAAAGAGCGTACCGCCTGGACGCTGGTACCACTCGCCGATGACGGGAGTCAGTGCAGCCATGATGCCCCTCCATTCCCACCGCAGTCGCGAACACGGACCGGTCAATCAGAGGTTCTCTCGTCCTTACTTGTAGTCCTCGCACCGCACGGATTCAAGCGGAAAATTTTCTGCAGGGCATCATCCGTGCTCGTCGGCGAACGGCGGTTCAGGCGGAGGCGTGTTTCCTGAACGCGAGGTCCCACACGCCGTGGCCGAGCCGCTGGCCGCGACGCTCGAATCGCGTGATGGGCCGTTCACTGTGGCGATCCACATAGAGGGTTTCACCTGCAAGGTTCTTGAGCGCCGGGAACGTCTGCAGCACGGCGAGCATGTGTTCTGCATAGGGTTGCCAGTCGGTGGCGAGACGCAGTTCGCCTCCGTCCTTGAGAGCGCGCAGTAGACGTTCGACAAAAGCGGGCTGGATCAGGCGGCGCTTGTGGTGGCGCTTCTTGGGCCACGGATCGGGGAAGAACACGTGGATCGCCGTCAGGCTACCCGCAGGCAACTGGTGCTCAAGCACCTCGACGGCATCGTGGCAGATGACCTTGACGTTGCGCAGGTTCTCCGCCTGCGCCTTGAGGAGCAGGTGACCGACGCCGGACCGATGGACTTCAACCCCGATGCAGTCGACGTCCGGATGCGCGCCCGCGTAGGCAGCCAGCGCGTCGCCCGTGCCGAAGCCGATTTCAAGCAAGCGATCAGCGGTTCGGCCGAACACCGCGTCGAGGTCGAGGAGTGCGGGCGAATAGTCGATGCCGTAGTCGGCCCACAACTCGGTCAGCGCGCGCTCCTGCGCGGCGGTGAGTCGTCCCTCGCGCAGCACGAAGCTGCGGATGCGACGGTGCGGGCGGTCGGTTTCGTCGGGAGAGTTCAACGGAGTGTGTTCCTGCTGGCTGGACGGGCCTCGTCCCGAAACAAACGAGGCCCCTTGCGGGGCCTCGGTGGTCAGGGTGGCCTGTGACGGTGCTGAATTCTAGCGTGCCGCCACGGGTCCGCTGCGCACCTTTTCCAGGTACTCCGGGTACATCGTGTGGGCGCCGCCGAGCACCGCGTCCTCGGTGAGTCGATAGGTCTCGGCAAACTCCAGCTTGAACGGGTTCTTGCCCGGCAGGTAGTGCGGTACGAATCCCTTGGGACGTCCCGTGATTTCCACCACGACATCGCAGGGATAGGGGGTGACCCCCTGCCTGACGTCGAGTTCATAGTCGGACGTGCGGATGAGCGGCTCCGTCAGGTAGGCCGGGTCGCTCAGCACCGTCACGAACGTCAGGTAGTTGCCATGGCGGGCAAGATGCTCGCGCAGCACGGCCTTGTCGCTGCGGGGAACGCCGTTGCGCCGTACGTAGGCCATCTTGAGGTGGGTCGTGTCGATGGCGAGCACGTCGCCTTCCCAGCGAGCGACCGAAAAGCCCTGCCAGCTGTGGCCGGCATACTCCGGGGGCCGCGTGATCCTGCCGTCGTCCATCCAGATCGTCCGCTCGACGGCCTGCCACACGCGGCGCGAGCGCCACGCCGTGACTTCCTGCGTCTCGGGATTCACGTCCTTCCACATGCGCATGTGGGAGTGGCGCGAGCCGTAGTCGGCGGGATGCGGCCGGCACTGGTATTCCTCCAGCGTGTGCAGGGACGGGTCCCAGCTCAATGCACGCTGGCGGGCGGAGTCGTTGATCGGCAGTCCCTGGTATTCCACCAGCGACGGGCCCGTGCCGCGCTCCGGCTCGTCTTCGTGGATGCGTGCCATCCACATGCCGGTCAGGTCGATCTCGGCGAAGGCGTTCAGGCTGGCGAACAGTCCGGCAGCCAGCCATGCAATACGGATCCCGTTGCCGGGTGCGCAGCTGCCTCTCATGATTCTTCTTCCCCCAAAGGTTGGCGGTGCCATTTCTAGCATACCGGCCAAGGGGTGCGAAGCCGTTCTATTCGGCGTCGGAGGCGCGCTGGGCCCGCAAGCGTGCTGCTGCAGTGCGCTGAGCCACGCGGTCGAGCAGGGAGACCATTTCCTCGAGGTCCTCCCGCTTCATACCCTCGGTAATGAAGACGATGCGCGTCCTGCGATCGTCATCCGGCCAGCGATCGAGCCACACGAGGTTGTGCAGCAGATGCTGTGCTCCGTGGATGACGGCAGGACGGTCGGGCTCTTCTGCCACGTGCACCAGGCCCTTCAATCGCAGCAGTCCCGGTCCCAGGTTGTTTTCGACGGCCGCGAGCAGCAGTTCGAGCCCGTACAGCGTCGTTGGCTCGTCGCGCGTCAGGCAGAAGGAAGCAATCTTTGCATGCGAGTGGGCGCGAGAAGGGCCCTGATCAACCAGCGGCGCCTTGCTCTGGGTCTCGGCGGATGCGGGCAGGTAGGCCGCTTCGTTGAGCCAAGCTGCGGCATCGGCTTGCCCGCGCTCGAGCGTGAACCCTGTGGTACGCAGCATCTTGATGGGATCGATATCGGGATCGTCGACGCGATGCACGCGTGCAGCCGGGTTCAACAGCTTGAGTTTCTGCCTGAGCTCCGCTTCCCGCGTGACAGCCTGTGAAGGCTCCATCAGGTCTAGCTTGCTGATCAGGATCTGGTCGGCCAATGCGACCTGCCTTACGGCCTCGTCGTGACGGTCGAACGTGCTGACGTAATTCACTGCATCGACGATCGCCACCACGGAGCCGAGGCGATAAAGCCCCTCAAGCGTGGGATCGGACAAGAAGGCTTGCAGGACGGGCCGCGGATCCGCAAGGCCGGACGTCTCGATCACGACGTGGTCGAAAGGAATGATCTCGCCTGCCGCACGCGAGTGATAGAGGCGGTTCAACGTGCCGATCAGGTCGCCGAACACCGTGCAGCAGAGGCAGCCGTTCTCGAGCAGCGTGATCTGGTCGTTGCTGGTTTCGGTCAGCAGGTGATCGAGGCCGACTTCACCGAACTCGTTGATGACGACTGCCGTGTTGGCCATTGCAGGGGAGCGCAACGCGCGATTGAGCAACGTTGTCTTGCCGCTGCCCAGGAACCCCGTGAGTACCGTTACGGGTGTCCGCTCGTCGATGCGCTTCCGTTCGGTCGAGGCTGCGGGGGCTTGGGCGTCTGCGGGCGTCACGGGCAACTTCTTCCGGTACGGATTCAGGCAAGGGCAATCGTCGTTGTCGAGAGTGCGTCAAGACCGCGCGGGAGACAATGGGAACGCCTGCGGTGGCGTGGCATCCGGCCGGCCACCGGAGGGGAGGTCCCCGACGACCGGGGACCTGGTGCCTGTCGCTCAGCCTTTCAGGCCGCTTGCGATGGCCTGCTCGTGGGCCATGATCGCCCAGTCCTTCTCCGCGCCGCCGTGTGCGATGGCGCTCAGCAAGCGGTCGCGACACACGCTGACGCTCGGCAGCGGCACGGCGGCCGTCTCGGCGGCGGCGAGCGCAAGGCTCACATCCTTGAGCGCGAGCGCGGCCGTGAAGCCGACCTTGTCGTACGACTTGTCGGCGATGATCGTCGAGTACGCGTTGTAGGCCGGGCTCGCGAACATGCCATCCACCAGGATCTCGCGGAACAGCGCGCCCGGCGCACCGGATTTTTCAACCAGCGAGAAGGCTTCGCCCATGGCCTCGATGGCGCACGCGAGCAGCATGTTGTTCGCCAGCTTGACGGCCAGGGCGGCCCCGGGCTCTTCGCCAGCAGCGAACAGCCTCCTCCCGATGGATTCGAGAGCCGGACGGGCTTTTTCGGCCGCAACTGCCGGGCCTGCCACGATGATGCCGAGCTTGCCGGCGGTGACCGCTTCAGGCCGACCAAGCACAGGCGCAGCGACCAGCGACTGGCCAGCCTGCGCATGCCTTGCCGCGAGGGCCCTGATCGTCCCCACGGCATGCGTACCCATCGCCACATGCACGCCGTTCGCAGGCAGGTTGGCGATCAGTCCCTCGGGCCCGTCCGCCACCGCATTCAATGCCTTGTCATCCGCGAGCATCGACAGGACCAGCCCTTCCGACTGGGCCGCGGCGTTCCTGATCGAGGGAGCGTGGATCGCTCCGCGATCCAGCACGTCCTTCAGCTTGTCGACCGAGCGGTTGTAGACCACCACCTGGTGGCCCGCATCGAGCAGGCGATGCACCATCGCCTGCCCCATGCGGCCGAGACCGATGAAGGCAACCTTCAACGGAGTGCTCCGGTTGCGGTCGCTGCCATCACGTCGGGTTCATCGCGACGATGTAGGCGCAGATCGCCCAGAACAGCGGGTATTCGCAGCCGCCGATGTTCCACAGCCACTTGCCCTTGCTGACCTTGAAGACCGAGACCGTGGCGACGAGCATGAACGCCACCGTCAGCCAGGCAGCCGGCGCGGTGTAGATGCCGAGAATCAGCGCGAGGCCGATCGCGAACTCGAACACGATGCCGAAGTTCACGAACAGGCCGGGATTCGGATAGCCGGCCGCCGTGAAGAAGCCGATCGGGCCCGGCCGGAACGTGATCTTTCCCACGCCATGGGGAATCAGGAACAGGCCGACGATGATCCTGAGAAGGACATAACCGTTGGTTAAATCGAAATTGAACATTGCTGATTCCCCTTGTTATTGGAAGGTCGTTTTTACCATCGGAAACGGGTTGTCCGTTTCTAGGAACCTCTGATTGACCTATACGCGCTCGCGTTGCGTCTCCAATCCTCTGCTGCGAGGC
>CAIUGU010000276.1 GCA_903898785.1 uncultured Pseudomonadota bacterium | reverse complement strand
GGAGAACAGCATGTTGAGCCGCTGGTCCGGCGCAGGCAGCCGCCGCAGGATGAAGCGGATGTCGACGATGAACCCCAGGTCGAACATGCGATCGGCTTCGTCCAGGATGACGACCTGCACGGAGCGCAGGTCGAACACCTGCTGCTTGAAGAAGTCGATGATGCGGCCCGGCGTGCCGATCAGCACGTCGACGCCGGCCTCGAGATGGCGCCGCTGCTTGTCGTAATCCACGCCGCCGAAGGCGAGGCCGAGGACCAGGCCGGTATGCGACCCGAGCACTTCGGCATCGTTGAAGATCTGCACCGCGAGCTCGCGGGTGGGGGCGAGGATCAGCGCGCGGGGCGAACTCGTGCGCCGGTCGGGTGGCGGCGGCTCCTTCAGCAGCCGGTTGAACATCGCGACCAGGAAGGCTGCCGTCTTGCCGGTGCCCGTTTGGGCCTGGCCTGCGACATCGAATCCGGCCAGCGCCCGCGGGAGCGTCTGTGCCTGGATCGGCGTGCACTTTTCGAAGGCGGCATCCGCGAGTCCCTTCTGCAGGGATTCAGGCAGGTTCAGGCTCGAAAAGGAAAGTTCGGTAAGGTGGGATTCAGCCATTGCTGGCCGCCAGGGTAGGGTTCATTGGGTACGGTGTGTCCGTTAGGTTGTTCGTAGTGGGTCCTGACAACAGGTCCCGTTGGGTCGCCTGTTGGGTTGCAGGCAGCCTGCGGATGATGCCCGCCAGCCCTTCAATGGGGGCATCCGGCACTGATCCAACCGCCTGCGCGTCCGGCCTTCTCGAATCGACCGGAATGTGAAGTTTGGACAAAGACTATACGTCGAGGCTTGCAAATTGCAGAAGGGACGGCTTAAATACGGTCCAACGACGCGGACTCATCCGCACCCGCCGACCGATCATCCCGACCCGATCAGTTCACTCAAGCTAACGACAGCAGTCCGCTTCAGTTCAGACACCCCCGGATCCAATACAGTTCGAGGGGTGCATCCGCTCACATTCCGAAGTAAGAGTATGAGCGCAGCGCAAGGTTAAGCCGCCAACAGCTCAAGTATTGTGCCTGACCGGGCACCCATAGTCACTCACCCACAGTTACCGCGCACGAGACGCTAACTCGGGTCACATACTCCGCAAACCCAATACCCCCCCCCTTTTGCATCCCTTCGTCCCATCCGCCCGACCGTCCGCAGTGGATACGTCAATACAAGCCATCCTTGGAGGATTTTCCTGGTGAGCAGCGAGCACATCGTGCATGTCACGGATTCAAGTTTCGACGCCAGCGTGCTGCAGGCCGGCACGCCGGTACTGCTGGATTTCTGGGCCGAGTGGTGCGGCCCCTGCAAGATGATCGCGCCGATGCTCGATGAGATCGCGGCCGAATACCAGGGCAAGGTCACGATCGCCAAGATCAACATCGACGAGAACCCCAAGACGCCGCAGCGCTTCAACGTCCGCGGCATACCCACGCTCATTCTCTTCAAGAACGGGCAAGTCGAAGGCCAGAAGGTCGGCGCACTGCGCAAATCGGATCTGGCTGCATTTCTGGATACCAAACTGTGAGAGGCTTTCTAGGCAACCAGGCCCGCAATCGCCAGGGCGGCGGTGGCGGCGGCAACAAGGGCGGTGGACGCAGGGGCGGCGGCGACGGCAATCGCGACGGCAACCGCGGCAATCGCCGCGAGGAAGGCCTGCCGGTCGATGACCTCATCGACGACAACGACGTCCAGGTGATCTCGGCCGCGGAGCTTGCCGCTTCGCGCCAGTCGATGAACCTGACGCAGCTGAAGCTGAAGCCCGTCCCCGAACTCGTCGACATTGCGCAGAAGATGGGCCTCGAGAGCATGGCCCGCTCGCGCAAGCAGGACATCATCTTCTCGATCCTGAAGGCGCATGCCCGAAGCGGGGAGGACATCTACGGCGACGGCGTGCTCGAGATCCTGCAGGACGGCTTCGGCTTCCTGCGCTCGGCAGACAGCTCCTACCTCGCCGGCCCGGACGACATCTACGTGTCCCCGAGCCAGATCCGCCGCTTCAATCTGCGCACCGGCGATTCGCTGTCGGGCCTCATCCGGCCCCCCAAGGACGGCGAGCGCTATTTCGCGCTTCTCAAAGTGGGCGAGATCAATTTCGATTCCCCGGAAAGCGCCAAGCACAAGGTCCTCTTCGAGAACCTGACGCCGCTGCATCCGACCAAGCGCCTGAAGCTCGAGCGCGGCACGGGATCGACCGAGGACCTCACGGCCCGCGTCATCGACCTCGTCTCGCCGATCGGCAAGGGCCAGCGCGGCCTGATCATCTCGCCGCCTAAGGCCGGCAAGACGATGCTGCTGCAGAACATCGCGAGCTCCATCGCGTACAACCACCCCGAGTGCTACCTGATCGTGCTGCTCATCGACGAGCGGCCCGAGGAAGTGACGGAGATGACGCGCACCGTGCGCGGCGAAGTC
>CAIUGU010000275.1 GCA_903898785.1 uncultured Pseudomonadota bacterium | reverse complement strand
GAAATGGCTCGCCGTCGCGAGCGCGTATAGGTTAATCAGAGGTTCCCAAAGCCTGCGGCGTCGCCGCGGCGAACGGTCCGATTCACGGGAATGAAGAGGGGAAAGACGATGCATACGCTGTCAATTCGACTGGGCCTGATGACGCTGCTCGGCCTTGTGTTCACTTTCGTGTCTGCAGCGGAGCCGGATCCGACGGTGATGAGCCACAAGCTCCCGGGCGAGCTCAAGTGGACCGACAGCACGGAGTATCCGGGACTCAAGAGCGTCGTGCTGTATGGCGACCCCAACAAGCCCGGTCCCTATGCAGTCCGCAACCGCTTTTCGGCAGGGACGATGTCGCGGCCGCACACCCACAATACGGATCGCTTCGTCGTCGTGGTGTCCGGCACGTGGTGGATGGGTACCGGCGAGAAATTCGACCCGGCAAGCACGAAGGCCGCGCCGACCGGCAGCACGGCCGTGCACTTCGCGGGCAAGGTCCACTACGACGGCGCCAAGGACGAAGCGTGCGAGGTCATCATTTACGGCATGGGTCCGGTGACGTCGACCCGCGTCGGCGCCAAGTGAGGTCGGGGAGCGTGCGATGAAGCTGCCTGTCATCATCGCCGCCACCCTGCTGAGCCTGCCCCTCGCCATGATCGCCCCTCCAAGCAGGGCCGCCGAGTATCCCGCTCCCATGCAGGGGGACTGGATCGCGAAGGACTTCCGCTTCCATACGGGGGAGGTGCTGCCGGAGCTGCGGCTGCACTACACGACCGTCGGTGCACCCACCGGCGAGCCCGTGCTCGTCCTGCACGGCACTGCGGGCTCCGGTAGCGCATTCCTGAACCCGGGATTCGCGGGCGAGCTCTTCGGCCCCGGCCAGCCGCTCGATGCGAGTCGGTACTACGTCATTCTCCCTGACGCGATCGGCGCCGGCGGCTCCGCCAAGCCCTCGGACGGCCTGCGGATGAAGTTCCCGCAGTACAACTACGACGACATGGTGGAGGCGCAGTACCGCCTCGTCACCGAGCACCTCAAGGTGAAGCACCTGCGGCTCGTGATCGGCAACTCGATGGGTGGCATGCAGACATGGCTCTGGGCCATGAAGTACCCGAAGGCCATGGATATCGCAGTGCCGATGGCGTCGACCCCGTCGGAGATGTCCGGCCGCAACTGGATGATGCGCCGGCTGATCATCGACTCGATCCGCAGCGATCCCGACTGGATGAACGGCGAGTACACGAAGCAGCCGCGCAGCGCGCAGTTGGCCTCCGTGTTCTACAACGTCGCGACGAACGGCGGCGACCAGGCGCTGTACAAGGCGGCGCCGACGCGTGCGCAGGCGGACCAGGTACTGAACCAGCGGCTGTCCGCGCCGTTTCGGGCGGACGCGAACGACTTGCTGTACCAGTGGGAGTCCTCACGCGACTACAACCCGTCGGCGGGCCTCGAACGCATCGAGGCAACGCTTCTCGCCATCAATTCCGCTGACGACGAGCGCAACCCGCCGGAGCTCGGCCTGCTCGAGCGCGAGATCAAGCGCGTGAAGGGGGGGCGGGTAATGCTGATTCCCGGCAGTGACCAGACTGCAGGTCACGGGACGACGGCCCAGGCACGCTTCTGGAAGGACGAACTCGCGAAGCTGCTCGCGAGCGCCCCGCGGCGGTGAGAGTCCCCTAGGTCCGCATCTTGAGGTGCAGCTCCGCGCGCTGGTAGTCGATGATCAGCGTATCGAGCAGCCCGAGCGCGTCCATGCCGATCAGGATCGCGGGTTCGTCGGTCAGGTCCCAGTGCTGGAAGATGTGCAGGTCGCCGAAGCTCGTGCGCGTCGTGTTGATCGCGATGTTGCCGATGACGATGGGCGGGGTGGGGTAGCGCTCTGCAGGCTGCACGTCAGTGGTCGCCCCGGCGATCATGTCGAGGACCGGGTTCCACGGATTGCGGATCAGCGCGTCGCGCGCCGCGAAGTTCGCGATCGTGACTTCCCCGCCTGTGTCGATGATGGCCTTCACCGGCACCCTGCCGATCCGCGCATCGATCGTCAGCAGGTTGCCGCGCATGAACGTGATCGGGATGGTGATGAAGCTGGGGGCGGCCGGCTCGCCGCGCGAGTGGTTGATGCGGATGAAGTCGTTGATGAAGTCGATGTAGATCCGCTTCCCCTCCATGCCCTCCGACCCGAGGATGCCTTCGGCCCCGCCGAGGGGATCGGTGATGATGGGCAGCTTCTTGCCCTTGAGCGTCATGTCGCCCATCACCAGCGAATCGACGCGGATGGTCGAGACCACGTTCGTCCCGGTGACGCCGCGTACCCGGACCTGTTCCGCTCTGTTGGGTCTGATGTTGAGGGCTTCCGCCACGCTGGCCCGGATGCCGGTGTGGCTCGCCCCGGTGTCGAGTACCAGGCGGAAGGGGCCCTGCTCGTTGATGTACACCGGCGCCCAGATCCGCCCGATCTTGTCGCGCTTCGTCGGCGCTACATAGCGGGGTTCGGGTGCGCTGATGATGATCTCTTCCAGTTCCACCCCGTCGCGGGCGGCGGCTGGCGCCTGCGACGCTCCCGATAAAGCAGGCCAGAACGCAAGGCTTGCGCCTGCGATCAGCGCAGCGATGACGGAGCTTTCCTTGCGGTTCAATGGAGCGAGCCTCAAGCAGGGGTGCTTCATGGCAGGAGGACCTGGACTTCCCGAGTGCGGCGCCCGGTCAAGACAGGCGTCAAGTCTTCGGTATTTACGGATGGGAAGCAAGGCGCGCGGTACTGCAGCGCGTCATGACGCCGCCTCGATCCCCGCGGAATAGAGCGCCGATCGTATACAGAGGTTCCCTAGGTCGCTAAGGACTGTTGGCATCGGCCTGAGGATTCGACCGTGCGGCACGTACAGGCCAATGGGGACGGGCTTCCCGCAGCGGGCCCGCCGCCCCGCCAGGGGACAACAAGAAGGAGAGCACCATGCCGGATGCCGGACCGTTGACTGTGTTTGCCGAATGGCTTGCCACCACCTGGCTCGCCCATCTCATCGGCGGCCACATGTGGGCCATCCCGACCATCCAGTCCTTCCACTACATGTCGCTGGCCGTGCTGTTCTCGTCGGCAGTGGTCGTGGACCTGCGCATCCTGGGCAAGATCGCCCGGCACCAGACGATATCCAGCCTCACGCAGCGCCTCACGCCCGGCATCTGGATCGGTCTCGCGGGCGCAGTCATCACCGGCCTGCTGCTGATGATCGCCGAACCCGTCCGTTCCATCACGACGTGGGAGTTCCAGTCGAAGATGGTGATGCTGGTCGTCGTCGTCGCGCTCACCGTGTCGCTGAAGCGCACCGTGGTCGCCAACGCCGCGGAGTGGGACCTGGCCCCGGCCGCCCCGGGCGTCGCCAGGGCCGCAGCCGTGGGCTCGATGGTGCTGTGGATGCTGATCATCCTCGCCGGCCGCTGGATCGCCTACCACGCCTGAACCGCATACCCACAAGAATCCAGGGAGAACAGGACATGGCCTTGAGCGACTTTTTTCTGACCATCGAGAATTCCGCCGTCGGCACGCTGATTCGCGAGGGCGGGCCGTACTTCCCGTTCCTCGAGTCGGTCCACGTGATCGCGCTGACGCTCGTCGTCGGCACCATCCTGTTCATCGATCTGCGGCTGCTCGGCATGGCGTTCCGCGACTTGCGAATCACCACGCTGCACAAGGATTTGCTGCCATGGACGTGGGGCGCCTTCGGCCTGGCGCTCGTCACCGGGCTGCTGATGTTCTCGGCGACGCCGCAGCGCTACTTCGACAACACGTACATCCGCATCAAGTTCTTCTTCATGCTGCTGGCCGGCGTCAACATGCTCGTGTTCCAGTTCATCACCTACAGGAACGTGGACAAGTGGGACCAGGGACAGGACGGCATCCCGACTGCCGCGCGTGCCGCCGGTGCGTTCTCGATCCTGCTGTGGGGCATCGTGATCTTCTTCGGTCGCTGGGTCGGCTTCACGCTCTAACAGGTGACGCAACAGCCTGTCCATGCCTCTTGCATCCGGATCCACCGAAAGGCGCGGTCTTCACAGGATCCCGAAATCAACGAGTCGGACCTCGTCGATTTCACCGAGTCGTCCGTAACTCGTAACGGCAGGGTCCTGCAAGGCGGCTTGCATCACCGTGCCAACTGCGCCAGGAGTTGCCTTGGCCTGAGGTAATGCCGGTATCACCCACAGTGCCTAAGGGGTATTGCGGGTGCAAAGGCCCCGTCCGCCGGGCTCAAATTGCGCCACGAAGAAGAAGCCGGTCACCGGATTCCACCTGCACCCAGGGGATGCGAGATGCAAAGCGCCGCCATCAGCCAGTTCGCCGACTGGATCGCCCGTACCTCACTCAGCAACGTGATCGTGACCTATGAGTGGATCATCCCGAGCACGCAATCCGTCCACTACATGGCGCTTGCGGTGCTGTTCTCGTCTGCGGCCATCATCAATCTGCGCATCCTCGGCCTGGTCAGCGGCCATACGCCGCTGACCCGCGTCGCCGAGCGCTTTGCCCCCGGCATCTGGATTGCGCTCGTGGTGATGATCGTCACGGGACTCGTGCTGCTGATCGGCGAGCCGGCCCGCTCGCTGACCACGTGGGAGTTCCAGTCGAAGATGGCGATGCTGGTGATCGTCGCGGCGCTGACGGTGTACATGCAGCGGCGCATCGCCGACCGGGCCGGTGACTGGGACGTGGCTGCGGCGGTGCCGGGAACGGCAAGGGCTGCGGCGGTCGCCTCGCTCGTGTTGTGGATGCTGATCATCGTCGCCGGGCGCTGGATTGCCTATCACGTATAGCCCTTCCGTCCGGGCCCCTTTCGCCTTCGGAGATTCCTGTCATGGCGCTTGCCGACTTCCTGCAGAGCATCGAAGACTCCGGGTTTGGAACTGCGATCCGCGAGGGTGCGTACTACTTCCCGCTGCTCGAGTCGCTGCATGTGATCGCCCTCGTGTCGGTCGTCGGTTCCATCGTCGCCGTGGACCTGCGACTGCTGGGCCTGGCCTCCCGCGAGCAACCGGTGACGCGAGTCACCAATGACTTCCTTCCGTGGACGTGGGGCGCCTTCGTCGTGGCCGCCATCACCGGACTGATGCTGTTCTCGTCGACGCCGGTGCGGTACTTCGACAGCACCTTGCTCAGGATCAAGTTCTTCTTCATGTTCCTGGCCGGCGTGAACATGCTCGTTTTCCATTTCGTGACGTACAAGGACGTGCAGCGCTGGGACACGGGGGATGTCATCCCGGCATCCGCCCGGCTGGCCGGAGGGCTCTCGCTGCTGCTGTGGACCCTGGTGATCTTCTTCGGCCGCTGGGTCGGCTTCACGCTGTAAGACGATACAGCCGCCGACAGGTCAGCCGGGGCGTTCCCGAGACTCGGCTTTTCATTCCCGCTTGCGCATACTGTGCAGGGAGTTCAGTCCGGGAGTATTCCTTGGGAAGCCCTTTTCAGTCCGTGCGACGACGCGTGTTGCTTGGCTGCGGCGCGGTGTTGCTGGCATTCAGCGGCGCGCTGTACGCACAGCGGGCGTTCCGTGAGTACCCGCCGCTGGAAGGGGGCGAGTCGGACTCCTCGTTGCCGGAGGATTACCAGGTTCCCGCGGGCTTCGTGCTGGGGCGCCTCATGTATGCCCCTGCGGGTCGCGGACGGGGCGGCGGTGCCGACTGGAAGTCGGGCAATTCCTCGTGGACCATCGATTACCCGCTCGGGGACCGCAAGTTCTCGCGGCTGCTGCGCCGGCTGACGACGATCGATGTGCGCTCGGTGGAGCAGCCGGTGGACCTCGACGACGGCGACGACGTCTTCGACTGGCCGTTCCTCGTGGCCAGCAACGTGGGCGGCTGGGACCTCACCACGGAACAGGCCGCGAAGCTGCGGGACTACCTGGAGCGCGGCGGCTTCCTGCTTTGCGACAGCTTCTTCGGCACGCAGGAATGGCAGACCTTCGAGGCGGCGCTGCGCAAGGTCTTTCCGGATCGCCCGGTCGTCGAGCTCGCCGCCACGGATCCGATCTTCACCACGTTCTACGATCTGTCCCAGCGCAAGCAGGTGCGCAACATGCGCTCGATCCGCAGGGCAGGCCTCGACCGCGGCTATCGCGCCGACGGGTCAGTGCCGCACTGGCGGGCAATCCTCGACGACGACGGCCGCGTGATGGTGATGATCTCGTTCAACAACGACCTGGGGGATTCGTGGCAGTACGCCGACGACCCGCAGTACCCGCAGGAAGACTCCAACCTCGGCATCCGCCTCGCGGTCAATTTCGCGATCTACGACCTGACGCATTAGGGAGCCTCTCCCGCGCGGCCGGAGCGCGGCGCGGCCTACCTCGCCGTCAGCGCATCGATCTTGGCTGCGCAGATGAAGTCGTTCTCCGACAACCCGCCGATGGCATGCGTCGTGTACTCGAGGCGGCAGTAGTTGTAGCCGCACTCGATGTCGGGATGGTGGTCTTCGGTGTTCGCGATGTAGGCCACCGCGTTCACGAACGCCATCGTGTGGTAGAAGTTCTTGAACGCATCGGCGCGGCGCAGTGCCTTGCCGTCCGGCGTCAGGCTCCACTCGGGCCGCAGGCTGACGAGCATCGTCGACGCTTCGTCCCTGGTCAGCGGTGCAACGCCGCCTTCGCAGGGCTTGCACTTCTTCTCGCTTAAGCTGCTCATGCGGGTTCCTTGGTCGACACCGGTGCGTAACTGCGCGCCACATAGTCCTCGACCAGCGCCTGGAATTCCTCGGCGATGCGGTCGCCCTTCAGCGTCGGGCCCTTCTCGCCGTCGATGTAGACGGGAGCCACCGGCCGTTCGCCCGTGCCGGGCAGGCTGATGCCGATGTTGGCGTGCTTGCTCTCGCCGGGCCCGTTGACGACGCAACCCATGACGGCGACGGTCATGTCTTCCACGCCGATGTAGCGCTTGCGCCACTCGGGCATCTGCTGCCGCAGGTGCGACTGGATCTTCTGTGCGAGCTCCTGGAAGAACGTCGAGGTCGTGCGGCCGCAGCCCGGGCAGGCCACGACCATCGGCATGAACGAGCGCAGGCCCATCGTTTGCAGCATTTCCTGCGCGACGATGACTTCCTGCGTGCGATCGCCGCCCGGATCGGGCGTAAGCGAGACGCGGATCGTGTCGCCGATGCCTTCCTGCAGCAGCACGGCCATGGCCGCCGTCGATGCGACGATGCCCTTCGAGCCCATGCCGGCTTCGGTGAGACCAAGGTGCAATGCGTAGTCGCAGCGCCGCGCGAGTTCGCGATACACGCTGATCAGGTCCTGCACGCCGCTGACCTTGCAGGAGATGACGATGCGGTCGCGCGCAAGGCCCAGCTCTTCCGCGCGGGCAGCGCTGCCGATGGCGGACTGCACCAGGGCTTCGTGCATGATCGCGTTGGCTTCGAGCGGTTCTGGCTTCGCGGAGTTCTCGTCCATCAGGCGAGTGAGCAGGTCCTGGTCGAGGCTGCCCCAGTTCACGCCGATGCGGACGGGCTTGCCGAATTCGCAGGCCACTTCGATCATCTCGGCGAACTGCGTGTCGCGTTTGCTGCCGCGACCCACGTTGCCCGGGTTGATACGGTACTTCGCGAGCGCGCGGGCGCATTCGGGATGCGCCTTCAGCAGCTTGTGTCCGTTGAAATGGAAATCGCCGACCAGCGGCACCGCCACGCCCAGCTTGAGCAGCCGTTCGTGGATCGGCCCCACGGCCGCAGCCGCTTCGTCGGAGTTGACGGTGATGCGGACCAGCTCGGATCCCGCCCGCGCCAGCGACTTCACCTGCTGGACCGTCCCCTCGATGTCCGCCGTATCCGTGTTCGTCATCGACTGCACGACCACCGGCGCGGCCCCGCCGACCGTCACGCTGCCGACGCGGACCGGAATCGATTTACGGCGGTGGATCAAAGGCATAAGGAGCCTGATGACGGTGGGGTGGGGGTGGGATTGTAGCCCAACAAGCCCCGGCGCGACCGGCGGACTCTGTCCGCAAGGGGGCCTGCCGGCAAGTGGGTCTATCGACAAGTAGGCCTACCGGCAAGTCAGAACGGGATCAAAGAGGAAATTGCATAGCTGACTGTGCCTTGTTCCCCTCTGACTTGCCGGTAGGCCCACTTGCCGGCAGGCCTTCCTGCCGGAGGCCTACTTGCCGGCAGGCCGTCCCGGAAATCCTCCTCTCATGTGCTCCTCCGATTGCCCTCCGGGCCTATCTCCCCCCCTCATCTTCCGCTACCATCCCGCCACCCATCGCAAGACCCGTCCGGAGAGAGTCGCAAGACCGCCGAAGGCGCAACCCGCCCGGAAACGCTCAGGCAAAAGGACGGCGGCGTCACATGGTGGGCTCTGGAGAGTGGTCGCAGGCGCGCTGGCGCATAACCGACCCACCGAAGGGGAGAGGCGAGGCCGTCGAGAGCACTGCTTGCAGAGACTCCGGCCCGGCGCCCGATCTCTCAGGTTGCAAGGACAGAGGGGCGGCAAGTCTTCTTCACGGGAGGCGTGCTGCCTTTTTTTACGCCCGGAAATTGGGGACATTCCTCATTTCGCGTTTAGCGGCAGTCGCTGCGAAATGAGGAATGTCCCCAATTTCCGGGTCTTGTAGCCGCTCGAGATACCAGGAACCGCCCACGATGGGTCTGCGCACCCCGCTTTACGATTCGCACGTCGCCGCCAATGCCCGCATGGTCGACTTCGGCGGCTGGGACATGCCCGTCAATTACGGGTCCCAGATCGAGGAACACCACATCGTACGGCGCGATGCCGGCATGTTCGATGTCTCCCACATGTGCGTGGTCGACCTGGCAGGGAGGCGCACGCGCGAGTTCCTGCGCCATCTGCTCGCCAACGATGTTGCCAAGCTGAAGGTGCCGGGCAAGGCGCTCTACAGCTGCATGCTGAACGAGGCCGGCGGCGTCATCGACGACCTCATCGTTTACTTCCTGTCCGAGTCGGCCTTCAGGCTGGTCGTCAACGCGGGCACGCGGGACAAGGACATCGCATGGATCACCACGCATGCGCAGTCCTATGGCGTCAGCGTCACGCCGCGGACCGACCTCGCGATGATCGCCGTGCAAGGGCCGAACGCGCGTACGAAGGCCGCGACGCTTCTGGGTGACTACGCGGCCGCTGCCTTGCAGGTGCCGACGTTTGCAGGCGCGGCCTTTGGGCGTTACTTCGTGGCGCGAACGGGCTACACGGGCGAGGACGGCTGGGAAATCATGCTGCCCGCCACGGAAGCTCCCGGGTTCTGGCAGAGGCTGGTCGATGCCGGCGTTGCACCCTGCGGCCTGGGCGCGCGCGACACCCTGCGGCTCGAAGCCGGCATGAACCTGTATGGCAACGACATGGACGAGGGTGTCTCGCCGCTCGAATCCGGTCTCACGTGGACCGTCGCCTTCGAGCCTTTGGAACGCTCATTCATCGGCCGCGCCGCGCTCGAAGCGCAACGGGCCCACGGCAACCTGCGCAGGTTCGTCGGCCTCGTCCTCGAGGAGCGTGGCGTGCTGCGCGGTCACCAGAAAGTCATTGCGGGCGCTGCCGGTGAAGGCGAGCTGACGAGTGGCACGTTCTCGCCCACGCTCGAGCGGTCGATCGGCTTCGCGCGCGTGCCCGCTGCCACGGGCGACACCGTCCAGGTCGACATTCGCGGCAAGCTGTTGCCTGCGCGCGTCGTCAAGCTGTCCTTCGTCCGCAACGGCAAGCCAAGCGGCGATGTCGCTGCGGCCCACTGATTCCAACCTATAAACAAGAGGGTTCTCCATGACCACCCCTGCCAACCTCAAATTCCTGAAGTCCCACGAGTGGGCCCGCACCGAGAGCGACGGCACCGTGACCATCGGCATCTCGGACCACGCGCAGAACGCGCTCGGCGACCTCGTGTTCGTCGACGTCCCGGAAGTGGGCAAGACGCTGAAGTCGGGCGAGGCCTGCGCCGTCGTCGAGTCCGTGAAGGCCGCGTCGGATGTCTATAGCCCCGTATCCGGTGAGGTCGTCGCCAACAACGACGCGCTGAGCGCGACCCCCGAGCTCATCAACACCGACCCGTACGGCGCCGGCTGGATCGCGCGCATTCGCCCGACCAATGCGGCGGAGATCGCGCAGCTGCTGGATGCGGCTGCATACGACCAGGTTGTCGCTGCCGAAGCCCACTAGTCCGTTCGATTCGCCCCACGCCCCAAGAGCACGCCCCATGCCCTTCATTCCCCATACCGACACCGATGTCCGCGACATGCTCGCGACCATCGGCGTGCCCAGCATCGATGCCTTGTTCGACGAGATCCCGGCGTCACTGCGAGGCGCCGCGCTCGCGGGCGTCCCCGAAGCGTTGACCGAGATGGACATCGCACGGCTGATGCAGGAGCGCGCGACGCAGGACGGCAAGCCGCTGAACTTCATCGGCGCAGGTGCGTACGAGCACCACATTCCGGCGGCGGTATGGTCCATCGTGACCCGCGGCGAGTTCTACAGCGCCTACACGCCGTACCAGGCCGAGGCGAGCCAGGGCACGCTGCAGCTGCTGTACGAATACCAGACGATGATCGCGAGCCTCACCGGCATGCAGGTGTCGAATGCATCGCTGTACGACGGCGCGTCGGCGGTGGCGGAAGCCGCGCTGATGGCCGTGCGCGCGCATCGGCGCTCGACGTCGGCGCGCATCCTGCTGCCGGCGACGCTGAACCCGATCTACCGGCAGGTGACGCGCGCCATCGCCGGCAACCAGTCGCTCAATTTCGAGATGCTGCCCTACGTGCCGGGCAGCGGCACGACTGATGCAACAGCGCTCGACAAGTGGAAGGGCCAGGACGTCACGGCGCTCGTGATCCAGCAGCCGAACTTCTTCGGCCAGCTGGAAGACGTCGATGCGCTGACCGACTGGGCGCATGCGAATGGCGCGCTTGTGATCGCGGTGGTCAATCCCACGTCGCTCGCGCTGCTGAAGCCGCCGGGCGAATGGGGGCAGAAGGGCGTGGACATCGTCGTCGGCGAAGGCCAGCCGCTCGGCGTGCCGCTGGCCGGAGGCGGTCCGTACTTCGGCTTCATGACCGCGCGCATGGAGCATGTGCGCCAGATGCCGGGCCGTATCGTCGGTCGCACGCTCGACCTCGACGGCAAGCCCGGCTTCACGCTGACGCTGCAGGCCCGCGAGCAGCACATCCGCCGGACGAAGGCCACGTCGAACATCTGCACGAACCAGGGACTGCTGGTCACGGCCGCGACGATCTACCTGTCGATCGTCGGCCCCGAAGGGCTGGAGCGGGTGGCGGCCGCCAGCCAGGTGCGCACGCGCGAGCTGGTCGAGGCACTGACGAAGATCCGCGGCGTCCGCGCCGTGTTCAGCGGGCCGCGCTTCCATGAAGCGGTGCTGACGCTGGATCGTCCGGTCGGGCCGGTGCTCGAGGCGTTGGCCGCGCAGGGCATCGTCGGCGGCTATTCGCTCGCCGAGCACTACCCCGAACTCGGGAATGCGCTGCTCGTCTGTGCCACCGAAACCCGCAACAGCAACGACATCGCCCGGTATGCCGCGGCGCTTGCGTCGTTGCTGGCTTGAACGTTAGAAGCAGGGCCCGTTCCATGCACGAAAAACTGATCTTCGAACACTCGCGCACCGGCCGCACGGCGACGGCGCAGTTCCCGGCGGCCGAACCCGCCGACATTCCTGCCGGCCTGCGCCGCACGAAGCGGCCGCTGTTGCCGGAGGTGTCCGAGCTGCAGGCCGTGCGGCATTTCACGCGCCTGTCGCAGCTCAACTTCTCCATCGACACGCACTTCTATCCGCTCGGCTCGTGCACGATGAAGTACAACCCGCGGGCCTGCAACACGCTGGCGATGCTGCCGGAGTTCCTGTCGCGGCATCCTTATTCGCCCGATGCGACGGGCCAGGGCTTCCTCGGCTGCCTGTATGAACTGCAGGAGATGCTGCGCGAGGTCACCGGCATGCAGGGTGTGTCCCTCACGCCGATGGCGGGCGCGCAAGGCGAGTTTGCCGGCGTGGCCATGATGCGCGCGTATCACCAGGCGCGCGGCGACCTGGCCCGCGTCGAGATCATCGTGCCGGACGCGGCGCACGGCACCAATCCCGCAACAGCAACGATGTGCGGCTGCAAGGTCGTCGAGATCCCGTCGCTGCCGAACGGCGATATCGATATCGACGCGTTGAAGCGCGTGGTCGGCCCTGCGACGGCGGGCATCATGCTCACGAATCCTTCCACGCTCGGCGTGTTCGAGCGCCGCATCGCGGAAGTCGCCGGCATCGTCCACGACGCGGGCGGGCTGCTGTACTACGACGGTGCGAACCTGAACGCGATCCTGGGCAAGGTGCGCCCGGGCGACATGGGCTTCGACGTCATCCACATGAACCTGCACAAGACGTTCTCGACGCCGCACGGCGGCGGCGGGCCGGGCTCGGGTGCCGTCGGCGTCGGCAAGCGGCTGCTGCCATTCATGCCGATCCCCGTCGTCGGCAAGGAAGGCAATCAGTATCGCTGGCTGACGGAGAAGGACCTGCCGCAGTCCATCGGCCGGCTGTCCGGTTTCATGGGCAATGCGGGCGTGCTGCTGCGTGCGTACATCTACATGCGCATGCTGGGCCGCGCCGGCATGCAACGCGTGTCCGAGTACGCGACGCTGAACGCGAACTACCTGCTGGCAAGACTCAAGGCCGCGGGCTTCGACGCGGCGTACAGCGACCGGCGCGCGAGCCACGAGTTCATCATCACGCTGAAGCGGCAGTCGAGGGATCTCGGCGTCTCGGCCATGGACTTTGCGAAGCGCCTGCTCGACCACGGCTTCCATGCGCCGACGACGTACTTCCCGCTGCTGGTACCCGAGTGCCTGCTGATCGAGCCGACGGAGACCGAGGCCAAGGAAGAGCTCGATGCGTTCGTGGACGCCATGGCCGCGATCCTCGCCGAGGCGGGCACCGATCCGGACAAGCTGCACAGCGCACCGCATACGCTGCCGGTCCGCCGGCTGGACGATGTCCGCGCGGCGAAGCAGCTCGACCTGACCTGGAAGGCAGCCCAGGCCTGATCCCGCCGGGCCGGGCGTCGTTTGATGCGGGCCGTCGCCCTTGAACGGGCGGCGGCCCGAACGCCGCGGGCCGATTCCTCTATACTTCTGCGGATCGCATCACCTGAAGGCCGCAGAGGTTTCCGACCGACATGCAGGACCGCCCGAAACTGACCGGCATGCACCGGCTGCTGTCCGCGTTCGTGAATTCCTGGAAAGGGTTCGCGGGAGCATGGCGCTCCGAGGCCGCATTCCGGCAGGAAGTCCTGCTCGCGGTCGTGCTCATTCCCCTGGGCGCCTACCTCGGCAAGACCGGCATTGAAAAGGCGCTGCTCGTCGGCGCCGTGCTGGTCGTGCTCATCGTCGAGCTGCTCAATACGGGCATCGAGACCGTGGTCGACCGCATCGGCCTGGAACGGCATGAACTGTCAGGGCTGGCCAAGGACGTAGGCTCCACCGCAGTGCTCATCGCCTTCCTGCTGCTGATCGTCATCTGGGCCGGCGTGCTGCTCGGCTGACTTCCTCGCGCCCTGCTTCGTGCCTCCAGCCCCCGGCCTCCACCCTAGAGTTCCTCTTCCATGACAGCACTCATCTGCGGTTCGTTTGCGTACGACTCGATCATGGTCTTCCCGGGCCGGTTCAAGGAACACATCCTGCCCGACCGGATCCACATGCTGAACGTGGCCTTCCTGGTGCCGACGATGCGCCGGAACTTCGGCGGTACCGCCGGCAACATCGCGTACAACCTGAAATTGATCGGCGGTGCCGGCCATCCGATGGGCACGGTGGGACACGACTTCGGGCCGTACCGGAAGTGGATGATCGAGAAGGGCGTGAGCCTCAAGTACGTGGCGGACGTGTCGTCCGAGTTCACCGCGCAGGCCTTCATCACGACCGACCTCGACGACAACCAGATCACGGCGTTCCATCCCGGCGCGATGAACCATGCGCATACCCAGAAGGTGCCGACGGACGCCGGCATCACGATCGGCTTCGTGTCGCCGGACGGCCGCGACGGCATGATCCAGCACGCCGAGCAGTTCGTCGCCGCGGGCATCCCGTTCGTGTTCGACCCGGGACAGGGCCTGCCGATGTTCAACGGCGAAGACCTGCTCCGGTTCATCGACCAGGCCAGCTGGGTCGCGGTCAACGACTACGAAAGCCAGGTGCTGGCGGAGCGCACCGGGCTCACCCACGAGCAGCTGGCCGCCCGGGTCAAGGCGCTGATCGTCACGCGGGGCGGATCCGGCTCGCAGATCTACACCCAGGGCAAGTGCATCGACATCCCGGTGGCCAGGCCCACGGCCCTCAAGGACCCCACCGGCTGCGGCGACGCCTACCGGGCGGGACTTATTCATGGAATTGACAAGGGTCTCGACTGGGAGACGACCGGGCGTGTAGCCTCGCTGCTCGGTACCTACAAGATCGAGTCGGACGGGCCCCAGAACCACGTGTTCACCCAGTCCGAGTTTGGCGACCGCTTCAAGGCGGCGTTCGGCTACGCCCTGTGACCTGAATCGAGGTCCCGGGGGAACCGGATGCAACCGCAGGCGGTCAGTTAGCGAAGATGGCCGGACGCTCCCTTCTCGAACGCTCGCATATCCTAATGAACAAAGCCGCCCTGCTTGCCGGATTGCTCGTCGCCTCGACCGCCCTGGCCCAGCCTCCCGCGCCGGGGGGGGGCGCGCCTGCCCCGGTCCAGGCGATGACGGGTCCCGAGGATTCGCGCTGGACCCGGACGATCGAGCGCGTGGCGTCCGGCATCGTCACCATCCAGATCGACCAGGTCCGCGCATTCGATACGGAGTGGAACAGCTCGAGCCAGGCCACGGGCTTCGTCGTCGATGCGGCGCGCGGCTTGATCCTGACGAACCGCCACGTGGTCACGCCCGGCCCGGTCACCGCCCAGGCCGT
>CAIUGU010000274.1 GCA_903898785.1 uncultured Pseudomonadota bacterium | reverse complement strand
GCCGTGCTTTCGGCCAGGCCTTCCATCAGTCCGACGGCAAAGGCACTGGCGCCGAGCGTGCCCACCATGAAGAGCGGCAACAGGCTGTGGATCATCTCCGACGAGACGTCCATCAGCAGGCTGACGAAGCCCAGCACCCATACCCCGGCGGGGATGCGTGCCAGGGTGCGTTGGGCGGGAAGCGTCATGGACGTCTGGCGTCAGAAGCCGAGCCTGGCGCCCGCACCCAGCAAGGTGGCGAGCCCGAGCAGCGCGAAGATGGCTGCTGCAATCGAATGCACCAGCTTCATGGGAATCCGCGTCGCCAGCTTGTCGCCGATGAAGACGGCGGGGACGTCCGCGATCAGCATGCCGAGCGTCGTGCCGATGACGACCAGGAGCGGCGTGCCGTAGTGCGCCGCCATCGCGATCGTTGCGATCTGCGTCTTGTCGCCCATCTCGGCCAGGAAGAACGTGATCAGCGTGGCACCGAACACGCCGAAGCGCTTTGCGACGCTGGTCTCCTCCTCCTCGATCTTGTCGGGAATGAGCGTCCAGATCGCCATGCCGATGAACGACGCGCCCAGCACCCAGCGCAGGATCTCCGGACTGACGGACGCCGTAATCCATGCACCGAGCGCCCCGGCGAGGCCGTGGTTGACGAGGGTTGCGAGCAGGATCCCGGCGATGATCGGCACCGGCTTCTTGAAGCGCGCGGCCAGGATGAAGGCCAGCAGTTGGGTCTTGTCGCCGATTTCCGCGAGGGCGACCACGCCGGTGGAGACGAGGAGCGATTCCATCTTGATTCTTCCATGGCCGGGCACAGGACAGATGACCACGGCGCATCCCCGGCCGAGGCGTCGTGGTCAAAGGTCTTGCCAAGGCTTGAGGGACTGCGTACGCCACGGCCTGCGGGCCAAGTGTGTTGACGTAAGCCTCTTCGCTTTGAAGAGCGGCTACTCCCCGATGACGCCGGCACTCTAACAGGAGAGCAATGGCTGATCCAGCGAGGTAATCCCCCGGCTAGAGGGCCTGTCCAAGCGCCGTCGCGATCTCGGCGACCGTGCTTCGTGCCGTACGCGTCACTCCGACCAGCGTTGCCGATGCGGCACCCGTCCAGTCTCCGTAGCCGACCAGCCAAACGCTCGGGGTCTTGATCGAACGGGTGCCCGCCACCTGTACCCGTCCGTCCGTCTCCACGACGCCGAGCGACGCGAGATGAGAGAGCGCCGGCCGGAAGCCGGTGCACCAGATGACGACGTCGATGTCCTCGTCGGTGCCGTCTGGCCAGGTGACGCCGGTCGGCGTGAACTGCTCGAAAGGACGCACGGAATGCAGCACGCCCCGCGATCTCGCTTCCTTCACCGGTGGCACCATCACGATGTCGCCGAGTCCGCCGACGGGCGCGTCCACGATGCGTCCTTCCTGCTGTGCCTTCCAGCGTTCGGTGGCGCGTGCAAACAGCACGCGGCCATCCACGTCGTCGGCCAGGAAGGCCGGAGGCTGGAGCGTCACCCATGTGGTGGCGGCTACCCTCGAGACCTCCGCGAGAATCTGCGCCCCGGAGTTGCCACCGCCGACGACAAGGATTCGCTTGCCAGCGAACCTAGTCGGTTCGACATAGTGGGCGGAGTGGAGCTGCTGTCCGTTGAAGCGATCGCGCCCACGGTAACGCGGGATGAAGGGAGCACGCCAGGTGCCGGTCGCACTAACGACTGCGCGGGCGCGCCATTCGCGAGTGGCTGACCTGATCGACAGCAGTTCGTCCTCTTTGGCCATCGATTCGATCCATACCGGCCGCTCCACCGGCAGTCCGTAATGTCGTTCGTAGTCCTGCAGATAGCGGATGACGTCATCGCGAGCCGGGTAGTCGCTGGTCTGCTGCGGCATGGTTCGCCCTGCGATCGAGCTCCATGTGGCTGGCGAGAACAATCGCAGCGATTCCCATGCATGGCGCCACGCGCCTCCCGGTCCGTCCTCGGCATCCAGCAGCACGAAGGAGAGTCCTGCGCGTTTCAGGAAATAGGCCGTGGCGAGCGCCGCCTGCCCGCCGCCTACGACAACGACGTCGTAGGGCTGGCTAGCCACGCGAGCGGGCCGACGCCGCCGGGAACCAGTGTCGCGTACGGTTCGAGATCGCGACGAGGGACAACATCACAGGCACCTCGACCAGCACGCCGACAACGGTCGCCAGGGCCGCGCCCGACGTCAAGCCGAACAGCGAGATTGCGACCGCCACGGCCAGCTCGAAGAAGTTGGAGGTACCGATCAGGCACGCAGGCGCCGCGATGTTGTGCGGTAGCTTGAGCCAGCGGGCCAGGAAGAACGTGATCGCGAAAATGCCATAGGACTGCAGGATCAGCGGAATGGCGATGAGGCCGATGACCAGCGGCTTTGCGACCAGTGTCGTGGCCTGCAACCCGAAGAGCAGCACGACGGTGGCGATCAGGCCGATCACCGACCACGGCTTGAGTCCGGCGAGGTGACGCGCGTAGTGGTCCTTGCCATGGACGAGCCAGAGCCGCCTCGTGACAAAGCCGGCGATCAGCGGCAGGACGACGTAGAGCAGGACGCTGATCAGCAGCGTCTGCCAGGGCACGGTGACGTCGGTGACCCCGAGCAGGAACGCGGCGATGGGAGCGAACGCGAACACCATGACGAGGTCGTTCACGGAAACCTGTACCAGCGTGTAGTTCGGGTCGCCGCGAGTCAGTTCGCTCCACACAAAGACCATGGCGGTGCAGGGGGCGACACCGAGCAGGATCATGCCAGCGATGTACTCCGACGCGGATTGCGGGTCGACCCATGGCGCGAACAGGTGCTCGAAGAACAGCACGGCCAGCAAGGCCATCGTGAACGGCTTGATCAGCCAGTTCACGACCAGCGTCAGGATCAGTCCGCGGGGTCGCTGCCCGACGTCGCGGATGGCCGCGAAATCGATCTGGATCATCATCGGGTAGATCATCACCCAGATGAACACCGCAACCACGAGATTGACATGCGCGACCTCAAGGGCGGCGATGGCCTGGAACAATCCCGGCGCCAGCAGCCCGAGGCCGACGCCAGCGAGCATGCCAAGGCCGACCCAGACCGTGAGATAGCGTTCGAAGTGCCCCATTCTCTACCGGCTTCCGGGCTGGAGGGTGGCGAGGACGTCCGCGGGTGCGTGCACGGTCGCATCGGAAGGCACCGGCGTACTGAACACGGGTGCGAATCCACCCCCGGGGGTGCGGAAGTTGGTTGTCTGTCCCCGATAGACGCGCGCAGCCACCCACTGGACTGCGCCGTCGTAGACGTAATTCCGCAGATCGAACTTCATGACCTGCGCGGCTTGCTGTGCACCCACGAGCCGCTCACCCGGCATGACAATGCTCTGGGCAACGTAGTCGCCCTCGAGGATCTGCTGCCATACGCCGCGGGTCAGCTTGTCACCGCGATAGGTTGCACGGCTGCCATAGCCGGCGAAGGGCTTGAAGAAGAGGTGGCGGCGCGCATCCCAGAGTTCGCCGGCCCTCGCGGCGCTGACGATCCGGGTCTCTGGAATGGTGTCGAGCAGCAACTCACGGGTCCGGGCATCGATCCCCAAGGCCTTGAGTTCGGCCTCGTCGCTGAGTAGCGCCAGGTTCCGCTTGTCGGCATAGAGCGCGTGGGCATGCGGGTGGGGGGTGATGACACTGGTGCCGCGCAGTCAGGCGTCGCGCAGCGTCGCAGTGCTGCCTGAGTCGAAGTAGAAATCCGTCAGTCGGTTGTAGACCAGGTCAACGGGCAGCCCCTGGTAATGCAGCCCGTTGCCGCTCGACTCCAGGGAGCCGGGGTCGGTGATGACTGCCGCGATACCGTGGCGTTCGAACAGCCGTTTGAAGAGCAGGAACTCCGGATACAGGTACTGCTGCTGCGGCGATTCATCGACGATGGCGATGCGGCGCAGCGGTGCGGTCCGTCCGGCAAGGCGCCATTCCTTGCGGAACATGGCGACGATGTCGTCCTCGAGCGCCGCGATGGATTCGCTGGTTGGCACAAGCGGATCCGTGGCTGCGCAGCAGGATCGCTGTGCGCGTGCAAGGACGGCATTCAGCATCGCGCCGCCGGCATTGGTATTGATCTCGATGAGTCCGAGGCGGTCGTTGCGGAGGTGGAAGTCGTACCCGAGGAATACCCCGGATCGACTGCCGTGAACGAAGCGCGCGAGTTCCGGTGCGCGGGCGAGTACCACCTCGCGATAGGCGTCCGAGGCCACGACGGATTCGATCGCCGTAATCCCTTGCGACATGCGGTCCAGGTGGCGTCGGGAGACGAATACCGGTTGCGCGGAGAACACGTGTGGACAGCGCTCCTTGAGCAGCGCCGTCAGGTCCGTGGAGCCAAGGTCGTTGTCGAGCTCGGCGGCAAGGGCGGCGGAGTCGAGACTGACGCAGTAACAATCCCGGTTGAGGGCTTCGATGTCGGCACTCACGAATCGAGCGCTCCGATGCGATCGCGGGCAATTCGAGCCGCGGCCATGCAGGTTGCCGGGGCGACCATGGCTCAGGACGGCAGCCGCGAAGCGCGTCTGGTCCTGATGGAGGCTCCGGACTGGCGTCGCGATGCGGCAGGCACGGCACACCGGCCCTGCTTACCGGCGCAGCATTCGGCTGTGAGGTACGTGATGACGCCCTGCATCAGCAGCAGGTTCGCCCGGTAGCGCAGGAAACGTCCCTGCTGCTCGACGGCCAGAAGGCCAGCCTGCACGAGTGCCTTGAGATGGAAGGACAGATTGTTCGGCGGGACATCGAGGGTGCTGGCGATCTCCCCGGCGACGAGGCCGTCCGGTGCATGCCTGACAAGCAGCCGGTAGACGTCCAGCCGGACAGTCGATGCGAGTGATTCGAATACCGCCGTGGCAACCTTCTGGTCCATGTTCTGACATTACAAGAAGTATTGAAATAAATCGAGATGCCCGAACCCTTGCTTCGCGGTCGTGCATCCGTCCGAGCCACTGTTACAAGGTGACTTCGCCCTCGACACACAGGCAGACATCGCCGCCGATCCAGATCGTCGTGCCGACCTGTTCCACGTGGATGCGACCGGCTCGCCCCAAGGCCGCTCCCTGGGCAGCCACGTAGTGTGCCGGAGCCATGCCGGCGCCGATCAGCCAGAGGGCGAGGCCCGCATTGAGGCTGCCGGTGACCGGATCTTCCGCAACGGACAACCCCGGGACGAACGCGCGCACCTCGTAGCGGGTATCGCTGCCGGCCGGCTGTGGGCCGATGAGCCCGAGTTTCAGGTCATGCAACAGCTGCAAGTCGGGCCGGACTGCAAGCACTTGCTCCGCAGAGCGCAGCATGACGGCGCACCAGCCCGGTCCATTATCGACCCATTGGTGGTCCACGATGTCCCGGCGGGAAAGTCCGAGGCCGCGGGCGATGCGGTCAACCAGTTCTCCGTCGAGGGGGCCGGTGCGCATGAGGGGCGGCGCCGCAAACGCCAGGCGCTCCCCGTCCCGCCGGATGCGGACGAGGCCGATGCCGCATTCCTGCACGATGTCCTGCTGGCGTGGCTGTCCGCCGGCGGCAAGCCATGCGCGGCAGCTGCCGAGCGTCGGATGCCCGGCGAAAGGCAGCTCCCTGGCTGGCGTGAAGATGCGGACGCGGTAATCCGCCTCCGGGTGGCTCGCTGGCAGGAGGAAGGTCGTCTCGGACAGGTTGGTCCATCGGGCGAAGGCCGCCATTGTGGAGTCGTCCAGATTCGCTGCATCGTGGACGACGGCAAGCGGATTGCCCTTCAAGGGGTCGCGTGTGAAGACATCGAGTTGGTGAAAGCGGTGGCGGCTGGGCACGGACGTGAATCCTCGGTCGGCTCGGGCGCGGGATGTTTTCGCATAATGCAGGGCAATCCGCTATACGGCCTTGCCTCGCGAGGCTGATAAAGTGGTCGCCCGTCGACCCCAGGCACAGGAGTCAATCATGACCGCTTCCCGATCCGCCGATGATGCTGCCAGGCTTGCACTGCCGCCCAACCTGTTCGCGCACGCCGTCGTGATGTTCATCCTGGCGGTGTTGTTGAACCTCGCGCAGACGATTGCGTGGGTGTGTGCCGTGCTGCAGATCCTGTGGATGGTGATTGCCCGTTCACGCAATGACGCGCTCGCGGACTTCGGCCAGGGACTCGGCAACTGGATGGCGGCCACGGCAAGGTTCCTGACGGGCGCATCGGATCGGCGGCCGTTTCCGTGGAACAAGTGGGAGTGATGGAAGTGAAGTTGCGTGCCTTGGGTCGAACCGGCCTCACCATCGCACCGATGGTGCTGGGGGGCAACGTGTTCGGCTGGACGGCGGACGAGAACACGTCGTTCGATATCCTCGATGCGTTCGTTGCGGCCGGGCTGAACGCCGTGGATACCGCCGATGGTTATTCGCACTGGGTCCCGGGACACAAGGGCGGCGAGTCCGAAACCGTCATCGGCAAGTGGTTCAAGCGCAGTCCCGCCAACCGCGCGAAAGTGGTGCTGGTAACCAAGGTCGGCGTCATTCCGGGATCGACTCGACGCGACCTGTCGGCCCGCTGGATCGCGCAGGCCGTCGAGGCCTCACTCAAGCGATTGCAGACGGATTACATCGACCTGTATCTGTCTCATTGGCCTGATGCCAACACGCCCTACGAGGAGACGTTGCGCGCCTTCGAGGACGCACTGCAGGCGGGCAAGATCCGCGCGATGGGCACTTCGAATCTCGATGCTGCACAGCTGGGCGACTCCCTTGCGGTCGCGAAGGCGGCAGGCCTGCATCGCTACGATGTGCTGCAGCCCGAGTACAACCTGTACGCGAGGCATCAGTTCGAGGGCGAGTTGCGCGACCTCGTGACCAGAGAGGAGATCGGCGTGATTGCGTACTACGCGCTCGCCGCCGGCTTTCTCACGGGCAAGTACCGTTCGGTGGCCGATTTCGGCAAGAGCCCGCGTGGGGGCGGCATGAAGAAGTACCTGGGCGAGCGGGGGCTGCGTATCCTCGCGGCACTGGACCGGGTCGCTGCGGAGCTGTCGGCAACGCCGGCGGAAGTGGCGCTGGCATGGGTCATCGCCGCCAAGGGCGTGACGGCGCCGATAGCGAGCGCGACGTCATTAAGTCAATTGAATAGCCTGGTCCGGGCGACCCGGCTGCAGCTCAGCGACGCGCAGCTGGGGGTGCTGGACGCTGCCAGCCGGTAGGGTTCGAGTCGCCGACGGGCCTTGATAGGCTGTATTCTTCACGTCATGCCGCCACAGAGCGGCACTCGGGCGGGACGGACCCGCTGCCTTGATCTCCACCTGAATTGCGGGGCGACGGGTTCCATGACAGAGGTTGTTGCGCGAGCGCCCATGCTCGAACTGCAAGTCGAGGTCGGCAAGCCCGTTGATTTCGGGCAGGTTGCGGGCCAGCGCCGGCGGTTCGTGCCGATCACGGGCGGCACGGTGTCGGGCGAGTACGAAGGCATGATCATCCCGGGCGGCGCGGACTGGCAGACGGTCGGGCCGAATGGCGTCATCGACCTTGAGGCGCGCTACGGTTTGTTGTTAAACGGGGAGGCCGTGGAGGTTCACTCGACCGGATTGCGTAGCGGGACCCCCGAGGTGCTCGCGAAGCTCGCGACAGGCGCGATCCTGCCCGGCAGCGAGTATTACTTCCGCACGGCGGTCCGGTTCTACACGTCGAGCGAGAAGCTCGCGCATCTGAATGATCTCATGGCGATTGCGGTCGGCGAACGGTTGCCGACCCATGTGCGCCTGTCCCTGTATCGGGTTCTGTAAGGAGCAGCGTTTGCGTATTGCAATTGTGGGTGGCGGCATCGTTGGACTTGCGACCGCAATCAGTCTCGCGCGCGTGGGCTTCAAGCCCACCGTTTACGAAGCGGTGCGGAAGCCGGAACCGCTGGGTGTCGGCATCAACCTGCTGCCGCATGCGGTGCGCGAGTTGACGGAACTCGGGCTGCTTGCGAAGGCGAGCAAGCTCGGCGTGCTGATCGACGAGCTGGTCTATCGCATGGACGATGGCCGGGTGGTGTGGCGTGAACCGCGCGGGCTGGCTGCCGGGTACGACTGGCCGCAGATCGCGATCCACCGCGGCCGGTTCCAGATGATGTTGCTCGACGAGGCGCGCGCGTTGATCGGCGATGACTCGATCCGTTTCGGGCATGCGCTGACGGCGGTGGAACCTGATGGCGATGCCGTGAGGTTGCGGTTCATGGATCGGGCGACCGGCGCGTCTCTAGGAGAAGCCACCGCCGATGTCGTGATCGCAGCGGACGGCATCCACTCTGCGATCCGCAAGCAGTTCTACCCGACCGAAGGCATTCCGAAGTGGAGCGGCGTCTCACTGTTCCGGGGTGCGACGACGCTGCCCGCCGGCACCGTGGGTCCGACGATGAACTGGACGGGCCACTCACGACAGAAGTTCGTCGGCTATCCGATCAGCATCGACAAGGACACGGGCGAGATCCTGTTCAACTTCATCTGCGACATCCAGACCGGCGAGCCCGGCTCGACGCCGCGCGAGGACTGGAACCGCAAGGTGAATCCCGCAGAATGGCTCGACCGCTACGCCAACTGGAAATGGCCGGGCGTGGATGTCACGTCGGTCGTCAGCAAGACCGCTGACATCTACGAGTTTCCGATGGTGGATCGCGATCCGCTGCCGCGCTGGACGCAGGGCCGCATCACGCTCGCCGGCGACGCCGCGCATCCGATGTACCCCATCGGTTCCAACGGCGCAACGCAGGGCTTGATCGACGCAAGGGCGCTGGCGTTCCATCTCGCAACTGCGCCCAGCGTCGAGGTTGCCCTCGGCCGCTACGAGGACGAGCGGCGCGAGCCCACCAGCCGCATCGTGCTGGCCAACCGAGCACTCGGTCCCGACCGCGTGCTCGAGATCGCACGCGAACGCGCAGCTTCACCGCAGACCGATCTCGAAAGCGTATTCCCGACGTCCGAGCGCGAGGCGATCTCACGCGACTACAAGTCGCTTGCCGCGTTCAATCCCGCGCAGGTCAAGGCCAGGAAGAGCTATACGCCGGAGACGAGTT
>CAIUGU010000273.1 GCA_903898785.1 uncultured Pseudomonadota bacterium | reverse complement strand
TCGCGTTCGTGCTTGGCTGCATCGCTTACGCGGCGGGCCAGATTTTCCGCGACCGCTGGCTCTGGAGCGAGTGGCTGTTCTGGTTGCCTTCGTGGGGCGTCGCGGTGACTGCCGCGATCGCCGCGGCCATCCTCTGGATGCGGCGTTCCGGTGCGCGCGGCATCGCATGGCCGTCGCTCGTGGCGGTCGCGCTCTGGTCGGGCGGCCGATTCCTCATGCACGACGTGGGCTGGGCCTTTGCCATGCCTGCTTCGGAGCAGGGCGACATCGTGGTCAGTCACTGGAACGCGCACTGGCCCGGCGAAGAGGCCCTCGACCGGGCGCAGGCGCTTGCGCCCGTGCTCGGCGACCTGACGATCGTCTCCAATCCAGGCTCCATGTTCCGACCCGTGCTGCGCGCCGACTGGATGCCAGCGGACATGCGTGCGTTCGACCTTGGCCCGGTCGGCATCGTCACGCGGCTCCGCGTGGTCGATTTCCGGATGCTGGCGCGCGCGTCGATGGGACGCAACGCCGACCTGTGGTTCGCATGGCTCGTCGTGCGTGCGCCGAGCGGCGAGCCCGTGCGGATCCTGATCGGCGACCTGCCGTCGTCGCTGACGCTCGCGCGCGGGGACATCGCCGCAAAGGCGTCCGCGATGCTTCACGAGGCAGACATCGACGCCCCGCCCGACATGGTGGTGGGGGACTTCAACTGCACCCCCTCGAGCGTGGTCTTCGATGCCGTGGCGCCGGGACTGCGTGCCGCGCCGCCGTGGCGTTCGGCAGGATGGATGTGCACGTACTGGCGGCCCTGGCCGATGCTTCGGATCGATGCGATGCTGGTGGCGCCGACCCTGGAATGGCGTGGGTACCGCACCGTCGACCTGGCGCTCGGCGAGCACCGCGCGCAGCAGGGCCTCGTTCGCCCGGTGCAGCCGAAGCGCTGAAACGGCGGTGATTTCGTTGTGTTGCGGGCCCCCGGTCCGGCCCCGTGATCAGGGCGCGGGATCGATGCCGGTCAGCTGCGCCCAGATGCTCTCGTAGGTGGCGCAGCTGTCGACCGTTGCCACCGTCACGGGAAGTTCCGGCAGCTGCATGCGGACGGAGTCCTGCGCGTCATGCCAGAACTCGACGCTCAGGTCACCCATCATGCGGTTGAGTCCGTTGCCGTGGTTGAAGTCCGAACGCGCGCGCAGGCCATCGGTGAGGAGCAGGACGTTGCGCCCCGCATCCATCGTGATCGCCTCGCCGGGCTGGCCCTCGGAACCGCGCGGGCCGACGTGCCCCGCGTACTGGTAGTTGCCGTAGACGGTGGCACCCACCGAGGTCCGCGCAAAGTCAAGGTTGTAGCGCTCGGGAGGATGTTCGCCGTGATGGCTCGCGCAGTAGAGGCAGTCGCAGCGGTCGAGGTATCCGCCGCTGACGAGGAGGCCGAGGCCATCCCAGCCCTGCGGGCCGGCGCTCGCGAGACCGTTGCGCAGTCGCACCGCCATCAGTTCCTGGCGCTGCGGCGTGCTGCCCTCGGCGTTCACGCTCCGGCAGATGCGGTCGGCGTTCGTGTTGGCGTACATCGACAGGCCGACGCCGATCTGGCGCATGTTGGATGCGCAGCTCACCCGCTGCGCGGCCTGGCGCGTCGCGCGCAGCGAGGGCAGCAGGATGCCGCACAGGACGGCGACCACGCCCATGCAGACGATCAGTTCGATGACCGTGAATCCGGACCCCGAGCGGGCGCCCGAGGACGCTCGGCGCGATGACGGGAACGACGGGTATGGGAGTCGGTGGTACCGGCTCATCGTCAAGGCTCTCCGTCAGCGGCGCGGCAATCGGGGACATTGCCGCACGGGGCACAGGGGCTGCGCCACGGCAGATTTTGCCACCCCTCCGGGCAAGCTCAAGCGAAATCTGAACAAATTCGCGTGGTTTGGCGATCCAAGGAGAGCAGATGTGAGGCACATTGTTCTTGGTCACGGCGATTTCGCCCCTCCCGAAAGGAGGCCCGATGGATCCGGTCGAGCAGCAGGATTGGTTGCTGATGCAGCGCGTGGGCCACGGCGACGAAGCCGCGATGGCCGAGCTGTACGACCGTTTCGTCGGGCTGGTCTACAAGTCATCCAAGCAGGTGCTGACCTCGCGCGCGGAAGCCGAGGATGCGGTGCAGGAATCGTTCGTTCGCCTGTGGCAGACGGCGGATCGCTTCGATCCCAGCCGGGCCAAGCTGGTGACCTGGGTGATGCTGATCACGCGTCGGCACCTCATCGATCGTCTGCGTCGCAAGGGTGCGCGTCCCGAGCAATTGGGGCTTGATTCCTCGGTTGATTTCCTCGGGCCGGTCCAGGAGGTGGTGCCCGAGCCGGGTGGGGACCATGACTTGGAGGTCCTGCGGCGGCGCATCGCGGAACTCCCGGAGCTGCAGCGGGTGGTGATCGAGCGGACGTACCTCCAGGGATTCACGCTCCGGGAGGTCAGCGAGCAGCTCGGTGCTCCCCTCGGCACGGTGAAGAGTGCGCTCAGCCGCGGCCTTGGTCGCCTGCGCGACCGCCTGGCGTCTGATAACAAAGAGAACGGGCAAGATTCTTCCGCCTGAGCGGACCCATGTCCCCTCGGGACGCGAATAGGCCAACGGGAAGCGAGGACATGATGAAGTTCGGTGAAGGACACAATTCCGGCGAGCGACAGACCGACCTGCGGGGGCAGGCAGTACTGGATGCCTTGGGACTCTTGGATGAAGTTGAATCGGCGCAGTTCGAGCGCGCGTTCCACGACGCGCCGCCGTCGGTGCAGGCGGACCTGCGCGCCGTGCAGGCCGCGGTAGCGGTCGATCCCGCGTTTCTGGCGGACGGCGAACCGTCGCCCGACCTTCGCCTGAAGACGCTGGCCCGCGTGATGACCGCGGTGGAGCAGCAGGAGGTGCAGTTCGCGCCGATCGCGCACATCGGCCGCACGGCCGCGCGCGCCGAGCGTCGCCCGGTGCGATCCATCGATGCCAACGAACT
>CAIUGU010000272.1 GCA_903898785.1 uncultured Pseudomonadota bacterium | reverse complement strand
CACTCGCGACGGCGAGCCATTTCGCTCAGGGCGAGGCGCGACGACCGCTGTGTACTCGATGTACTCAAGGGAGGAGCAACACTGCCCTGAGCGAATTGGATCCCGTCCCGATCAATGAATGAATTCAACGTTTTATGGGTTGCGCCTCTAATCCTCTGCTGCGTCGTTACGAGCCTTGTCAATATTCCCGATATTGCCTGCGGCCCGATGCCTCACAGCAGAGGATTGGAGACGCAACGCGAGCGCGTATAGGTCAATCAGAGGTTCCCTATGGCAAGCCCATCGACCACTGGATGAAGATCCTCGATGGCATGAAGGACAAGAAGCACATGGAGCGGGTGGCTGCGCTCAAGTCGGGCCACAAGCTGGGTCACGGGCATGCAAATGCCCTCGTGGCCCACCATCGCGCGGTGAACGGAGAAAGCTGACCGCCCGGCATTCATGCGTTGCGTGGCGCCCCGATCCCGGCTAGCGTAGGCGGTAGAAGAACCTGCCTGCTGGTCGATTGGGGGGAAGCCTATGCGATGCTCGTTCGCACCGTTGATCACCGCGCTTGCACTGACTGCCATCGCGTTTCCGGCGGCCGCGCAGCTCTCGCCGGCCAACAAGACCGGCGTGGCCATGGGTCACCTGCACTACACGGTGAAAGACGTGAAGGCCAACCAGGCCTTCTGGGTCAAGCTGGGTGGCAAGGCCATCGTGTTCAACGGCACGATCGACGGCGTACTGTTCCCCGATGTCGTCATCCTGCTGCGCCAGGGCGAAACCAATGGCGGCACCGAAGGATCGGTGGTCAACCACGTTGCCTTTCGCGTGAAGTCGATCGCGGCCCTTGAGCAGGCCGGCTTCAAGGTCGAGTGGAACAAGGAAGTCCCGGGCGTCGGGTCGGTGCATTCACCGGAAGGCGAGCGCATCGAGCTGTTCGACGACAAGCTCGCAACGAACCTGGGATTCACGATCGACGGCGGCGGCAAGGATCCCGTCGCCGATCGCCACAACCGGCCCACTGCCGTCCCGATCGTCGCGCACCACATCCATCTGCAGGTGCCGGAGGATCAGGTGAAGGCAGCCAAGGCCTGGTACGCCGAAAAGTTCGGAGGCATCCCGGGCCTGCGTTGGCGCTACGACGCCGTGGACCTGCCGGGCATCAACATCAACATCTCTGCGGCGCCCAAGCCGACCGTCCCGACGAAGGGCCGGATGCTCGATCACATCGGCTTCGAGGTGCAGAACCTCGAGGCGTTCTGCAAGGCACTCGAAGCCCGGGGCATCAAGTTCGATCGTCCCTATAGCAAGCTGCCGACGGGCTTGGGGCTCGCGTTCCTCACCGATCCGTGGGGCACGTACATCGAGCTCACCGAAGGCCTGCGCGCGATCAAGTAGCCCTGCATCCACGGCACCGTCCCCCAAGGAGAACAACGATGAACCGGCGCGACACTCTGGCCCTGATGGCGGGAACGCTGGCAGCAGGGGGGATCCCTGCGGCCCGAGCGGCGGAGTCGCCCTCGTGGGCTTCGCCCGAGTTTGACATTCCCCGGCCCGAGCTCGTGCTGGAGCTGGTTGTTACCTGCACGAAGCCGGAGATGGTCGGTGGCGACAAGGCCAGCAAGGACGGGCAGCGGACCACGATCTGGCCGATCATCGGCGGCACGTTCGTCGGCAAGGACATTCGTGGCACGGTCGTGCCGGGCGGCGGCGATTTTCCCGTGATCCGTCCCGACGGCGTCACGATCATCGATGCGCTGTATCGCCTCAAGACCGACGACGGCGTGACGCTGCTCATCCATAACAAGGGGCTCGCCATCCCGGGAGACACGCCTGCGGCTACGCGGTACCGCCTGTCGCCGGACTTCACGGTGCCGCAGGGCAAGTACGACTGGCTCAACAAAGGCGTGTTCATCGCCAACCTGACCATCCGGGTCCCGCAGAACAAGCGGCTGGCCAAGTCCGAGAACGAAAACGACCGGATGATCCACGTCTATCGCCTTGCGTAAGGGTGGCGCAGGGCCGTGCGCATCGAGCATGTGGCGCTGTGGGTGGCCGACGTCGATCGCGTCTGTGCGTTCTATGAGCGGTTCTTCGGCGCTCGCACAGGTCCGCTCTATGAAAACCCGGCCAAGGGGTTCTCATCCCGGTTCCTGTCGTTTGCTACGGGCGCTCGGATCGAAGTGATGACGACCACGACGCTCGCAGTGGCGCCCCAGGCCCCCGGCAGCCAGCGGATGGGCCTGACCCATTTCGCGCTGCAGCTCGACTCTGAATCCGCCGTGGATCGCGTCACCGCAGAGATTCGCGCGGCAGGCCATGAGGTGCTGGACGGTCCGCGGCGCACGGGTGACGGGTACTACGAAAGCGTCGTGTTGGACACGGAAGGCAATCGGGTGGAACTCGTCGCATGAGCGGGCACTAGGGCGTCACCGCCGCCCTTCGCGGCTCATGCTGCACCGCGAAAATGCGGACATTCGTGCGGGGTAAGGTATTCTCCGTTCCCGACAGGCACTGAATCCTGCGGCCTCCGGGTCCGGGAGAAATCAGGCGCGTTGAGGAAGAAGCATTTTCTGGGGGGCAATGATGAAGAGATTCTCTGTGTCGGGCGCAACGCTCGCGATGGTTGGCGTGCTGGGCGTTGCCGGCGTGGCGATGGCCCATCACTCGTTTGCGATGTTCGACGAGAAGAAGCAGACGATGGTTGAGGGCGTCGTGACCGCCTGGAACTACAACAACCCGCATGTGTGGCTGATGATCGAGGCGCCCGATGCCACCGGCGCCAAGAAGACCTGGAGCTTTGAAGGCGGCGGCCCCGTGCGCATCACGCGCCAGGGTGTCACCGGCGACACCTACAAAAAAGGCGAAAAGCTGCGCGTCGTGATGAGCCCCATTCGCGATGGCCGCACCGCCGGCGGCATCTGCTTTGCGATCAAGGTCGACGGCAGCATCACGCAGCCCAATGACGGCGCCTGCGATGCGGAGGCCGTGCTGGCCCGCTGGAAGGCCAAGGGTTGGCTCGAGACCGCCAAGCACCTCGAGACCCATCCGCTCGAGGATTGAGTGGCCGTGAGGGACGCAGTAACCGTTGTGGGCAAGAGCATCCATCGCGGGCTCGCGGCGCGTTGGGCCCTTGGCCTGGTTCTGGGCGCGCTGCTGGTGGCGCGTCCGGTTCCTGCCGCCGAAGTCCGTGTGATGATTTCGGCCGGCTTCTTCGGTGCGTACTCCGAGCTGGCACCGCGCTTTGAAGCCGCGACCGGCCACACGCTCGTGGCGACGCGCGGCCCGTCGATGGGGGACTCGCCGGAGGCCATTCCCACGCGGCTGGCGCGCGGTGAACCGGCAGATGTCGTCATCCTCGATGGCGGCGCCGCAGATGAACTCGGCAAGCGCGGCATGACGCGCCCTGCCAGCAAGATCAACCTTGCCGAGTCGAAGATCGGCATGGTGGTGCGCCAGGGCGCGGCCAAGCCCGACATCAGCACCGTCGAAGCACTCAAGAACACGCTGCTTGCTGCCAGGTCCGTCGGGTACTCCGACAGCGGCAGCGGCACGTACCTGTCGACGACGCTGTTCCCGCAGCTCGGCATTGCCGAGCAGCTTGCAGCAAAGAGCCGCAAGGTGCGCGGTCCGCCTTCGGGCGAACCGGTCGCCGCGGTGGTCGCACGCGGTGAGCTGGAAATCGGCTTCCAGCAGGTCGCCGAGTTGATCCATGTACCTGGCGTCACGTTCGTCGGCACGATCCCGGCCGCTGTCCAGCCGCCGACGTTCTTCTCTGGCGCGATCACCGCGAAGTCCACGCAACCGGAGGCTGCGGCTGCACTCCTGCGGTTCCTCACGTCGCCCGCCGCGGCGCCGGTGATCACAAAGGCAGGGCTGACGCTCGTTCCGGCACGCTAGCCAGCATCCAGCGAAAGACGCCGCCCTGCTCGCTACTTGCCCTCCCGCTTCACGTTCTTGAGCAGCCGCGCAGTCTTCGACTGCTCGAGCCGCAGCGTGCTCGCTGCCGCGTCAACCTCGACGCGGGCTGCCAGCGAGAACGTCCCTTCCCCCGCTCCCTTGCTGTCCAGTTGCAGTTCCATGACTGTAAACGGATAGGCCGTCGCTTCGGCCGGCGGCGCGGGTTGCCAGGGCTGCAGCCCATAGGAACCGAGCACGCGATCGGTTGCGATGACGATCCGTTCGCCACCCCCGGGCAGTGGCGAGCGAACTGCATAACGGATCAGATAGCCGACGCTCGAGTCCGTCCACAGGAATCCGAGCGAGGGCCTGCCGGCGAGTTGCGGCTGCAACGTCTCGATTCCCTTGTCCGCCACCGCGGCAACCAGCGCCTGGCGATCTTCGTCGCTCGTAAACCGCAGCAGGTCGATACGAACCGGGATGTCGGAATCGCGCCCGAGGCTCGTGGTCGTGGCAGAAAGCTTGAGGGGCTGTGCGGGAGACGGAGCCTCGGCAGCGCCCGAGTATCCGGTAACGAAAGCCAGTGCCAACACGGTGGCAGCGCGCCACGATGCAGGTCCACGTCTGCGACTCATGATCGTCCTCCTTAGGTTCCGCCTTCGTGAGACGCAAGGAAGGCGGGCTCTGTTGTTCGCAAGCACAGACGGGGACGGCGCGAAAAGGTTCAACCCGGCGGGAAGGGGCCTTCGCGTTCCGGTCCTGTCCGCAGGATTTTACTTTCGTGACATACTCCTGTGGAGAGGGCGGCGCCCCGGGAGCCTTGAGCATGGCCGACATCAAGTTCACGGACGAGGAAAAGGCGGTCATCGTCCGCAAGATCCAGCTCTATTTCATGGAGGAGCTGAAACAGGAGATCGGCCGCTTCGACGCCGAGTTCCTGCTGGAGTTCTTCTCGGAGGAAGTCGGGGCCTACTTCTATAACCGTGGCCTCTACGACGCCCAGGCCATCCTCTCGGCCAAGCTCGACGACCTGAACGACTCGATCAGCATGCTCGAGAAGCCGACGGCGTTTCGCAGGTAACACGGCAGTCATCGTGGCGATGCCGCCATCCAGCAGAGCAATCGGCGGGGTGTCATGACCTTGGCAACCGATTTCGAACTCCAGCCTACGCTCGTTGGCTCGCTGATCACGCTGAGGCCGCTCAAGGCCGAGGATTTCGATGCGTTGTATGCCGCTGCATCCGATCCCCTGATCTGGCAGCAGCATCCGGATCCCGAGCGCTACCGGCGGGAGGCGTTCGAGAGTCGCGTGTTCCGCGGCGGGATCGAGTCGGGAGGTGCCTTTGCCATCATCGACAACAGCGACGGCAACATCGTGGGCACGACGCGCTTCTATGAATGGGATCCGGGGGCGCGCGAAATTGCGATCGGCTATACGTTCCTGGTTCGCAGTCACTGGGGCGGTCCCGTGAACCGGGAGATGAAGCAGTTGCTGCTCGATCACGCGTTCCGCTGGGCGAAGACAGTGTGGCTTCACATCGGCGAAAACAACAAGCGGTCGCGCCGGGCCACCGAGAAGCTCGGTGCGCGGCTGTCGCATATCGAAATGAAAGGCGTGGGTTCTTTCGCAAGGCCGACTGCTTTCTACAGGATCGAAGCAGAGGCGTGGCAGCGACAACGGTGAGAGGGTCCCGGCCTGCAGGCGAGGGCGGCACTCCGATCGGCGGTATCATCAGGCTTGCGTTGCCCACCCCAGAGGCCCCTCAATGGACAGCCCTCCCGAGAACCTGCCGATCTATCGCCTCCTCACCGGCCCCGACGACGCCAAGTTCTGCCACCGCGTAAGTGAAGCCCTGGCAGTCGGCTATCGCCTGTACGGGTCGCCTTCCATTACGTTCGACGGCGAACGCAATATCGTTGCGCAAGCCGTCGTCTGGCCGTCCGAGTTGACGGCGTCGTGGGAGGGCGGAAGGTAGGCAGGAGGGCCCTTCCCGGTTAGCGCCCGGCGTAGTCCAGGGCTGTCGAATTCACGCTGTCCGATTCGACTGGTTTCAGTGGAATCCGGCTTTCCTGACCTGTGCAGGCTCTCACCTGCAGGAGGCATCCCCATGGCAACCGCGAGAGTCACGTTCCCGAGCGTCGACGCCTACATCGAAGCGTCGCCGGCTGAGGTGCAACCCCTCCTCAGGAAGATACGCAGCGTGATCCGCAAGGCTGCGCCCGACGCGGAAGAGGCGATCAGCTACCAGATGCCCGCGTTCCGCCAGCACGGCATCCTGCTGTACTTCGCCGCGTTCAAGAACCACATCGGCCTGTATCCGCCGATCCGTGGCGATGCCCGACTGGAGAAAGCCGTGGCGCCCTACGCCGGCGAGAAGGGCAACTTGCGGTTTCCGCTCGATCAACCCATCCCGTTCGAGCTGATTGAGCGCATCACAAGGTTCAGGGCCAGGCAGGACGCGGCAATTGCCGCCGCAAAGCGGAAGCGCCGGGGGATGGCCTCCACTAGAACCTGACCACCATGGTTTTGACGGTGGCCGGGACGGGACCGCGTTAGAATGCACGCGGGATCGCCGACTTCAGCCCCAATTGGAGGGGCCGCAACGGCTTGCACCGCGTCCGGGCGTTCCTCATGACCGGGCGCCCGGATAGATTCCGCATCGAACCCGAGCGGAAGAAGATGGCCGTGAGTTCGCGTCGAACGCGTGATCGTCGACAGGGTCGATCCGTGGCTGTTGATCAGGCGGACCATTCGGAGCCAGGGAGTCATCGGAAGCATGCAGACTTACATCGGATCCTGCCATTGCGGCGCCGTGGTGTTCGAGGTCGACCTCGAGAACGGCTTCGAGAATGTGCGTCGCTGCAACTGTTCGCTGTGCCGGCGCAAGGGTGCGATCATGGCGGGCGTACCGATCGATCGTCTCAGGGTCGTGAAGGGCGCAGACCGCCTGACTCTTTACCAGTGGAACACGAAGATCGCCAAGCACTACTTCTGCAGTGTCTGCGGCATCTATACCCATCACCAGCGGCGGACCAAGCCGGACGAGCTGGGCTTCAACGTTGCTTGTCTCGAGGGTGTCGATCCCTTTGCGTTCGAGCCTGTCCCTGTGGGCGATGGGGCTTCATTCTCGTTGATGAGTGATGTCCGGACCCCTTGAGTGCGGGCGGTGCCTACTCTCACATGAAGCGCTTCAAGGCCGTCATTTTCGACATGGACGGGCTGCTGCTCGACACCGAGCGGCAGGCGCTCGAGTCGTTCAATCGCGTGTGCGACCACCTGGGGCTCGGCAACCAGGAGCACGTGTTCGCGAAGTGCATAGGCGCCAATCGCGAGGCAGGCTGGAAGGCGCTCGAAGACGGCCTGAAGGCCAAGGTCGATATCAAGACCTTCGCGAACGCATGGGACGCGCTGCACACGCAGTCCACCGAGGAGCAGCCCATTCCGCTCAAGGCAGGCGTCTTCGAGTTGCTTGACTACATCGCATCGCATGGCGTGCCCTGTGCCATCGCCACTTCCACGTCGACCGAGCGCGCGACGCAGAAGCTGGCCAAGACAGGGTTGCTCGACCGCTTCGCGGCCATCACCTGCGGCGATCATGTGTCACGCAGCAAGCCGTTCCCCGATATCTACCTCCGCGCCGCCACTGTGATGCAGGCCGATCCGCGGGAATGCCTGGCGCTCGAGGACTCCGAGAACGGCGTCCGCGCCGCGGTCGGCGCGGGCATGACCGTGGTCCAGGTTCCGGACCTGCTGCAACCTTCACCGGAACTGCGAGCCCTCGGCCATATCGTGCTCGAGAGCCTCCACGCTGTGAGGGCTCACCGCTTCTAGATCATTGGCGACGCTGGTGGGAGGTGCTCGTGAAGAAGAACAACAATCCGAACCTGAGCCGCAGACAGTTCCTCCACACAACGCTGGCGGCCGGCGCGGTGGCGACAGCAGGCCGAGCCTTCTCCGCGACACCTGCCGCGCCGCTCCTGCCCGGCACCACGCGGGACATCGTCCTCGTCAACGGCCGCATCCACACGATGGATGCGCGCAACACCATCGCGGGATCGGTCACGATCCGCAACGGCCGGATCGCCGATGTGAGCCCGGATCCGCGGCGAGGTGCGACGATTGCGGGGGCCGTCGTGATCGACCTTCGCGGTCGCACCGTGGTTCCCGGCCTCATCGAGACGCATCTGCACGGCCTCGACACGGCGGACCGCGTCGGCTACCACACGCTGGAACTCGAAAGTGCGGGCACGATCCGGGGCGTGCAGGAAGAACTCGCGCAGCAGCGCAAGACCGTTCCGGAAGGCCAATGGATTACGGCCATCGGCGCGGCCAACACGAACCTGTGGGCCGAGCATCGCTTTCCAAGGTTGAAGGAACTCGACGACGCCGTGCCGGATCGTCCGGTACTGCTGTACCAGGGATTCAACGGAGCCGCCGCGACCAACTCCCTCGGCAAGCTATTCTTCGATGCCGCGGACGCCGGGCCCTTGCCGCATCCCGACTACGCAGGCGTGCGCGTCGCGGCGGACGGTGCGATCGGCCCGTCGAACCCGCAGGCCGGCGGGCCGTCGACCAATAGCCTGTTCTTGCTGCGCAAGCTCCAGACCTTCGAGGACAAGAAGCGCAACGCCGTGCGTACGATGAACTACTCGACGGGCCTGGGGTTAACCACCTGGCTCGACAAATCGACGATCTACGCGCTTGGACCCCTGCATCCCAGGCAGGGCTCGGCGGCCGTCGATCCTTATCGACTGCGCAATTCGTGGAACGTCCTGCATAACGAAGGCCGCCTGACCATGCGCGTGCAGATGGACTTCACCTGCTTCGCGGAACGCGACGACAACGCGATGCTGAAGGAATACCTCAGGAACTCACTGCCGTACTTCGGCGACGACATGCTGCGCACGGCCGGCATCGGGGAATGGCCGGCCCCCGCCGCGGCAGTGGAACAGACGCGCGCGGCCCAGCGCCTCGTGGCCGAAGCCGGCTGGCGCTGCGACAACGACGCCGCGAACCTGCCGGCGCTGACGCAACTGGTGGAACAGCTCGAGTCAGTGAACCGGGAAATCGATATCACTGCGTTGCGCTGGAACGTGAATCTGCTGGGAAACACGGCGGGCTGGGTGGGCACGGAGCATCTGGACCGCCTGCAGGCGCTCGGCTGCAGTATCCAGCTTTCCGCGAACAACTGGGTCAACTCGAACGATGCGAAGGTCGTCGGGCATTCGTACCGTACGATCAATCGACACCCGATCCGCAAGAGCCTGTTCAGCAATGCCACCCACATCTCGCCGCTGAATCCGTGGCTGCATCTCTACTACGTGGTCACGGGCGTGAATTCGTACGGGCAGATGGTGAATCCGGACGAGTTCCTCACGCGCGAGGAAGCGTTGCGGCTGCGGACGAGTGAAAGCAGCTGGCACCTCAGGATGGAAGACCGGCTCGGCACCATTGAACCGGGCAAGCTCGCCGACCTCGTCGTGCTCGATCGCGACTACTTCACTGTGCCCGAGATCGAGATCAAGAGGATCAAATCTCTGCTGACGATCGTGGACGGGAAGATCGTCCACGAAGCGCCGGGCGTGCGGCCGGCCCAAGCGCTGGCGCGCGTTCCGCTGCGAGGACGTCGCGCATCTGCGCAAGGCATTGGCCTCCAGGTCATGAGATACCGGGCACGCCTGCTGGGTGCGCGCTTGCTGATCCGTTTCGATGACGCGGGCCGGAGCCTGGTTCGTTGCACGTTGCCGGCGCAACTGGAGCAGGGTCAGGCGACCTAGCCACGATTGCGGTGACTCGTCCGCGCCTATGCCCCGGGGCTGTCCGCCACGTCCAGCGATTCCACGGCTTCGATCAGCCGCGCATTCAGCACGGGCTTACGCAGGAACAGCCCGCCGTGAACCTCGAACTCCTTTCTCAGGTCTGCATTGCCGCTCATGCCGATGATGCCGATGTGGGGAAAGTGTTCTCGCGCCCACTGTGCGAGCGCAGTCCCGTCCTGCGCTCCCGGCATGATGATGTCCGTGACGAGGACCTGGACGGGAACTCTGCCGAGCAGCTCGCGCGCCTCGTCCGCGGAGCCTGCGGTATGCACTTCGTGTCCTCGCTTCTCGAGGATCCGCCTCGTGATCCGCTGCAACGCGATCTCGTCGTCCACGAACAGGACAACCTTGCGTCGACCCGCCTGCATCTGCGGCAGTAGCGGTGACCGCTCCGAAGCGGCGCTCTTCGGTCCCGGCGTCTCCTTGATCGGGAGCAGCACCGACACGCGCGTGCCGACAGCGGGTTCGGAAGCCAGGTGCAACGTGCCACGGCTGGCCTTGATGAAGTCATGGACCATGTTGAGGCCGAGGCCGGTACCGGAGCCTTTGCGCTTGGTCGTGTAGTACGGCTCCAGCGCGCGAGCCAGCACGTCGGCGGGCATGCCCGTGCCGTTGTCCTCAATCGAGATTTCCACATGGTCGCTGTCGCGACTCCATGCGGTTCCGGTTCTCCTGCGGGGGATGCGGGCAGTGGCAATGACCAGTGCGCCACCGTTCGACATCGCGTCCCTCGCATTGATCACGAGGTTCAGGATGCTGCTGTCCATCAAGGCAGCATCGAAACTCGCCAGGCACCCCGCCGCGTCGAGGCGGGTCACGACATGGATGCGGGGACCCAGCACGAAGCGGATCATCGGCAGTAGGTT
>CAIUGU010000271.1 GCA_903898785.1 uncultured Pseudomonadota bacterium | reverse complement strand
CTAGAATGTTCCGCCGCCCAAAGGCGACCCGAACGCCCCGCTGCAATTGCAGCTCGCCGCACTCGACTACTCGACCTACACCGGCCGCCTCGGCGTCGGCCGCGTCCTCAATGGCCGCATCAAGCCCGGCCAGGTGGTCGCCGTGATGAACCACGAAGTTCAGGTGGCACAAGGCCGCATCAATCAGGTGCTGGGCTTCCAGGGCCTGGATCGCGTCCCGGTGGAAGAGGCGGAAGCCGGCGATATCGTCATCATCTCCGGCCTGGAAGACATCGGCATCGGCGTCACCATTGCCGACCGCGAGAATCCCATCGGCCTGCCGGTACTGACCGTCGACGAGCCGACGCTGACCATGGACTTCATGGTCAACTCCTCGCCGCTCGCCGGCACGGAAGGCAAGTTCGTCACCAGCCGCCAGATTCGCGACCGCCTGTTACGCGAAGCCGTCCACAACGTGGCGTTGCGTATCGAGGACACGGAGGATCCGGACAAGTTCCTGGTCTTCGGCCGTGGTGAGCTGCACCTCGGCATCCTGCTCGAGAACATGCGGCGCGAAGGCTACGAGTTGGCCGTTTCCCGCCCCAAGGCAGTCACCAAGGTCATCGACGGTGAGCTGTGCGAGCCTTATGAGAACGTGGCCATCGACCTCGACGAGTCGTCGCAGGGCAGTGTCATGCAGGCGCTCGGCGAGCGTGGCGGACAGCTCACCGGCATGCTGGGCGACGGCAAGGGCCGTGTCCGTCTCGACTACATCGTGCCGGCGCGCGGCCTGATCGGATTCCAGACCGATTTCCGCACCATGACGTCGGGCACCGGCCTGCTGCATCACGTGTTCGATCACTTCGGTCCGGTCCTGCAGAAGGAAATCGGCCTGCGGCAGAACGGCGTGCTGATCTCGAACGGGCAGGGAAAGGCGCTGGCCTATGCGCTATACACGCTGCAGGAGCGCGGCAAGCTGATGATCGGCCATGCCGATGAAGTGTATGAAGGCCAGATCCTCGGCATCCACAGCCGGGACAATGACCTTGTCGTCAATCCGCTGAAGGCCAAGAAGCTGACCAACATGCGCGCGGCTGGCAGCGACGAAAACATCATCCTCGTGCCCCCGATCCGGTACACGCTCGAGCAGGCGATGGAGTTCATCCAGGACGACGAACTGGTCGAGGTGACACCGAGCCAGATTCGCCTGCGCAAGCGGGCGCTGAAGGAACACGAGCGCAAGCGCAGCGGCCGGTCGAAGGAATCGTCCGAAGACTGATCCGCGGGAGGCCGGGCGGCGTGCGCTCGCTGCCCGGCGCATTAGACATAACCTCGCGCCTCCCGTGAGGTAATCCCGGCGGTCTTTCACATAAATCGGGAGCCTGTTCACACCGGCTCCTGCCGCGAAACTTCTACGATGGCAAACGCCATTGCGTCACTCCCGGATTGTCGGGAGTGCCAGGAGTTCCTCGCCCTCATGCACCGCCAGCTCAAGAAGCAGATCGACGAAGCGACCGCCCCGGACGGGCGGCTCGACTCCGATCGGCTGCTCGCGCTGGTTGCAGAGACGTACGTCAACATGGACGAAGAGCGTCGCGGCATCGTGCGCTCCATGCAGTTGATGTCCGAAGAGGCGACCGCGCTCACGCGGGAGATCCGCGAAAGCACCGCAAGCCAACTGCAAGCCATCCTGGACAACGTCAAGGACGCGATCATCACGGTCGGCGAGTCCGGTCACATCGCCACCGTCAACGGGACCGGCGAGCGGGTGTTCGGCTACAGCGAGCAGGACCTCGTCGGCCGCGGCCTGACCTTCCTGTTGCCGGAACTGCCGGAGGGCGAGGCGCTGGCGAAGGCGCTTGACCAGCTGGCGGCCCGCCTCGATGACACGCAGGCGGACCTCGCTCCCCAGGAGGCCATTGCGCTGCATGCCAGCGGCAGCCGGTTTACAGCCGAACTCGCGGTCAGCAAGGCCAAGGTCAATCGCGCCAACGTCTACATCGTGTGCCTTCGCGATACCACGGAGCGAAAGAGCTCTGAAGCGGCCTTGCGGGAGAGCGAGGCCCGCTATCGCACGCTTGTGCAGCATGCGCCCGAGTGCATCGTGGTCCTCGATCTGGATCAGGGACGGTTCGTCGAGGTCAATGACAACGCCGTGCGCTTCTTCAGGATGGACCGGGAGCAGCTTCTGCAGCTTGGGCCCGGGGATGTGGCTCCTCCACTGCAGCCGGACGGCACCTCTTCCGTGGACCTGTGCAAGGCTTACATGGAGCGTGCGCTCAGCGGCGAAGCGCCGGCTTTTGAGTGGACGCTGTGCGATTCATCCGGCAACGAGATTCCCTGCGAAGTGCGCCTGGTCCGGCTGCCGGCGTCAAACCGGAAGCTCATCCGGGGCAGCATCATCGATATCACCGAGCGCAAGCGCGCCGAGCTGATTGTCGGGGGCGAGAAGCGCGTCTTCGAGCGCATGGCGGCCAATGTCGACCTGGGGATGACCCTGCTGTCGCTTGTAGAGGCGGTTGAGCGGGTGGCGACGGACAGTCTCTGCGCCATTCGCCTCCTCGATGCCGATCGTTCGACGCTCACGCTCTCTGCGGGGCCCAAGTTGTCCGAGGATTACGCTCGTGCGATGCATTCCGTGCCCGTCGCGATCCGCAACGGGTCTTGCGCGGCGGCCGTTTACCTTGAGAGACAGGTGATCGTCGCGGACATCGCGAGGGATGCGCTGTGGGAGCACCGGCGAAAGCTGGCACTGTCCGCGGGACTGAAAGCGTGCTGGTCGACCCCCATTCGCGGGTCTGACGGCTGCATCATCGGTACCCTGGCGCTGTACTTCCGTTCGCCTCGCAGTCCGTCCGGACGGGACTTCGAGCTGATGTCGAGAATGACGCAGCTGGCGGGTATCGCGATCGAGCGGCGCCGCGCTGAAGAGGCTTTGCGGGCAAGCGAATCCCAGTATCGCAGCCTGTTCGACAACGTGATTGAAGGCGTCTACAGCGCGACCTGTGACGGCCGCTTCGTCTCGGTCAATCCGGCGCTCGTTCGCATGGTCGGTTGCGAAAGCGCGGCTGAGTTGCTCGCCATGTCGACAAGCGAGATGTACGCGGATCCCGACGTCCGTTCGGTGATTCTCGCTGCGCTTGAACTCGACGGCGAGGTTCGCAATGCGGAGTTCCGTCTGCGGCGCATGGACGGCACCACATTGACAGTAGTCGAGAATGCCCGCGCCGTGCGCGGGAAGGACGGGCAGGTCGTCGGCTTTGAGGGCACGGTCTCCGATATCACCGAGCGCAAGCGCGCCGAGACTCAGGTCATCGAAGAAAAGGAGAAGGCGCAGACCACTTTGAGGTCTATCGGCGATGCCGTCATCACGACCGATGCCGAGGGCCGCGTCGACTATGCCAATGCGATCGCCGAGGAGCTGACAGGCTGGACGCTGGCGGAAGCCCACGGCAAGCCGCTGGTCGAGGTGTTCAGCCTGTTGAATGAAGCAACCCGCGATGCCCTGGAGCATCCTGTCCTGCGGTGCATTCGCGAGGGGCAGGTCATCAAGCCGGTGGAGCAGGCTGTTCTCGTTAACCGCAAGGGCCAGGAGATCGCGATCCAGGACTCCGCGGCCCCGATCCGCGATCGATCCGGCAAGGTGATTGGCGCCGTCATGGTGTTCCATGATGTCAGCAAGGAGCGTCGGCTGCAGCGCGCACTCACGTACCAGGCGACACATGACGCACTGACTGGCTTGATCAATCGACGCGAGTTCGAACGCCGCGTGCAGGAAGCCTTGTTACAGGCGCGTTCGGGCAATGACGTCACTCATGTGATGCTTTATCTCGATCTTGACCAGTTCAAGGTCGTCAATGACACCTGTGGTCACCAGGCCGGTGATCTGCTGCTGAAGCAGATCACGGGATTGCTGCAGACCCGGGTCCGGGTGACGGACACCATCGCCAGGCTGGGCGGCGACGAGTTCGGCATCCTGCTGCTCGACTGCTCCATGGATTGGGCAGCGAAGCTCGCCGAGAACCTGAGGCAGGCCATCCGTGACTTCCGCTTCGTGTGGCAGGACGGTGCGCTGAACGTCGGCGTAAGCGTCGGCATTGTCGAGATCAACCGCGACAGCGAGAGTATTGCAAGCATCCTGAGTGCTTCCGATGTGGCTTGCTACGCAGCGAAGGATTCGGGGCGAAATCGAGTCCACATGTATGAACATGGCGCGGCTCCCGAGCGGCATCGTGAGATGCAGTGGGTATCCCGGCTCACCCGTGCCTGCGAGGAGAACCGGCTCGAGCTCTACTACCAGCCCATCGTGGCGATAGGCAGTAACCCGGACAAGCGGGGTCACTATGAGCTGTTGCTGCGGATGCGCGGCGAGAACGGGGCGTTGGTAAGTCCGGCAGAGTTCATCCCCGCGGCTGAACGTTACAACCTCATGCCCGCGATCGATCGCTGGGTCGTCCGGCATGCGCTCGGAGCGCTGGCGCACTATCGCAGCGACGGTCCGCCGGACAGCGGCTATACGCTGTCGATCAATCTGTCTGGCACGTCGCTCAACGACGACCGGTTCCTCGAGTTCATGATCAACGAGCTGCAGTCGTATGACCTGAGCCCTGGTTCGGTCTGTTTCGAGATCACTGAGACGGCCGCCATCGCCAACCTCGCCAACGTCGTTCACTTCATGAAGGAACTGCGTGAGAGGGGCTGCCTCTTCTCGCTGGACGACTTCGGTAGCGGGCTGTCGTCATTCCTGTATCTCAAGAACCTGCCGGTGGACTACCTCAAGATCGACGGGCAGTTCATCCAGAACGTGACAACCGATCATGTGGATCGCGCGATGGTCGAGGCGATTGCACAGATCGGCAGGGCGATGGGGCTCAAGACCATCGCCGAGCGCGTCGAGTCAGCCGAAGTGCTCGCCTGCCTTGGCGAGATCGGCATCGATTACGCGCAGGGCTGGTATCTGGCACCTCCCGAATCCGTCGAGTCGTTGAACCGCATTACGTGTTCGACGACCGACGTGCGGTACGTCCGGTCCGCCTGACGATCCCGCGGTTGCGGGAGGTGCTGGACTGCACCATCCCACGGGAAATCAGGCATAGTTGCGCCTTTACGAGCCGCAAGAGCGCAGGTCAGGCGCTTCCTGGAACTCCGATGTCAGGTCCCAATAACCTGTTGAATGGCAAAGTCATTCCGGTCGCCGTCGCACCCATGATGGCGTACACGGACCGGCATTTCCGCTATTTTCTGCGGCTGCTGAGTCCGAGCGCCCTGCTCTACACCGAGATGATTACGGCCCAGGCGCTGAAGCATGCCGACCCTGCGCGCTGGCTGGCGTTCAGTGAGCAGGAGCATCCTGTAGCGCTGCAACTCGGTGGCAGCGAGCCGGCCGATCTCGCCCACGCTGCGACGCTTGGCGCAAAGTTCGGTTACGACGAGATCAACCTCAATTGCGGCTGTCCGAGCGATCGCGTGCAGAGCGGGCGCTTCGGCGCGTGTTTGATGGCAGAGCCGGACAGGGTTGCGGAGTCCGTGCGCGCAATGCGTGATGCGGTGGCGGTGCCAGTGACGGTGAAGTGCCGCATCGGCATCGAACCCCGCGCTGGCGGCGGCGACGACTATGCCTTTTTGACCGACTTCGTCGGGCGGATCGCGGCAGCAGGCTGCTCCGTCTTTGTCGTCCATGCCCGCAAGGCTGTCCTTGGCGGATTGAGTCCGAAAGAGAATCGTGAGATTCCCCCTTTGCAGTACGGAGTGGTGGCGCGTCTGCAGGAGGACTACCCGGATTGCGCGTTCGTGCTGAATGGCGGTATCCGGACTGTCGCCGAAGTGCGACGGCACCTCGATGCGTTTGACGGAGTAATGCTTGGGCGAGAGGTGTGCGAGAACCCTTACATTCTCGCGGAGCTGCATCAGGCCGTCGTCGACCCTTCCTGGGAGCCGCCCACTCGGGAGTCCGTCATCGAGGCATACGCCGAGTATGTTGAGGCGCGGCTCGCAGAAGGCTACCCGCTGCGTTCCATGACGCGTCATGTGCTGGGTCTTTATGCGGGCATGCCCCGTTCGCGCTCCTGGCGCCGTTTCCTCAGCGAGCAGGGCGGAGCCGGGGTGACGGGACCGCAGATTCTGCTCGACTCCCTCCGTATCGTGCGGGCCGCTTGACCCGTGCGGCCGGATCCCGATCCAGCCCGGGAGTTATACATAAGCGGGTGGTCGCCGCTTTATGTATATATAATTCCAAGGGCATGAGCACAGGGCAGTAGCGAATGGGGAAGGATATTGAAGTCGCGATCCTGTTTGCCGACGTCGTCGGCAGCACGAGGATTTACGAAGTCATGGGGGACCTTCGCGCCCGCGACATGGTCCTCACCTGCGTCGAAATAATGCGCAACGCGACCGAACGCAATCACGGGTCGGTGATCAAGACCATCGGCGACGAGATCATGGCGACGTTCCCCACGTCGAACGATGCCGTCAACGCCGCGAGCCAGATGCAGCACGACATTGTCAGCCACTCAGAGCTCAGGGTGGAAGGACAGCCTGTCGCCATTCGTATCGGTTGCCATTTCGGTCCCGTGGTCGTCGAGAACCGGGATATCTTCGGTGCGGCGGTCCATACGGCGAACCGCATGACCAGCCAGGCCAAGGCAGGGCAAATCATGATTACCACGGCGATGGTCGAGGGGCTGCCGCCGGAGTGGCGCTCGGCCGTCCGCCAGATCGACGTCGCGACGCTGCGTGGCAAGACAAGCGAAGACGAGCTCTTCGAAGTACTGTGGCAGAAAGAGGACGCGACGAGCATGTTGCCCGCGCTGGCGCTGAATGTGGCGGCAAACGCCCGCGACAGGCAGCGTGCGCGCCGGCTGCGGCTGCAGTTTCACGGCAGGGAGATCGTGGTTGACGACGGCCATGGCAGCATTGCGATCGGGCGCGCCGAAGAGAACGACATCGTCGTCAAGGGCAACCTGATATCACGGTTGCATGCCCGGATCGAATACAGTCGAAACAAGTTCACGCTGATCGACCAGAGCACCAACGGCACCTTCGTGACCTCGAACGAGGGCGAAGAGGCTTTCGTACGCCGCGACAGCATGTTGCTGAACGGCGAGGGAATGATCGGCTTCGGCAAGGTGCCGGAGGCCGGTTCCCCGCTGACCGTCAAGTTCAGTTGCGAGGAATAAAAAAAGAGCCTGCTCGCGCAGGCTCTTTCTCGTTTGCCGGGACGTCTTCCTCCCGGAAATCGCTCAGCCCAGTCGTTTCACGACCTTTGCGTGTTCCTCGCGCAGGCGCTCGGGCGTGCGCTGGCCGAAGTCGTTGAGATACTTGCCGATGTCCGCCATCTCGTGACGCCACGCGGACGCGTCGATCGACAGCAGCTGCTCGAGCGTTGCCGGATCGAGGTTCAGGCCGGACACATCCAGGTCCTTCGCATGCGGCAGGTAGCCGATGGCCGTGTCCTGCGCGTCGACCTTGCCCTCGCAGCGATCGAAGATCCACTTGAGCACTCGCAGGTTGTCGCCGAAGCCCGGCCACATGAACTTGCCGTTCTTGTCCTGGCGGAACCAGTTGACGTGGAACACCTTGGGCAGCTTCTGGGTGCGCTGCTCGAAGGAGAACCAGTGCGCCCAGTAGTCGCCGAAGTTATAGCCGCAGAAGGGCTTCATTGCCATCGAGTCGCGACGGACGATGCCGACTTCGCCCACAGCGGCTGCCGTGGTTTCAGAAGCCATGCCGGCACCTACCAGCACGCCATGACCCCAGTCGCGAGCCTGGTAGACCAGCGGCGGGACTTCGCGACGGCGGCCGCCGAAGAGGATCGCGGAAATCGGCACGCCTTCCGGCGCCTCCGCCATCGTCGAGTACGCAGGATTCAGCTTGGCCGAGACGGTGAAGCGGGCGTTCGGGTGGGCGGCCGGGCCGTTGCCGGTATAGGGCTTGCCCTGCCAGTCGAGCGCCGGGGTTCCCGACAGACCTTCCCACCACGGCTGGTTGTCGGCCGTGACGGCGACGTTCGTGAAGATGGTGTCCTTCTTGATCGTCTCGTAGGCGTTCGCGTTGGTCTTGGCGTTCGTGCCGGGCACCACGCCGAAGTAGCCGGTCTCGGGGTTGATGGCACGCAGCTGCCCTTCGCTGTCCACGTGCAGCCAGCAGATGTCGTCGCCGATCGTCCAGATCTTCCAGCCCGGCATGGAGGCGGGCGGCACCATCATGGCGAGGTTGGTCTTGCCGCAGGCCGACGGGAACGCCGCAGCGACGTAGTGGACCTGTCCCTGCGGATTCTGCACGCCCATGATGAGCATGTGCTCGGCGAGCCAGCCTTCGGTGCGCGCCTGCCAGCTGGCGATGCGCAGCGCGTGGCACTTCTTGCCCAGCAGGGCGTTGCCGCCGTAACCGGAGCCAACGCTCTTGATCGTGAGCTCTTCCGGAAAGTGCATGATGAATCGCTTCTTCGGATCGAGGTCCCCCGTGGAATGCAGGCCCTTCACGAAGGTGCCCTCGCGCTCGATGCGCTTGAGGGCAGCCTCGCCCATGTTCGTCATGATGCGCATGTTGGCCACGACGTATGCGCTGTCGGTGATCTCGACGCCGCAGCGCGAGTGCGGCGAGTCGATGGGACCCATGCAGTACGGGATGACATACAGCGTGCGCCCCTTCATCGCGCCGCGCAGCAAGTCGTCCATCTTTGCATTGGCTTCGGCCGGATCCATCCACAGGTTGTTGGGGCCGGCGTCCTCGCGATTGCGGGTGCAGATGAAGGTGAGGTGCTCGACGCGCGCAACGTCGGTCGGGTTCGAGCGGTGCAGGTAGCAGTTCGGGTGGGTCTTCTCGTTCAGCTTGACCAGGTCACCGGAAGCGAGCATCTGGCTGATGAGGGAGGCATTCTCGGCGTCGGAACCGGTGCACCAGTGGATGCGGTCCGGTTGCGTCAGGCTCGCGACTTCCGCGACCCAGTTGTTCAGCGCTGCATTGCTGGACGAAGCCGCTTTCAGCGCCGCATTGGACGTGCTCATTTCGAATCATGCCTCCTGGACCAAAAAAAATACGCCACACGGCCAGGCAAGTTGCATAGCACGTCTGGCATGTCTGGAACGGGCTTGAGGTGCGGCCCAAGGGGCGCCGCCAACGGGAAACCACGCTCTGGAAACTTCAGCCCGGCACGGTCGGACCATGCCTCGGGCAGGGGCGCGATTATACCGATCGACGGGGGGCTGTCATTGCGACAAGGTCGCCAAAAAAAGCGCCCACTCAAAGGTGGGCGCAACAGGGGGATCGGTAACGAGGCGCGATCAGTTAATCTTAGGGCGATCAACCTACCGCGCTGCAGCAATGATGCGTCGCAGCATACGATTTGACCGGGCCGCTGTCAACGGCCTCCAGCCAAACCCGAGCCGCACCAAAT
>CAIUGU010000270.1 GCA_903898785.1 uncultured Pseudomonadota bacterium | reverse complement strand
CTACATGGACCGTCTCGACTACGTGTCGATGATGTGCAACGAGCACGCGTATGTGAACGCGATCGAGAAGCTGCTCGGGATCGCCCCGCCGGAGCGCGCGCAGTACATCCGCGTCATGTTCGACGAGATCACCCGCGTCCTGAACCACCTTATGTGGCTCGGAGCGCACGGCCTCGACATCGGCGCGATGACGATGTTCCTCTACTGCTTCCGCGAGCGCGAGGACCTGATGGACTGCTACGAAGCAGTATCGGGCACGCGCATGCATGCCACTTACTATCGCCCGGGTGGCGTCTATCGCGACCTGCCGGATTCGATGCCGAAGTACCAGCAGTCCAAGTGGCGCACGGCGAAGCAGGCGGATCGCTTCAACGACCGCCGCTCCGGCACGCTGCTCGACTTCATCGACGATTTCACGCAGCGCTTTCCGGCCTGCGTGGACGAGTACGAAACACTGCTCACCGACAACCGCATCTGGAAGCAGCGCACCGTCAACATCGGTGTCGTGACACCTGAGCGCGCGTTGCAGCTCGGCTTTACCGGCCCCATGATCCGCGGCTCCGGCATTGCGTGGGACCTGCGCAAGAAGCAACCGTACGAAGTGTATGACCGCATGGATTTCGATATCCCTGTCGGCGTCAACGGCGACTGCTACGACCGCTACCTGGTCCGCGTCGAGGAAATGCGCCAGTCGAACCGCATCATCAAGCAGTGCGTCGAGTGGCTGAAGAAGAACCCGGGCCCGGTCATGCTGGCCGACCACAAGGTGGTGCCGCCGAGCCGCGAAGAGATGAAGGGCGACATGGAATCGCTGATCCATCACTTCAAGCTGTTCACGGAAGGCTATTGCATCCCGGCCGGCGAGACCTACGCCGCCGTGGAAGCGCCCAAGGGCGAGTTCGGCATCTACCTCGTGTCCGATGGCGCCAACAAGCCGTATCGCCTCAAGTGTCGTGCGCCGGGTTTTCCGCACCTGGCGTCGCTCGAGGAGATGGTCACGGGCCACATGCTGGCCGACGTCGTCGCGGTGATCGGCACGCAGGACATCGTATTCGGAGAAATCGACCGGTGAGCCATTCCGAGACCCCGCACGGCAGCGCCGGAGTGATCTCCGGCCACTTGAAGGAAGACATCGACCACTGGCTGGCGAAGTTCCCGCCCGACCGTCGTCGCTCGGCAGTGCTCGCCGCGTTGCGCGCCGCGCAGCACGAAAACAACGGCTTCCTGACGAAGGAACTGATGGACGGCATCGCCGAGTACATCGGCCTGCCGCCGATCCAGGTCTACGAAGTCGCCACGTTCTACTCGATGTTCGAGACCAGGCCCGTTGGCCGCCATCACGTGTCCGTCTGCACGAACATCTCCTGCATGCTCTGTGGCGGTGAGGAGATCCTCGCGCATGTCGAGCAGCGCCTCGGCATCAAGGTGGGCGAGAGCACGCCCGATGGCCGCTTCTTCCTGAAGCAGGAAGAAGAGTGCCTCGCAGCCTGCACCGGAGCGCCGATGATGATGGTCGATCACGTGTTCTTTGAGCATCTCACGCCCGCCAAGGTGGACGAGATTCTGGACCAGCACAAATGACCGATATCGCTGCCAAGTACCCCAAGAACCTCGTGTGCTTCGAGCCGCTCGGCATGGAGCGCTCGTGGGACATCGACACCTACCGCAAGATCGGCGGGTACCAGGCGTGGGAAAAGATGCTGCGCGAGAAGACCCCGCGCGAAGCCGTCATTGAGGAAGTGAAAGCGTCTGGCCTGCGCGGCCGCGGTGGCGCAGGCTTCCCGACGGGCGTGAAGTGGAGCTTCATGCCGCGGCAGTCACCCATCCAGAAGTACGTGGTGTGCAATTCGGATGAGAGCGAGCCTGGCACCTGCCACGACCGCGATATCCTGCGCTATAACCCGCATGCGCTCATCGAAGGCATGGCCATTGGCGGCTATGCGATGAACGCAACGGTGGGCTACAACTACATCCGTGGCGAATTCCTCGGCGAACCGATTCCGCGTTTCGAAGAAGCGCTGAAGCAGGCATACGCCGCTGGACTCCTCGGCAAGAACATCCTGGGCTCGGGTGTCGACTTCGACCTGCATGCCTATGTCGGTGCCGGCGCGTACATCTGCGGCGAAGAAACCGCTCTGCTCGAGTCGCTGGAAGGCAAGCAGGGCCGGCCGCGCTTCAAGCCGCCGTTCCCCGCGAACTTCGGCCTGTACGGCAAGCCCACCACGATCAACAACACGCAGAGCTATGCGTCGGTGCCCACGATCATGCGCAAGGGCGCGAAGTGGTTCTCCGAGCTCGGCGTCGCGAACTCGGGCGGCACGATGATCTTCTCCATGTCGGGCCACGTGAACAAGCCCGGCAACTTCGAACTGCCGCTCGGCATCCCGTTCAAGGATCTGCTGGAACTCGCCGGTGGCGTGCGTGAAGGCCGTCAGCTCAAGGCCGTGATCCCGGGTGGCGTGTCGGTTCCGGTCGTGCCGGGCGCCATCATGATGGACGCCACCATGGACTACGACGGCCTGCGCAAGGCCGGCTCATCGCTGGGTACCGGTTCGGCCATCATCATGGACGACAGCACCTGCATGGTGAAGGCGCTGGAGCGCATCTCGCGCTTCTATCACGCCGAATCGTGCGGCCAGTGCACGCCGTGCCGCGAAGGGACCGGCTGGATGAACCGCCTGCTCAAACGCGTGCTGGAGGGCCAAGGCAAGTCCTCCGACCTCGACATGCTGCTGGATGTCGCCGGCAAGATCGAAGGCCACACGATCTGCGCCTTCGGCGATGCCTCGGCATGGCCCATCCAGAGCTTCATGAAGCATTTCCGGCACGAGTTCGAGTACTACATCGAACACGGCCACAGCATTGTCGACGCCGCAAAGCGCCGCGCCGCCTGATCGCGCCGTAGCCCACATCAAGAGTCGCGCAGCAGAACATGAGTGACGATCTGGTCAACATTGAAGTCAACGGCGTAGCCCTGCAGGCGCGCAAGGGGCAGATGATCATTCATGCGACCGACAAGCATGATGTCTATGTCCCGCGCTTCTGCTACCACGAGAAGCTGCCCGTCGCGGCCAACTGCCGCATGTGCCTCGTCGAGGTGGAGAAAGCTCCCAAGCCGATGCCGGCCTGTGCCACGCCCGTGGCCGAGGGCATGAAGATCTTCACGAAGTCGCCGAAAGCCATTGCCGCACAGAAGGCGGTCATGGAGTTCCTGCTGATCAACCATCCGCTCGACTGCCCGATCTGCGACCAGGGCGGAGAGTGCGAGCTGCAGGACCTCGCGATGGGCTTCGGCCGCGATATTTCGCGCTATACCGAGCGCAAGCGCGTGGTGAAGGACAAGAGCCTGGGGCCGCTCATTTCCACGGACATGACCCGTTGCATCCACTGCACGCGCTGCGTCCGTTTCACGCAGGAGATCGCCGGCTTCCAGGAACTCGGCACGATCGGCCGCGGCGAGATGACCGAGATCGGCACGTTCATCGAGCAGAGCGTGGACCACGAGCTGTCCGCCAACGTCATCGACCTGTGCCCGGTCGGTGCGCTCAACAACAAGCCGTACCGCTACCGCGCCCGTGCGTGGGAGATGCAGCAGCAGCCGCTCGTGTCGCCGCACGACAGCGTCGGCACGAACATTTTCGCGCATGTATTGCGCGGCACGGTCATGCGTGTCGTGCCGCGCCCCAATGAAGCCATCAACGAGACGTGGATCGCGGATCGCGACCGGTTCGGGTTCCAGGGCATCTACAGCACTGATCGCGTCCAGCAGCCGCTCGTCCGCGAAGGCGACTCGTGGCGCGCCGTCGACTGGGATACTGCGCTGACGCTGGTTGCCGAGCGCCTCGCCGCCCTTGGCCGCGGCCGCAGCGAGCAGCTCGGCGTGCTGGCCTCGCCGACGTCGACGCTGGAAGAGCTGCACCTGCTGGCCCGGATTACCCGTGGCCTGGGCAGTGCGAACCTCGATCACCGCCTGCGTCGCCTCGATTTCCGCGACCAGTCGCGGGATCCGGTGTTCCCGTGGCTGGGCGCAGACATCGCCGCGATCGAACAGGCGGACGCACTGCTGATCGTCGGTTCGAACCTGCGGTCCGAAGCCCCGTTGCTGGCTCATCGCGTGCGCAAGGCCGCGGCGAAGAAGGGCGCGAAGGTCTCCTTCGTCAACAACCAGGCCTACGAGTACCTGTTCCCGGTCGCGCAGAGCCTGACGACCAACGGCCTTGGGATGCTCGACCATCTGGCTGCCGTGCTGTCGGCCGCGGCCCACAGCTCGGGGCGTCCGGTTCCCGCGGCATTGCAGGCGCACGTCGCCAAGGCGCAGCCGACCGCGGCCCACGCTTCCATCGCAAGCCAATTGAGCCAGGGCGAGCGCAAGCACGTGTTGCTGGGTGCAATTGCCCAGCGCAGCGTGGCGTACGCAGAACTGCGCGCGTTCGCCGCCGCCATCGCGGACCTGACGGGTGCCCAGCTTGGCTACATCCCCGAGGGTGGCAACGAGGTGGGCGCGTCGCTTGCCGGCGTGCTGCCGCATCGGAGCGCGGGTGGCCAGGGGCTGGGCAAGGAAGGACTGAACCTCTCCGACATGTTCAGGGCAAAGTTGAAGGGCTACGTGCTGTTCGGTGCCATCGAACCCGAGCACGACATCGCCGACAGCGCGGCATTGCAGGCGCTGGAAGCCGCCGAGTTCGTCGTTGCCCTGTCGCCCTACGACAGCGCGAAGGCCTATGCCGATGTGATCCTGCCGATCGGCAGCTATGCAGAGACGTCCGGCACCTACGTGAACCTCGAGGGTCGCTGGCAGAGCGTGCCGGGTGCGGCCAAGCCGGTGGGCGAATCCCGCCCGGGCTGGAAGGTGCTGCGCGTGCTCGGCAACCTGCTCAACATGGAGGGCTTCGAGTACGTCAGCTCCGAACAGGTGAGAGACGAGCTGGCTGCCCAGGTCGCGGGCGTCAAGCCGGATAACTCGTATCGTGCAGGCGAAGTGCAGGGCGTCGTCGGCGGCACACCGCGCGACGTCGGTATTTACGCGGGTGACGCGATGGTCCGCCGCTCGTCGGCGCTGCAGCAGACGCACGCGGCGGAAGGCGGTTCCAAGTGAGCGGCCTCATCGATTTCTGGATGGGCTTGCCCGAGCAGCTGCGTTACCTCGTGGTGACGCTGCTGCAGATCGTCGCGATCCTGCTGCCGCTCATCATCTGCGTGGCGCTGCTGACCCTCGTCGAGCGCAAGGTCATCGGCTACATGCAGGCTCGCGTCGGCCCGAACCGCGTGAACCTGTTCGGCATCAAGGGCCTCGGCCAGCCGTTCGCCGACGTCGTGAAGCTGCTCATCAAGGAAGTGGTGGTGCCCGCGCGCTCCAACCAGTTCCTGTTCGTGGTCGCGCCGATCCTCGCGCTGGTACCGGCGTTTGCCACGTGGGCAGTCATTCCGTTGTGGCCGGGTTTCACGCTGGCGGACGTCGATGCAGGACTCCTGTATGTGCTCGCGCTCACGTCCGCAGGCGTGTACGGCATCATCCTTGCGGGCTGGGCCACCAACTCGAAGTACGCGTTCCTCGGCGCCATGCGCTCTGCGGCGCAGATCGTCGCGTACGAGATCGCGATGGGCTTCGCGCTCGTCGGCGTGCTGATGGCCGGCGGCAGCCTGAACCTCGGCGACATCATCGAGTCGCAGCGCGGCGGTCCCGGCAGCTGGCTGTGGCTGTGGCTGTTCCCGCTGTTCATCGTCTACTTCATCTCGGGCGTCGCGGAAACCAACCGCGCGCCGTTCGACGTCGCAGAAGGCGAGTCGGAAATCGTCGCCGGCTTCCACGTCGAGTACTCCGGCATGGCGTTCGCGCTGTTCTTCCTGGCCGAGTACGCGAACATGATCCTCGTCGCGGCACTGACGTCGGTGTTCTTCTTCGGCGGCTGGCTGTCGCCGTTCGAGGGGTACCCCTTCATGCCGGCCATCCTGCAGGCGCCGGGCTTCCACTGGTTCGCACTGAAGCTGTCGTTCTTCCTGTTCTGCTTCCTGTGGTTCCGTGCCACGTTCCCCCGGTACCGCTACGACCAGATCATGCGGCTCGGCTGGAAGGTGTTCATCCCGATCACGATCGTGTGGATCGTCGTCGAGGGTGTGATGGTGTACTTCAAGGTCGGGCCCTGGGCGGTTTAAGCAGCCATGAGCACACAGAGTTTCTTCAAGACACTGTTTCTGACCGAACTGGTCCAGGGACTCGGCGTGACGCTGAGGCAGTTCCTGTTCCGTCCCAGCATCACGGTGATGTACCCGGAAGAGAAGACGCCGCAAAGCCCGCGTTTCCGTGGTCTGCATGCGCAGCGTCGCTATGCGAATGGCCAGGAGCGCTGCATCGCCTGCAAGCTGTGCGAGGCCGTATGCCCCGCACTGGCCATCACCATCGAATCGGACGTAGCGCCGGACGGCACGCGCCGTACCACCCGCTACGACATCGACCTCTTCAAGTGCATCTACTGCGGGTTCTGCGAGGAAGCCTGCCCCGTGGATGCGATCGTCGAAACCCGTATCCACGAGTACCACATGGAACATCGTGGCGAGAACATCATGACCAAGGACAAGCTGCTGGCCGTCGGCGAGCGCTACGAGGCCATGATCGCGGCAGACAAGGCGGCCGACGCCCGGTATCGCTGACATGACCATCGTCAACATCCTGTTCTACCTGTTCTCGGCCGTGCTGATCGGCTCGGCGATCGGCGTGATCACCGCGCGCAACCCCGTGCATGCCGCGCTGTGGCTGGTGTTCTCGTTCTTCAACAGCGCGGTGCTGTGGATGCTGCTGGAGGCCGAGTTCCTGGCGATCGTGCTGGTGCTGGTCTACGTTGGCGCGGTGATGGTGCTGTTCCTGTTCGTCGTCATGATGCTCGACGTCAACCTCGTGCAGATGCGGCAGGGCTTCACGAAGTACGCGCCCATCGGCCTCGTGGTGGCGGCGATCGTCATCGCCGAGATCGGCAGCGTGGTCTGGGTCAAGAAGCTCGGCTACGACAGTTTTGGCGACGTCGCACCCCTGCCGGCGGAGTACAGCAATACCAAGGCACTCGGCCAGCTGCTCTATACGGACTACATCTACCCGTTCGAACTGGCGGCGGTCATTCTGCTGGTCGCCATCGTGGCGGCCATCATCCTGACCATGCGCAAGCGCGCCGGCCTCAAGCCGCAGGACATCGCCGCCCAGGTGGCCGTGCGCGCCAAGGACCGCGTCCGCATCGTCAAGATGGAAGCGGAAGGGAAGGAATCATGATCACGCTCCCGAGTGTGCTGCTGCTGTCCGGCGTCCTGTTCGCGCTCAGCGTGGCGGGCATCTTCCTCAACCGGAAGAACGTCATCATCCTGCTGATGTGCATCGAGCTGATGCTGCTGGCGGTCAACTTCAACTTCATCGCGTTCGCCCGGCAGCTGGGGGACATCGATGGCCAGGTATTCGTGTTCTTCATCCTCACGGTCGCCGCGGCCGAGTCCGCGATCGGACTCGCGATCCTCGTCGTGCTGTTCCGCGAGCGTCGGAGCATCAACGTGTCCGAACTCGATTCGATGAAAGGCTAGAGCTGGAACCCGTGTTGCCGCTACTACATGTGCAAGTTCAAATGACGTCACTGATCGCAATAGCAAGCCCGGTGCAGCCTGTCGGTAACGGCGTGGCATAGGTCCAAGAAGTAACTCCGTGCAACAGACACTACTCATCATCGTTCTGGCGCCGCTGTTCGCGGCGATCATGGCTGGCCTGGCCGGGCGCGTGATCGGCCGGGCAGGAGCCCACACCGTCACCATCGCCGGCGTCGCGCTGTCCTGCGGACTGTCGCTGTATGTCCTGAAGCAGATCCTCGTCGACGGCATCCCCGTCTACAACGAGGCGCTGTACACCTGGCTGATCAGCGACGGCATCCGCATGGAAGTCGGCTTCCTCGTCGACCAGCTGTCGGCGCTGATGATGTGCGTCGTCACGTTCGTGTCGCTGTGCGTGCACGTGTACACGATCGGGTACATGAAGGACGACCCGGGCTACCAGCGGTTCTTCGCGTACATCTCGCTGTTCACGTTCTCGATGCTGATGCTCGTGATGTCGAACAACTTCCTGCAGCTGTTCTTCGGCTGGGAAGCGGTGGGCCTCGTGTCGTACCTGCTGATCGGCTTCTGGTTCACGCGGCCCTCGGCCATCTTCGCGAACATGAAGGCCTTTCTCGTGAACCGCGTGGGCGACTTCGGCTTCGTCCTCGGTATCGCGGGCATCGCGTACCTGACCAACTCGCTCGACTACGTCACCGTCTTCGAGCAGGCGAACGTCATCGCCACCAGGACCTTCGAGATCCTGCCCGGCGAGCAGTGGCAGGCGATTACGGTCATCTGCATCTGCCTGTTCATCGGTGCGATGGGCAAGTCCGCCCAGGTGCCGCTGCACGTGTGGCTGCCGGATTCGATGGAAGGCCCGACGCCCATCTCGGCGCTGATCCACGCGGCGACCATGGTCACGGCCGGCATCTTCATGGTGGCTCGCATGTCGCCGCTGTTCGAGTTGTCCGAGACGGCGCTGTCGTTCGTGCTCGTCATCGGCGCGACCACGGCGTTCTTCATGGGGCTGCTCGGCCTCGTGAACAACGACATCAAGCGGGTGGTGGCGTACTCGACGCTCTCCCAGCTCGGTTACATGACCGTCGCACTGGGCGCCTCCGCGTATGGTGCCGCGATTTTCCACCTGATGACGCACGCGTTCTTCAAGGCGCTGCTGTTCCTCGCCGCCGGCTCCGTGATCATCGCCATGCATCACGAGCAGGACATGCGGAAGATGGGCGGCCTCAAGAAGTACCTGCCCATCACGTACTGGACGTCGCTGATCGGCTCGCTCGCGCTCATCGGGTTCCCGGGCTTCTCCGGCTTCTTTTCGAAGGACGCGCTGATCGAGGCCGTGCACGAGTCGACCACCTGGGGTCATACGTACGCCTACTGGTGCGTGCTGCTTGGCGTCTTCGTGACGGCGTTCTACAGCTTCCGTCTCGTGTTCATGACCTTCCATGGTCCGGAGCGCTTCTCGACCGACGGCCATGGTCACGACGCCGCGCATGACGATCATGCACACGACGCCAAGGCTGCGGGCCATGCTGACCACGCCCACGATTCCCACGGGCATGACGCCCACGGCCACGACGCACATGCGGATGAGCATGCTCATGACGACCACGGCCATGGCGGCCACAGCGGTCCGCCGCATGAAAGCCCCTGGGTCGTGACGCTGCCGTTGATCCTGCTGGCGATCCCGTCGATCTTCATCGGCTGGTTCACGATCGGCCCGGTGCTGTTCGGCGGCTACTTCGGCGATGCCATCTACGTCACGGAGCACCACGACGTGCTGGCCGAGATCGCGCACGAGTTCCATGGTCCGGCGCAGTTCGTCCTGCACGGCTTCCAGGGCGCGCCGCTCTACCTTGCGTTCGCCGGCGTCGCGTTGGCCTGGTTCCTGTATATCAAGCGGCCGGACCTGCCGCCCGTCATTGCGGACAAGTTCGCCGCGATCTACAAGGTGCTGGCCAACAAGTTCTATTTCGACGAGTTCAACCAGAAGGTCTTTGCCGGCGGCAGCCGTGCGCTAGGCAGCCTGCTGTGGCGCATCGGCGACGAGAAGGTCATCGACGGCCTGCTGGTCAATGGCTCGGCGCGCCTCGTGGGCTGGTTCTCGGGCAAAGTCCGCCAGGTCCAGACTGGCTACCTCTATACCTATGCCTTCACGATGATCATCGGCCTCGCCGTGTTCCTGCTGTGGTTCGTCCTGGCACGGTAGTCATCCCGGAACTTCAAGAAGAATGCCCATGCAGTTCGACTGGCACATCCTGAGCGTCCTGATCTGGCTGCCGATCGCAGGCGGCGTCGCGCTGCTTGCCCTCGGCGACCGGGCGGCCAGCTTAAGCCGCTGGCTTGCGCTGATCGTCACGGTGCTGACGTTCGTGCTGTCGATCCAGCTCTATACCGGCTTCGTCACGACGACGGCGGACATGCAGTTCGTCGAGCGCCTGCCGTGGATCCAGTCCTTCAACGCCTGGTACTACCTCGGCCTCGACGGCATTTCGATGCCGCTCGTCATCCTGACCACGTTCATCACGCCGCTGATCGTGATCGCCGGCTGGACCGTGATCGAGAAGAAGCCGTCGCAGTACTTCGCGGCGTTCCTCGTGCTCGAAGGCCTGATGGTCGGCGTGTTCGCGGCGCTCGACGGCCTGCTGTTCTACGTGTTCTGGGAAGCGATGCTGATCCCGATGTTCATCATCATCGGCATCTGGGGCGGTCCGCGCCGCGTGTACGCCACCCTCAAGTTCTTCCTGTACACGTTCCTGGGCTCTGTGTTCATGCTGGTCTCGCTGATCTACATGTATCTCAAGACCGGCAGCTACGAGATCGCGGTGTTGCAGAACCTGCCGCTGTCGATGCAGGAGCAGACACTGATCTTCATCGCGTTCGCGCTGGCCTTCGCCGTGAAGGTGCCGATGTGGCCGGTGCACACCGGGCTGCCCGACGCGCACGTGGAAGCCCCGACCGGTGGCTCCGTG
>CAIUGU010000269.1 GCA_903898785.1 uncultured Pseudomonadota bacterium | reverse complement strand
GAGGTCTACGCGAGCAGCGACGCGCAGCGCGTCTTCGTGCAGGACTTCGTGGCGGCCTGGACGAAGGTGATGAACCTGGATCGCTTCGAGCTGGCGTGATCCGGAGGGGACCGCCCGGCTCTGCGCAAGCGCGCAGAGCCAGGGCACTCTCGCGCTGGTCAGCTGGCCGTTCGCTCCTGCGCCTCACGATTCTCGGCGAAGGTCTCGCGGATGATCGCGCGGATCCGCGTCACGGCCGGCAGCGGATACGCGTGGACGCTGGTGTGCATCTGGATCTGGTGCCTGAACGGCAGCGGGATGCCGATCACGGCGAGGTGGCCGGCGGCGATTTCCGCCGCGAACGCGAAACGCGGTCCCGCCGTGAAGAGGCGCGAGCTGCTGCCCACGACCTGCACCAGCATGCCGATGTCGGGGCACATGAGGCGTCCGACCTGCGCTTCGAGGTCGATGCCATGCTCCTCCTTCAGCATCTCCGGGTAGGGAGGCTCCACCAGCAGCGTCGCGATCGGGTACTTGAACAGACCCGCAATGCTCGTCGGCGGGCTGGCGATCATCGGGTGATCCGGGCGCGCGACGGCCACGATATCGGTCTCGAGCAGCGGTTCCGCGTTGATTTCCATGGGCCCGTTCGCCACCGGAGCGCAGATGACGACGTCCACTTCGCGATTCACCAGCCACTGCAGGAGCTGGCGGGTAGAACTCGAGACGATCTCGATGCTGATGTCCGGGTAGCGCTCGCTGATCGCCACGGCGATTCGCGCCAGCAGTATCCGGACAGGAATTGGCCCCACGCCGATCCGGACGAGGCCGCGCTGTCCGGAGGCGACCCGCCGGATGTCCTGCACGAGGCGCGAGGCCTCGACGGAAATGGTGTCTGAGCGGCCGGCGATGAACAGCGCGAGGTCCGTCGGCCGCGACTGGCCGCGGCTGCGGTCGAAAAGACGCGAGCCGAGCTGATCCTCGAGGTGCGAAATCCGGTTGCTGAGCGTCGGCTGCGTGACACCGAGGACCAGCGCAGCCTTGCGCAGGCTTCCCGATTCGCAGATCACCTTGACGTCCAGAAGGTCGCGAACGTTCACGGCGGGCCCCAGGCGATGACGATAGGACTGATAAGCAAAATTATCACTACCTGCTAATCTTTGCTATTCCACCCCCTCCAAGCGGCCCCTAGAGTTCACGGGCTGGCATGAACGCGCTCCGGCGTGGCATGGCAGGCTACGACAGCGTTCTGGCGATCCAGCGGTCGCCCGGCACGCGCAACGAATCTAACAGTCTGTTTTCGGGGGACTCCTGATCATGATGATGCGGAACACGCGGGTTCTGACCGTGGCTGCGGCTACGGCAATCGTACTGGCTGCAGCGCGCGCCGCGAGCGCGCAGGAAGCGGCGGACACCGAGGCGATGGCGATCGAGGAGATCGTCGTCACCGCACAGAAGCGCGAGGAAAGCGTGCAGGACGTGCCGGTCTCGATCGCGGCATTCACTGGCACGACGCTGCAGAACGCACAGGTCGACAGCGTGGCGACGCTGCCGCGGCTGGTGCCCAATTTCAGCGCGAACCGCGGCCCGCAGACGGCGAACATGCGCATCGCGATCCGCGGCATTGGCGCCGCAGGCAACTCGGCGATCGACCCGAGCGTCGGCTCGTTCATGGACGGGATCTACGTTCCGCGGCCTGGCACGCTGTTCGCGTCGTTCAACGACCTTGCCGCGGTCGAGGTGCTGCGCGGTCCGCAGGGCACGCTGTTCGGGCGCAACGCGACGGTGGGCGCAATCAACATGCGTTCGATGAGTCCGCAGGACGAACTCGACGGGACCGTGTCGCTCGAGGCCGGCAGCTATGGGATGCAGAAATACACGGCGATGCTGAACATGCCGGTCGGCGACCGCTTCGCCTTCCGCGCGGCCGGGTTGTACGAGTCGACGGACGGCTACACCGAGAACACCGTGACGGGCAAAGAGCCCGGCTACATGGAAACGACCGCGGTGCGCGTTGGCGGCACGTGGAAGATCACCGACGACGTCAAGTGGACCCTCAAGTACAACTACGCGAACATCAGCGGCGACGGCTATTCCGATTCCCCGATCATCCCGGACACGGTGACACCGGCCAACCAGGCGCGGCTGAACCTGATTTTCGGCGGCAATCCGCCGGAGATCGCCGACCCGTTCAATCGCAAGACCAACCAGGTGACTGATGGCGACCTGAGCGACGAGCAATGGGGCCTCGCGAGCGACCTCAGCTGGGAAATCGGCGACTGGACGGTGCGGTGGCTCGCGGGCTACCAGGACTGGCAGAACGAGCAGTACGAAGCCGATGTGCTCTTCACGACGCGCTACCTGCTCGGGCGCACGGGCGGCTACGACAGCACGAGCGAATCGACCGAACTGCAGTTGATCTCTCCGGTGGACCAGCTGATCGGTGGTCGCCTCGATTTCGTGGCGGGCCTCTACTACTTCGAGGAAGACTTCTCGATCCTGGAGCAGCTCTCGATGCTGAGCGATTTCTGCAACACGCTGATCGCCCCGCCCGCATTCACGGCCGCGCAGCGCGCAGCCTGCAACGCGAGCCCCAACAAGGCGAACGCGACGGTGCTCAACTTCAAGCAGAATGCGACCAACTATGCGGCCTACGCGCAGGCCAACTTCAAGCTGATCGACAACCTGACGCTGGTTGCGGGCGGCCGCTACACGAAGGACGACAAGTCCGGCACGTTCGACCAGCAGGTCTTCAACGCCTTCGCGGCGGCGATCCCGCTGCGGGCCAGGGAATTCGCAAAGCTCGAGAAGAACGATGACCAGCCGACCTACCGGTTGGGCCTCAACTGGACGCCGACCGACGAACTGCTGTTCTACGGCAGCTACTCGACCGGCTACAAGTCCGGCGGCTTCAACTCTGGCGGTGGGCAGGTAAACCTGACCAAGCCGCCCCCGGCCGGCCCCGGGCCCGACGGCCGCATCTTCGACAAGGAGACCTCGGACGACTACGAGCTCGGCGCCAAGACAACATGGGCCGGGGGCCTCGCGCATTTCAACGTCAACCTGTTCCGCATGGACCTGCACGATTTCCAGGACCGTGCGTTCAACGGTGCGAGCTTCAACGTCATCAACGCCGGCAACCTGCGCCAGCAGGGCGTCGAGGCCGAGGCGGACACAGTGGTGCTCGAGGGGCTACGGATCTTCGGAGCCCTGGGCTATCTCGACTCCGAGTTCACCGAGTACGACAACGCCTCGTGCCTGCCGACCCCGGCGCAGCTGAATCCGCAGTGCACGCAGAACCTGAAGGGCGTCGCGAACATCTACTCGCCGAAGTGGACGGTCTCGGCCGGCACCGAGATGCGTGGCGACTTCGACTTTGCGGACATCGGCTACCTGTTCCGTGCCGACATGAACTACGTCGACGAACAGAATGCCAACGCCATCATCGACAACAATCCGCAGGGCTTCGAACCGAGCTACGCGCTGCTGTCGGCCCGCTACGTGCTGCAGTTCGGTACGGACCGGCGGTACTCGGTGGCGGTGTTCGGCGAGAACCTCACCGACCAGGGTTACTGCCGAGGTCGCTTCTACCAGCCATTCAACACGAATCTCGGGCTGAACCAGCCGCTGGCGGTGGGCGGCGGTACCGTGACGCGTTGCAACGTCAACGCGCCGCGGACCTTCGGAGTGCAGTTCAAGGCCAGTTTCTTCTGACCAGCAGCCGGACCGCGCGGCAACAGATGCTCATGGCAACGTCGATACGCACCTCGACGCGCCATGGGCTCTGCCTGCTGCGCTGGCCGGTAAGCCTTGCCGCGTCGCTGCTGCTGTCCAGCGGGCCAGCCGTCAAGGCAGCGGACACCGTCCAGCCTGTGGACGAGGAGAGCGCGACAGCGGCTCACGCTGCTCCATCGGCCGCCGCGCTGAAGTTCTCGCCGCACGCCGGGCGCAAATACCCGACGCACGTGTATTTCGGCGACACGCACCACCACACGTCGAACTCGGGCGATGCGTTCATGGCCGGCAACCGCATGGGACCGGAGGACGCCTATCGCTTCGCGCGTGGCGAGGAAGTGGTCTCGACCACCGGCCTGCCGGTGAAGTTGTCGCGGCCGCTCGATTTCCTCGTCGTCTCGGATCACGCCGAGGGCCTCGGCGTCATGTACGAGGTACTCAAGGGCAACCCGGCGTTTACGTCCGACCCGACGCTCGCCCGCTGGGCAACGGCACTGAAGGCGGGCGGCGAGGAAGCCGCGAAGGCGAAGAACGAGCTGGTCTCCGCCCAGGCGCAAGGCACGCTGCCGGCTACGGTCAAGGATCCGAAGATTGTCGGGCCTGTCATGAAGTCGGTCTGGAAGCAGTACACCGCGACCGCGGAAAAGTACAACGAGCCCGGCCGGTTCACGGCGATGATCGGCTACGAGTGGACGTCCGTGCCGGGTGGCAACAACCTGCACCGCAACGTCCTGTTCCGTGACGGCAAGGACAGGGCAGACCAGGTTTTTCCGTTCTCG
>CAIUGU010000268.1 GCA_903898785.1 uncultured Pseudomonadota bacterium | reverse complement strand
GTTCCCGTCGTCATCGGCGGCATCGAGGCCAGCCTCAGGCGGATCGCGCACTTCGATTACTGGTCGGAGAAAATCCGCCGGTCGATCCTGCTCGATGCCAAGGCGGACCTGCTTGTCTATGGCAATGCCGAGCGGCAGATCGTCGAGATCGCCCACCGGCTCGCCGCGGGCAACTCCATACAGGACATCACCGACCTGCGCGGTACGGCATTCGCAAGGCGCAACACGCCTGACGACTGGATCGAGATCGATTCCACGACCATCGATACTCCGGGTCCCCTCAATCCGCCTGTCGACCCGTACGCGATGGAAGGCATCACGGACAAGCAGTCCGCCGCCGCAACCAGGAGCCCGACGGCAGACTCTTCGTCCTCCTGCGCGACGCCTGCAGACAGCGGCGTCAAGGTCGTCAAGTTCTACCGGCAGGTGCCAACCGCCGCCAGAGAGCGCTCTGTCATCCGCATGCCTTCTTTCGAGAGCGTTCGTGCCGATGCCGTGCTCTATGCCCACGCTTCGCGCATCCTTCATCTGGAGTCGAATCCGGGCAATGCCCGCTCGCTGGTCCAGCGCCATGGCGACATCGACGTCTGGCTGAATCCGCCGCCGATTCCGCTCACGATGAAGGAAATGGATGCCGTGTACGAGCTGCCATACAGCCGTGTACCACACCCGTCCTATGGCAACGCGAAGATTCCCGCCTACGAGATGATCCGCTTCTCCATCTCGATCCAGCGTGGCTGCTTCGGCGGCTGCACGTTCTGCTCGATTACCGAGCACGAGGGCCGGATCATCCAGAACCGCTCCGAGGACTCGATCATCCGCGAGATGGAAGTCATCCGCGATTCGACGCCCGGCTTTACAGGCGTGATTTCCGACCTGGGCGGCCCCACGGCGAACATGTACCGCCTGGCCTGCAAGTCCACGGAGATTGAATCGGCATGCCGGCGGCCCTCCTGCGTCTATCCCGGTATCTGCCCGAACCTCAATACGGATCACAGCCCGCTCATCAAGCTCTATCGGCGCGCACGGGCGCTGCCCGGGATCAAGAAGGTCCTGATCGGATCCGGCGTCCGCTACGACCTCGCGGTCGAGTCGCCCGAGTACGTCAAGGAGCTGGTGCAGCACCATGTCGGCGGTTACCTGAAGATCGCCCCGGAAGCCATCGGCGAAGGGCCGCTGTCGAAGATGATGAAGCCCGGCGTCGGGACGTACTACCGCTTCAAGGAGCTGTTCGACAAGTACTCGAAGGAAGCGGGCAAGGAGCAGTACCTGATCCCTTACTTCATCGCGGCCCATCCGGGGACAACGGATGAAGACATGCTTGAACTTGCTCTGTGGCTGAAGAAGAACGGCTTCCGCGCCGACCAGGTGCAGGCGTTCCTGCCCTCCCCGATGGCCACTGCCACCGCGATGTACTACTCGGGCAAGAATCCCCTGCGCAAGGTCACGGCGACGAGCGAAGCCGTCACCATCCCCCGCGGACTGAAGGTGCGGCGGTTGCACAAGGCCTTCCTGAGGTGGCACGACGCCAACAACTGGCCGATCCTGCGCGATGCGCTGAGGCAGATGGGTCGGGCCGACCTGATCGGGCCGGGCAAGCACCAACTGGTCCCCGCCTGGCAGCCGGCAGGTACCGGCGGCGTCCCGGAGGGTGCGCGCCGCCCGATCAAGACTCGGGATGGGCGGACTACGCCTGCCCGGACCCAGCACACGGGTCTCAAGGGTGTCTCGTCTCCACGGACTGGACTCAAGAAGCCCGTGCGCCCCTAGTCAGCGCGCCCAACGGGCCCCTGACCCTCCGGTCAATATGTCGGTCGCTTGGGCCTGAATGCGGCCCTTCCCTGGCGCCCGCGGCCACGTCTCACTTTATCTGGACTGGGTGATAACACCTATAAAGTGCGCCGCGTGCACGCCGATAGCGCAGTAACGGGTACCTCGGTATCCAGGTGTCACTGCAGGCCGGTGGCCAGCAATCGATCTGCGAAAGGGAAAAAAGTCATGTCGGCAGCGTTCCTCCGCCCCGGTATTCGTTTGATGCAGCTTCTCAGGCTGCCCGCCAAATTCGCGCTCATCAGCGCGGCGTTCATGCTGCCGATGGGCATCGCCATCTATTCGGTCATCGGGTACGCAACCGACACCATCAACTTCGCGGAAAAGGAGGAGGTCGGGACACATTACATGCGTACCCTGAATGACCTCCTTGCCGCGACGGCCAGCAGCCAGCTTGATTCCGGTACGGCAGCCCGGATCGACCAGGGGATGTCGGAGCTGGCAAAGCTGATCGACGGTGACGGCGACGAGTTGCAGATCGGTCCGAATTTCCGCTCGATGCAGAGTCGGTGGAACCAGAGCCGCACCGTCGAGAGCCTCTCGATGCTGGGTGACGACCTCCTTGGCATCGTTTCCCTCGTGGGCGATCACTCGAACATCACCCTGGACCCGGATCTCGACACGTACTATTCGGGACAGGTGGCCGTGATCAGCGCGCCGAACGTCGTGATGCAAATGGGTGGACTGAACAGAGCGCTCGAATACGCCGCGCTGAAGAGGGCCGGCAAGCCTGTGCCCGAGAGCACTGCCGGCGAGGTGGACTACTGGACGACCAAAGTGGCTGGCGTCATCGAGGACATGCAGGGGTATGCGATGCGCGCCGCTGCTGCCAACGAGTCTCTGCGCCCGACACTGATGCCGGCCAACTGGCTTGAGCATGCGCGAAAGTTCGAAGAACTGAGCACGCGCTCGAGCGACGAGCACGAGACCGAAGCCTATGCCAAGGAAGTAGCGGTCGCAGCGGAAGGATTCGTGGCGGCGACGATGGCCTTGTCGACCAACGCCATCGTGAAGACCGATGAGTTGCTGGATGCCCGTATCGCGGCCCAGAAGAACCGGATCCTCTGGCTCATTGTCCTGACTGCTGCATGCCTGCTCTGCTGTGCCTACCTGTTCACCGCATTCTACCTGTCCAACAGGCTCGGCTTCGGGGCGCTCGTGACCCGCATCGAGAAGATGGCGAGCGGTGACCTGACGGTGAACTTTCCGGCCCGCGGCCGGGATGAAATCGGCGTGATGATCGACGCCTTCAACGTCAGCCGCGAGCGGCTGCAGAGCATTGTGGTCCGCATACGCGAAGCGTCAGACACAATCGACGTCGCCGGTTCCGAGATTGCCTCCGCCAACGACGACCTCGCACGCCGTGGTTCGGAGCAGGCGGCAGTGGTCAGCGAGTCTGCCGACAACATAGCTCGCGTTGCCGACCAGGTCTCCGCCAACCTGAATGCCGCGAATCAGGCCCGGACGCAGTCCGGAAATGCGCTGAAAGCCGTGGCGAACGGCAAGTCCGCCGTGGACGAAGTCGTGGCCACCATGGAGCGCATCACTGGCTCGTCGCGGCGAATCGGCGACATCATTGGCGTCATCGACGAGATCGCCTTCCAGACCAACCTGCTTGCGCTCAACGCAGCTGTCGAAGCGGCGCGCGCCGGTGAACATGGGCGCGGCTTCGCGGTTGTCGCCAGCGAAGTGCGGGGCCTCGCGCAGCGTTGCTCAACTGCCGCCAGCGAGATCAAGCAGCTCATCACGGCCTCCACGCAGGACGTCCGCCAGGGCGCTGCGCAGGTGGAAACGGCCGGCAAGGGCATGACAGCCATTCTGCAATCCGTAGAACAGGTGTCGGGCATCGTGAGTCGCATTGCCGAGGCCAGCCGCGCCCAGGCGGACGACATGAGCAAGATGAAGAGCGCGATCCAGCATATCGATGCTGACACGCAGCAGAACGCCGCACTCGTCGAACAGACGGCTGCCGTATCGATCTCGCTCAGGAACGAAGTGGAGCAGCTGCTCGAGTCGGTCAAGTCCTTCACGCTGGGCAACAAGCAGAAGGGCGACTACTACGCGGCGGCCACGCACTCCCCCGCGCAGTTCGACGACGAAGTCCCGCAGCAGCGCGCCGCCTGACCCAGCCCTCCGGAGCGGAGCAGATCAGTTGCCGGTCTGCTCCAGCTCCCACTGGGCAAGCGGCACATCGCGTTTCACCAGCAACCCGAAGCCGACGTGGACAAAGTGCTTGTCCAGGCAGCGTCGATACCAGGCACCCGAGCGCAAGTGGACGTTCTGGTCCGTGCCTGACGGATCCATCCTTTCCTTGAAATCCTCCTCGGTCGGCACGTGCAGGTATACCGCACCACGGCTGAGCCGCGCGAGATTGACAATGGCCTTGGCTGCCGACCGGTCATCGAGATATTGCAGGACGTCGCAGCAGATCACGAGATCGAACGGCGAGCGGCTGCGATAGTCCACGACCGACCCTTGCGTCCAGCCGTGGGTCGCGCAGAGGTAATCGCTGAACTCCACGCCCATGTAGGTAGCCCCTGGAAACGCCCGCAACAGCGGACTCCGGAACCACCCGAGGCCGCACCCCGCATCCAGGATCCGGCGTACCGGCAAATCGAGCTGCTTGACGGCAGCGGCGATCAGTTTCCCGCGTTGTTCCGTTTCCGCGCGACTCATCGCCCGCGTGGCAGGCGTGAGATAGAACCGGCGGTAGTAGTCGGACCCGAATCTGTCGGCGTTCTTGCCGCCGGTCTTTGCTGTCATTCTGGTTACCATGATCGAATCTACACTGCGCGAGGACGCACAGCCTACCAAGTTGCTGTCGTCCCGAGTCAGGGAACCAGCACTGCCGCACCGGTTATTTCCCCGCGGCGCAATCGCGAGAGCGCAAGGTTCGCGCTGGCGAGTGGAAAGGCTTCCACTTCGGGGACGACGTTGGCCGTGACGGCGAGCGCCAGGAACTCCCTGGCATCCTGGCGCGTCAGGTTCGCAACCGAACGGATGACTCGTTCGCCCCACAGCCAGCGATAGGGAAAGGCCGGAATGTCGCTCATATGGATCCCGGCACACACCACGACTCCGCCTTTGCGAACCGACTGGAGTGCCTGCGGCACCAGCGCTCCGACCGGAGCAAAGAGGATCGCGGCGTCGAGGGGCACGGGCGCTGGCTCGCTGCTGCTCCCTGCCCACCGGGCCCCGAGGCGCAAGGCGAGCGACCTCGCGGCCACGTCTTCATCACGCGTGAACGCATAGACCTCACGACCCTGCCAGACCGCAACCTGCGCGATGAGATGGGCGGCGGCACCAAAGCCAAAAAGCCCCACGCGACGCCCTTCGCCGGCCATCCGCAACGATCGATACCCGATCAATCCGGCGCACAACAGGGGTGCGGCATGGAGATCATCGAGGGCAGCAGGGAGTTCAAAGCAGTAGTTCGCATCAGCCACGGCATATTCGGCATAACCACCGTCGATATCGTAGCCCGTGAACTTTGGCGCATCGCACAGGTTTTCGGCAGCCGCCTGGCAATACACGCAATGTCCGCACGTTTGGCCGAGCCAGGGCACGCCCACCCTGGTCCCCGGTGCCAGGCTCACGCCGGCGCCAGCCTGCACGATGTCGCCAACAATCTCGTGCCCCGGAACGACATGTACGCGCGGCCCGGGCAGGTCACCGTCAACCACATGCAGATCCGTGCGGCAGACGCCGCATGCCCGGACCTTGACAAGAACCTGTCCCGGTCCCGGTGACGGAATGGGTCGGTCCTCCGCCTCGAGGGGTCCGCCGATGCGGTTCAATGTCATGAAGACAGCCATCAGGTCTCAGCTCCCATGCGTCACCGCCACTTGCATCATGGCTACGTCCTCGCGGAACGGGGGTCGTTGTCTGCTATTCTGGCAAAGGTCGAATCTTCGCGAACCTCCATCACTATAAACAGGAAGGGCTCACAATGGCCTGGGTCGTGATCATCATCGTGGTAGCGCTGCTGCAGTACCTGGCCTTCGGCTTCATGGTCGGGAGCGCGCGTGTCAAATACGGCGTGCCGGCGCCCTCCATCACGGGCAACGAGATCTTCGAGCGCTACTTCCGCGTCCAGCAGAACACGCTGGAGCAACTGGTCGCCTTCCTGCCGGGGATCTGGCTCTTCGGCACTTACGTGAACCCGATGTGGGCAGCGATTCTGGGCGTGGTCTTCATCCTGGGGCGAGCGGTCTACGCCACCGGGTATATCCGCGACCCGAAGGCGCGCGGAGCGGGATTCGGCCTCACCTTCCTGTCGACCGTGATTCTGCTGCTTGGCGGCCTTTACGGCGCAGTGCGAACGCTGCTCTAGCGGCGCCGTGCAAGGGTCAGCGTGACGGGACGCTGATCCTCGGGCTGAAGCCGGCCTGCTCATATTCGAAGCCGTCGCGCGGCCGGTCCAGCTTGCGGATGTATAGCGTCAACGGCTGTACCCGGCCGGGGCTGCCTGACACGATGATCCGATCGCCTGTCTTGAAGGTATCGGCGGTCACACCGATCTCGGCGAGTTCAAAACGATTGTCCATCTCGAGCCGCCAGGACTGTGGCGCAGCCTTGCCGTCGCGGACTTCCAGCAGGATGAACGGATGAGGATGGACAAAGGCAAACTGCGTGATTACCCCTTCCAGTGTCTTCGGCTGGGTGCCGTCGTACACGGCGGCGATCGAATGGTGTGCCCACGCGGGAACCCACGAGAGCAAGGCCATCACCATGAGCTGGCGGCTGATGAACTGCATGGGCCGATACTAGCCGCACTTGCCCGGCACTGACCACCCTCCGGGCGGCGAGTCCCCCCTGAAGTCGAGTGTCCCTGTGTTCGCTGCCGTACGGCGTGAATGGGCCCATTGTGAGAGCGTGGCCGTACCTTTCCACAACCGTGTCGGGCGCAGGCAGGCACAAGCAGGCCACACTCATGTTACGCCCAAAAACTGGTTGCACGCTCGTCCTCGGAATCTTCCTCTCCGCGTGCGGCGGTGGCGGGGCGGGCGGCGACGGCGCTGCAACGCCTCCCCTTTTGCCGGCAGGCACGGTCGCGTTCTCGTCGAGCACTTATGCGGTAGACCAGAGTGCCGGCCTGCTGACAGTGACCGTCAATCGGACGGAGGGATCTCGCGACGTGACCGTGGCGTACGCCACCGCAAATGGCACTGCAGCCGCTGGAGTCGACTACACCGAGCGCAGTGGAATGCTCGTGTGGGCCGCGCAGGATACGGCGCCCAAGACGATCTCCCTGCCGATCAGCGCTGCTGCACCCCGATCAGGCGACCGAACTTTCGCTGTGCAGTTGTCGAGCCCGACCAACAGTCTGGCGCTCGGAACACCCTTGACCACGACCGTCACCATCACCGGCGTCGCGACTCCTGCGCTTCCTGCGGTCAGCGTACGCGGGAATCGACTGCTCGATGGCAGCGGAAACCTGCTCCAGTTGCGCGGCGTGAGCTTCAGCGGCTTCGAGTTTGTCGCGATCGGGGGATGGAGCCCCAGCGATCCCTCGGGCGGACAGGCGGGACAGCCCAATGGGCCAAGGTGGTCGGCCATCAAGGCGTGGAACGCGAATACCGTGCGGCTGACGCTCAACGAAACCTCATGGCTGGGGCTGACCTGCGTGGATACGGATGGCGTTACCCGCGCCGGTGATCCCGGAGGCAATTACCGCTCGGCCATTGCCACGCAAGTGAACGAGGCCACGGCGGCGGGGCTGTATGTCATTCTGGAACTGCATTGGGCTGCACCCGGCAATACGTGCCCGATGCTGCAGACCCAGATGGCGAACGCCGACCACTCGCTCGATTTCTGGACTAGCGTCGCCACGCAGTTCAAGTCCAACTCGGCGGTGATGTTTTCGCTGTACAACGAACCATTCTTCTTCGGGCTGAACTCGCCGCAGGACGAGTGGAGCGCGCTGATGCGGGGAGGTACGTTCAGTTATTACCCGGCCACCAGCGGCACCCACAATTATCGCAACATCACCACTACGTGGACGTCCGTCGGCATGCAGGCGATGCTGGATGCCGTCCGCGCGACGGGAGCAACCAACGTCGTGCTGGTCAGTGGCGTGGAGTTCGGCAACAACCTGAGCAACTGGCAGGCTAACGCACCCCATGATTCGCTCAATCAGACTGCCGCTGTGTGGCATCCCTATCCGCCCATGCAGGGTTCGACCACGGCGGCAATCGGGAGCGGCGGATCAGGCTATGCGATCGGCGACATCCTGACCCTCGACAAGCCGAATACGGTGTACGCGCCAGCCGTGCTGCGCGTCACCGCAGTGGGTATAAACAGCGCGATCACTGCCGTCGCCGTCGACAACGGAGGCAGGTATCTGCAGACGGCCCTGCCCTTGGCCCCCATCGCGCAAGGTTCGACGAGCGGCACGGGCAGTGGCGCGACCTTCACCTTGGGCGGCTGGGGCAACCTGTCGAGCACGTGGAGCATGCCGCAGAACTGGCCCGTGGTTCAGGCGCTGTCGGTACGGTTCCCGGTGATCCTCTCGGAAACGGGGGAACACAACGCACCTGGCACCGTCGGTTCGCCATTCCTGCAGCGGTTGCTGCCCTTTGCCGATGCAAACAACTGGTCGGTCCTCGGCTGCTGCTGGGATGTCTTTGCCGAGCAGGACAACGTCCTCATCAAGGACGTCGAGGGAACACCGAGCGATGGCTACGGTCGTGTATTCCGTGACTGGATGACCGGTGTCGCGTGGCAGTAGTCCACGCACGCGTCTCTCGCGGGAGCCCGGTCTAGGCGAGAGTGCTCCGCAAGCGCCGATACCCGATCACGATGCCCGTCACGCTCAACGCGAAGCCCGCCGCCAGCAGCAGCAACATCAAGGGGATTCGCAGTGCATCCCGGCCCGCCAATCCGGGCACCTGGTACGTGTGCAATGCATAGTAGATCCAGGCGTAAGCGCGACGGCTCGCGTCCATGTCGACCAGGATCTTGCCGGTGCCCGTGTCAACGAATACCCGGTGCAGGTCCGGAGTGTTCACGAGGTACAGGTGGGCGGTATCGGGCAATTCCTCTGCCCTCGAATAGAGCTGGGCGGAGTCCGAGGTGCCGCGTTCGATTGAAGTGGCGCGAGGATACGCGGCGCGCAGTCCGGCCATCACCCACTCTTCCGGCAGCGTTTCCCGTGCCGGGGATCCTGGAAAGAAGACCCTTGATCGGTCTGCTGGCCGCAACACGTGCAGGAACCCGTTGCCGGCGAGGGAGCGGAAGTCGATTGCAGCAACCGGTCCAAGCGAGGCAACTTCGCCTGGCGATATAGCCATGACAGCGGCAGCGAGCGACTCTCCCCTCATGGCGGCGACTGCCGCTTCGCTCGCTCCGCCCCGCGAAAACAGGCGGCCATGATCCATGGACAACCAGCCACTCAGGATCCAGCCGAGCAGGAAGAGGCCTGCTGTCAGCCCGAGCACATGGTGCCAGCGCCACCATGACACGTAGACGCGCCAGCCGGAGCCGCCTCGGGTCCGCGACTGCACGTAGCGATAGATCCCGAGAACGAAGCCGAGCAACGCGCTGCCGAGGGCACCCAGGGAGATCCACCACACCAGTGAATCCCAGAACGACCAGTGCTGGCGGATTGCAGTCCAGTAGAGCCAGTGCGGAACCGCGCCAACCGAGTTGAGTGCCCGCTGGTTGCGCGTGGTCTTCTGGCGGACTTCACCGGTCCATGCCGAGATATAGAGGACTGTTCCTGCGGGGTCGTCCAGCGTTACCCGGTGGTAAGGTCGCCCGTCATCGAAGCCCTCATGGACGATCCACTGGTCATACTCCAACCCTGGATCTATCTGCAGCGGCTTCATCCCGCTGAATGCCTGCGCGATACGTCCTGCAGCCTCGGCGTCCATCTCGCCGAGAATCCTGCCCGACTTCGCAGCAACGATTACCGGGGTCTTCCCGTCCGCGCCCAGGACATAGACCGGCTGACCGTCCCTGGCCCGCAGCTGCAATGAGTCCGCTTCCGGACTGGCCGCGAGCGCCTCTGACGGCGACACGGCAATGGTCGCCGGATCCAGCTGCTCGCCACGACTGAGTCGTTCGCCCAAGGGAAGCGACGGGAACGGCTCGAACAGCATGACAGCGCCGCTGGCAAACCACAGCGCAAAGAACAGGCAAACGAGCAGGCCGGTCCAGCGGTGCAGCCAGACCAGCCCGCCCACGATCGACCGCGTGCTGTTGCTAGAAGCGGCCAACGAATCCGAACTCATAGGTGCGCGGCGAACCGAGCAGCACTTCGGTCGGATAGAAGACGTCCGCCCATTGCGCGTATGCCTTGTCGAAGACGTTGTTCACTCGCGCCGTCAGCATCAGGTTGGTTGCCAGCCGGTAGCCCGCGTGCAGGTTCACGAGCGTATAGGCGTCCAGATGCAACGTGTTCGCCGAGTCGCCCTCGCGGCTGCCGACATAGCGGACTGCCCCGCCCAGCTCGAGCGGCGTGCCCGCGACCCCGACGTAGTTCGTCCACAGGTTCGCGACCCACTTCGGCGAGTTCGCCGGCACATTGCCGGTCGCGTCGACGCCAAAGTCCGGATCGAAGAACTGGCCGTACTTGGCATCGGTGTAGGCGAGATTGGCGCTTAACGTCAGCGGGTCGATCGGACGGAAGTTGCCTGCCAGCTCGAAGCCGCGGGACTTCTGCTCGCCGACGTTGCTGAGATCACCAAGATTGTTGATCTGCGTGAGGATGTTGCTGCGCTTGATGTCGTAGAGGGCCACAGTCAGGTCGCCGCGGCGATCGTTGGTGGTGATCTTGATGCCCGCCTCCACCTGCCGTGCGTCGCTCAGGTCGAAGTTCTGGTTGGCGTTGACCAGGAAGACGTTGGATCCCACCGGATCCTGGCCGGTATTGAACGACACGTACGGCGTGATGTTCGGCGTGACGTTGTAGACGAGGCCGGCACGCCAGTTGCTTCCCTTGAAGGTGCGATTGAATCTGGAGGCGGCCTGGAAGGCGCCTGTGGGTCCGTAGTTCTTGCGTTCCAGGTCGAGGCTGTCGAAGCGGCCACCGAGCACGATCTTAAGCAAAGGATTGACCTCGAACACGTCCTCGAAGAACAGCGCGGAGCTTTCCCATTTTGTCGGGCTCTTGCGTTCGACGATGTCGCCGAAGACGCCCGGGTTCGGGTTGAACGGATCGACGCTGTCGCCGTCCGGGAAGCCGCGGCTGCGCATGAAGTCGAGATTGCTGTAGTCGATTCCGACGACGAAGGTATTGGCATGGCCGGCTAGCGAGCCGCGATGCGTGAGGCTCAGCTGGTCGCCATAGAGCTGCTGGTCGTGGAAGACGAAGAAGCGGTCGCGGTCGATCAGATTGGTCGCGCCGTTGAACGCATAGACCTCCGAGTTGATCCATTTGCGCGTGGCATCGAAGTAGTACGCCGTGTTCTGCAGCGTGAGCGATGCATTTATCGCCCAGGTGAGCTCGAGCTGCGGCCAATACTGCTTCGAATCGATCCGGTTATCGGCCACGTTGTAGTTGACGTAGCGGAGCCGCTTGTCGAGGGTCAGCCCGTTGTCCGACGTCAGCACGCCGTTCAAGCGCTGCGTCGCGAAGGCATTCGTCACGAGCGGCGTGCCGAAGTAGGCGGACGGATGGTCCTCCAGATAGTCGAGCAGGAAGCGCCATTCGACGTTGTCAGACGGCTTCCAGCTGACGCCCGCCGAGATGCTGAGCGAGTCGGAAGGAGCATTCTCGACATAGCCGTCCGACGCCGTGCGACTGACATCGGCCCGGATGGCAATCGTGTCACCCCAGTGCGTGCCGCCGCCAATGCCGATGGCCGTGGTCCCGAAGCGCCCGAGTGAAGCGGCGATCTCGAGCGGAACGTCGGCGTAGCTCGGCCGCTTGTTGACGATATTGACGACACCGCCGATGGCGCCTTGCCCGTACAGCACGGACGAGGGTCCCTTGAGGATCTCGACCCGCTCCAGGTTGAAAGTGTTCATGGGCCGGTTGACCATGTTTGACGGTCCGATGGCGAGGCCGTTGTGCAGCAGGTAGATCTGCTGGCCGCTGAAGCCGCGCATGGAAAAGTCGGCCAGGTCGCCCGGCGAGCCGCCCGTGGTCACGCCCGGCATGCTGGCGGTGGCGAATTCGATGGTGGGATACCCGCGGCCCAGCATTTCGTCAGAGTCGATCGTGTCGATGGTGGCCGGGGTCTCCCGCGCCGTAAGCCCGAGTCGGCTCGAGGTCGGCGTTTCCTGCTCGAGGACGCGTAGCTTCGACGCGGTAACCGTGATCGTCGTCAGCTCGTTCTGGTCCGAAGGAGCTTGGGCCGCCGTTGCGGCCAGGGGGACGAGGGCGCCGGTGGCAACCAGCAGGGCGATGGGCGATTTCATCGTCAAGGACTCCGTGGCCCGCGGGGGCCGTTGCACCAAGGGTGCGCAGGTCGGGACAAGCGTTCCCGGCATGCGCGCGAAATTCCGGATAGCCCGGTTGTTGTGGGCGCAGGAGTCTGGGAAGCCGAAGGAGAAAAGGGACGTTAATAACAGTTAGCGGACCTTTGCTTAACGTTACCGCTGCTGGCTTAAGTCGCTGTCTCGGCGCGGGTACTCTCGACTTTGAGCCCCTTGGGCAGATTGACGACGGAGGCTCCCTTACGGCAGCGACGACCCTTGATGATTCCGAATATCGCATTCGGCCCGACCCGTCAGGCCGATGCTTGCGGGTCCCCACCTTGGGCGCATACGATGCGGTGCATGTCGCAATCTGATGAATTCTCTTCAGGCCGGCGCAATTTCCTGTTGCAGGCCGCTGCCACTGGTGCCGCGTCTGCCGCGGCGACAACGGTTGCCGCCGCCCAGGGAACGACCCCCGCTCCTCCGGCGACTGCCACCCCGTCCGTGACCGAGGTCAGGACCGAGGGCCGCGCGGGGTCCGACTACATGGTCGACGTCATCAAATCCCTGGGGTTCGAGTACATCTGCGCCAACCCCGGATCGAGCTTCCGCGGCTTGCATGAGTCCATCATCAACTACGGCGGCAACTCGAAGCCCGAACTCATCACCTGCCTGCATGAGGAGTCGTCCGTCGCGATGGCTCATGGCTATTTCAAGGCGGAAGGCAAGCCCCTGCCGGTCATGGCGCACGGCACCGTGGGGATCCAGCACGCATCGATGGCGGTCTACAACGCCTGGTGCGACCGGGTGCCGGTGTACGTCATTCTCGGCAACACGCTCGATGCCACGATGCGCCAACCCGGGGTTGAATGGGTACACAGCGTCCAGGATGCCGCTGCCATGGTGCGCGACTACACGAAGTGGGACGATTCGCCCGTATCGCTACAGCATTTCGGCGAATCTGCCGTTCGCGCCTACAAGATGGCAATGACGCCGCCATCGGGCCCGGTGGTCATCGTGGCCGATACCGAACTCCAGGAACAGCCCATCCATTCCGAACGGCCGCTGGTCATTCCGAAGCTGACACCGACGTCGCCGCCCCAGGCTGAAGCGGGCGCCGTGACTGAACTGGCGCGCCTGCTGGTCGAGGCTGAACAACCGCTATTCATTGCCGATCGCCTGGCGCGCACGCCGGCCGGGCTCGACAGGCTGGTCGAGCTGGCCGAACTGCTGCAGGCGGGAGTGGTGAGCACGATTCCCAACCTGATGCCGCCCGTTGGCGCGGGACGGATGAACTTCCCGACGCGCCACCCGCTGAATCAGACTTTCCGGGTCAACGCGGCCATTGCCGCAGCGGATGTCGTCGTCGGCCTCGAAATCAGCAACTTCTTCGGCGCCACAAACATCTTCGTCGACCAGGTTGAGCGGACGACGCGCCCTGCCGTCAGGCCGGATGCAAAGCTGGTTACACTGAATTCGACCGATCTCATCCAGAAGTCCAACTATCAGGACTTCCAGCGCTACGCGGCAGTAAACATGGCCCTGACCGGCGACGGTGAGGCAACCCTGCCTTCGTTGATCGAGGCCGTGCGCCGCCTGCTCACCGACCAGCGCAAGAGCGCCATCGAGCGACGCGGCAAGGCGCTCGCAGAGGCGAGCGCGGCGGCCCGCGAACGGTTCCGGGTTGACGCAGCTCATGCCTGGGACGCCTCACCAATCTCCACGGCGCGCCTGGCAGCCGAGATCTGGGAACAGATCCGCAAGGAAGACTGGTCGCTGGTCAGCGGCGGATTGAGCGGCTGGCCGGTACGCTTGTGGGATTTCACGAAGCACTACCAGCACCTGGGTGTCTCCGGTGGCTCCGGAATCGGGTATGGCGCGCCGGCCGCGATCGGCGGTGCGCTTGCCAATCGCAAGTACGGCCGTTTGTCCGTCAACATCCAGAACGATGGCGACCTGATGTATGCACCCGGCGTGCTGTGGACGGCAGCACACCACAGGATTCCGGTGCTGACAATCATGAACAACAACAGGGCGTATCACGAGGAGATGATGCATATCCAGCGCATGGGGAATCGCCGCAACCGCGGCGTCGACCGTGCGCACATCGGCAACGAGATCGACAATCCCGGGATCGACTACGCCAAGCTGGCACAGAGCATGGGCTGGTACGCGGAGGGACCGATCAGCAACCCACGGGACATCGGCCCCGCGCTGAAGCGCGCCATTGCCATCGTCAAGCGGGGTGAGCCAGCGCTGGTCGACGTAATGGTGCAGTCGCGATGATTCGCCCGAGCAAACTCGTGATCCGGAGACCCTCGATTGCCGTTGCGTCGCTGCTGCTGGTGGTGTCGCTCGGGGCCACTGCACAGGCGCCGGGCCCGACTGCGGCTGCGGGCAATGCAGCCCGGGGCAAGGTCGCCTATTTCAGGGTAGGTTGCTATCAATGCCACGGTGGTGAGGGCCAGGGATCACCGTACTCGTCGGCGCCGAGGCTCGGACCCGCTGCGTTACCCATTGCGGCATTCACGTTGTTTACGCGCACGCCCCGCCTGCAAATGCCGCCCTACAGCCCCGAGATCCTGAGCGACGCCGACCTTGCGGACATCTATGCCTATGTCACAAGTCGCGCGGCTCCGGTTGCCCTCGACAGACTGCCAAACTGACGCGGGAACGGAGTGACGATGTTGCAACGAATCGCCGCCTTCACTGTCGTCCTCTGCATGGCAATGGCGGGCTCGATCGAGGCCGCCACGCCGGCCGCGGCAACAGTCACCCCAGAGCTCGTCCGTGAGCTGGCGCCCACGGGCACGCTGCGCGCCGCGATCAATCTCGGCAATGCCGTCATGGCGCAGAAGGACGAGCGCAACGGCAAGCTCGGAGGCGTCACGGTGGAACTGGCGAACGAACTCGCCAGGCGGCTCGGGATACCGGTGTCGCTCGTGACTTTCGAGGCCGCCGGCAAGGTCTTCGAAGCCATGCAGCAAGGCAAGCTGGACGTCGCGTTCATCGCGGTGGAGCCCGCGCGTGCTGCGGAGCTCGATTTTACTGCGCCTTATGTTCTGATCGAAGCCACGTACATGGTCCGCAACGATTCGCCGTTGAAGAGCGTTGCGGATGTCGATCGCCCCGGCGTACGCATCGCAGTGGGGCGCGGCTCGGCGTATGACCTCTACCTCACACGCACGATCAGGAACGCCACGATCGTCCGATCCGCGACGGGCGGCTGTTGCTCGATGATCGACCTGTTCGTTGCGGACAAGCTCGAGGCCGTTGCGGGCGTCAGGCAGCAGCTGGTGGCCCATTCCGGAGCCGATCCCTCCATGCGCATCATGGCTGACAGGTTCATGGACGTGCCGCAGGCTGTCGCCATCCCGAAGGGGCGCAAAGTCACACCTGCATTCCTGCACGCCTTCGTCGAAGAGATGAAGGCTTCCGGGTTCGTGGCCGACGCACTCAAGCGCAGCGGCCAGGTGGGCGCCCTCGTCGCGCCCGCAGCGCCCTGACAGAGCGGCTGCGGAGCGAAGGGAGACTCCTTGATTCGTCGCCTCATGAGTTTAAGAGGCGGTTAAGGTCCAGGGTCTAGCCTGATCACCAAGGGACGCAACAGCGTCACCAGAGGTGATCATCATGAACGGCAGAATCAAGGTTTGGGACCTTCCGGTCCGCATCTTCCACTGGGCACTCGCCGTCTCGTTTGCCGTGGCCTACACGATCGCAGAGGACGATTCCCTGCGTGGCCTGCACACGATGCTTGGCTACACGGTCCTTGGCCTCGTGGTGTTCCGCCTCTTGTGGGGCTTCGTCGGGACGCGATACGCGCGCTTCTCGTCGTTCGCTTACGGGCCCGGCAAGGCCGTGGGCTACCTGCGCGACCTGGTTCACGAGCAGAGCGGCGACTACGTGGGACACAACCCGGCCGGCAGCTGGGCCGTGTACCTCATGCTCGCGCTGGCGCTGGTCACGGGCGTCACCGGTTACCTCACGCTGAATCAGATCGGCGGCGAGGTGTTCGAGGAGATCCATGGCGCGGCGGCGAACACGTGGCTCGTCGTCGTGATCGCACACATCCTCGGCGTGATCGCGAGCAGCGTGGCCCATCGCGAGAACCTGGCCAGGGCCATGGTGACCGGCTACAAGCGCGGCGCGACGATGTCGGCAATCCCGGGCGCCGCTGCAGGCATCGGCGCGGTGATTGCCGTTGCCGTGGTCGGCTTCTGGACCTGGTCCTTCGTGACCGGCGCGGCGCCGGGCGGGCCGGATGCGGAGAGGGCCGCGCTCGAGCATCGCGAGCACGGCGAATCCTGAACGGACGCGCTACCGGGGGTCGGCCATCCCGAAGGCAAACTCCACCAGCTTCTGGCTGTCGGCGTTGAACCTGCGGATGCCATCGGCGAGCTTCTCGGTCGCCATGGCGTCCTCGTTGTGGGACCAGCGAAAGCCGGCTTCGTCGAGCGCGACCCGCGGAATCTCGCGACCGGCAGCCGCCTCGGCACCCAGTCGACGCGGGACGTCACCTTCGGCGGACTCCAGGGCAGCAAGCAGATCCGGACTGATGGTCAGGAGGTCGCAGCCGGCCAGGTCGAGGATCTGCGTCGTCTTGCGGAAGCTCGCCCCCATGACCTGCGTCGGGTAGCCGAACTTCTTGTAGTACTCGTAGATGCGCTCGACGGAGGCAACCCCCGGATCTGACTCGCGGGCAATGTCTGCCCCGCCCTTCGCCGCCTTGTACCAGTCGTAGATCCTGCCGACGAACGGCGAGATCAGCGTGACGCCCGCGTCGGCACAGGCCACCGCCTGCGCGAAGCTGAAGAGCAGCGTCAGGTTGCAATGGATACCTTCGCGCTCCAGCGTCTCTGCCGCCCGAATGCCTTCCCAGGTGCTCGCGATCTTGATCAGCACTCGTTCGCGGGAGACGCCTGCCTGCTCGTACAACTCGATGAGTCGCCTTGCCTTGTTCTCCGTGGCTTGCTGCTCGAAGGACAGCCGCGCATCGACCTCGGTCGATACCCGCCCGGGAATCAGTTCGAGGATGCGGCGCCCGAAGGCCACGAACAGACCATCGATCAGCTGTTCGGCGCGTGCGTCCCGGCTGCCGCCGGCATCGATCCGCGTCAGCGCCGCCTCGACCAACGGGCGATAACGCGGGTCACGCGCAGACGCGAGGATCAGGCTCGGATTGGTGGTCGCGTCCTGGGGACGGAAACGTTCGATTGCCGCGAGATCACCGGTGTCGGCGACGATGACAGACCAGCGCTGCAGGGATCCAAGTTGTGACGTCATTCAGTGACTCTTTGCCATGTCCAGTTCTGTTCTTCCGCCCGGTCAACCCCCTCCGCATGCGCATAGGCGAGGCAGTCGAGCTTCCTGTCCTCAAGCAGCGCCTTGACATGGGCGCCCGCTACCTTGAGGCGGGGTACCCTGTCGATGACGTCGATCGCCAGGCTGAAGCGGTCGACGTCATTGCGGATCGCGAGTTCGAGGGGAGTGTTAATACTGCCCTTTTCCTTGTAGCCGCGCACGTGGAGATTGTCGTGGTTCGTGCGCCGGTAACTCAAGCGGTGGATCAGCCACGGGTAGCCATGGAAATTGAATATCACCGGCTTGTCCGTGGTGAACAGCGAATCGAAATCCCGGTCCGGAAGTCCGTGGGGATGTTCGTGCGGCGGGGTCAGCGTGTAGAGGTCGACGACATTGACGAAGCGCAGACGCAGGTCCGGAAAGTGCTCCGCCAATAGCGCCGCAGCGGCAAGGGCTTCCTGCGTGGCCACGTCACCGCAGCCCACCAGTACCACCTCCGGCTCGCCTCCCTGATCCGTGCTGGCCCACTCCCACAGCCCGATGCCCTTGGCGCAGTGGCGGATGGCGGCTTCCATGTCGAGGTACTGCAGGTGTTCCTGCTTGTCGGCTACGATGACGTTGATGCGGTTGGTGCTCTCGAGGCAGTGGTTCGCAATCGCCAGCAGGCAGTTGGCATCCGGCGGCAGATAGACCCGGACGACCCGCGGGCTCTTGTTCACCACGACGTCAAGGAAGCCCGGGTCCTGATGCGTGAAGCCGTTATGGTCCTGCCTCCAGACCGTGGACGTGATCAGCAGGTTGAGCGACGAGACCGGGGCGCGCCAGGGGATGTCGTGGCAGGTGTCCAGCCATTTTGCATGCTGGTTGAACATCGAGTCGATGACATGCACGAACGCCTCGTAGGTCGACAGGAAGCCATGCCGACCGGTCAGCAGATAGCCTTCGAGCCAGCCTTCCAGCGTGTGCTCTGACAGCATTTCCATCACTCGCCCGTCCTGCGCGAGTTCGCCGCCGTCACGGTCTGCCGGCAGGAACTCCGCCATCCACGTCTTCTTGCTGGCGGCGTAGACGGCGTCCAGCTTGTTGGAACTCGTCTCGTCCGGGCCGAAGACGCGGAAGTTGTGGGGATTGTCACGCAGGATGTCGCGCAGGAACTAGCCGAGCGGACGCGTGTTGCCGAAGCGGCTCCGGGCGGGGTGCGCCACCTTGATCGCGTAGGTGCGGAAGTCCGGCAGGTCGAGGGGTCGGCGAACCTGGCCTCCATTGGCGTGCGGGTTGGCACTCATTCGTCGGTTGCCGACCGGGGCCAGTGCCTTGAGCGAGGCAACCAGCTTGCCGGACTCGTCGAACAGTTCCCCGGGTCGATAGCTCTGCAGCCAGGCGACGAGCTGCGCGAGATGCTCCGGGTTTTCGCGGACTCCCGTGAGCGGAACCTGGTGGGCGCGCCAGGTTCCCTCGACCTGGTGTCCATCCACCACTGTGGGGCCGGTCCAGCCCTTCGGCGAGCGCAGGATGATCATCGGCCAGCTCGGCCGAACCGGCTTGCCGCTGCGCCGCGCGTCTTGCTGGATGGCCTTTATGTCCGCATAACACTGCTCGAGGGTCTGTGCCATCAGGCGATGCATCGTCGCAGGGTCATCGCCTTCGACAAAGTGCGGCGTCCAGCCATAGCCACGGAACAGTGCGGCCAGTTCGTCGTGCGGGATGCGCGCGAGCAGCGTCGGGTTGTTGATCTTGTAACCATTCAGGTGCAGAACGGGCAGCACCGCGCCGTCGCGAACGGGATTGAGGAACTTCGTCGAGTGCCAGGCCGTTGCCAGGGGTCCCGTTTCAGCCTCGCCATCACCGACGACCACGGTTACCAGCAGGTCGGGATTGTCGAAGGCTGCGCCGAAGGCGTGCGACACGCTGTAGCCGAGTTCGCCGCCTTCGTGAATGGAACCCGGCGTCTCGGGTGTGCAATGACTGCCGATGCCGCCGGGAAACGAGAAGTCGTGGAAGAAACGCTGCAGGCCCGACAGATCCCCGTCCTTCTGCGGATAGACCTCGCTGTAAGTGCCTTCGAGATAGACGGGCCCAAGCACTCCCGGCGCTCCATGACCGGGTCCTGCGAGGAAGATTGCATTCACGTCGTGCAGGCGAATCAGACGATTCAGGTGCACATAGACGAAGGAGAGTCCGGGGCTTGAGCCCCAATGGCCGAGGAGCCTCCGTTTGAGGTGCTCCGGCTTCAGCGCGTCCCGCAGCAACGGATTGTCGCGCAGATAGATCATGCCCGCGGCGAGGTAGTTGCAGGCACGCCAGTACGCGTCGATCTGCTCGATCTCGGCAGTCTCCATGGCGGCCGGCTGCGGCCTGGCGGTAGGCGGTGAGGGACTGGCGTTGGCGATCATGCGTTACTCACCCTATGCGATAGGTCAGGGACAGGACCCGAGCGTCGCACAGTTGCATGACGCTCTCTATGCGATTGACCGCTTAGCCTGTCTGGCCCTCGATCCGGAAGGCCGGTACGGAATGACACCGATTTGACGACAAGTGGGCTTTTGGATGAGCATGGGGAATCATTACAAGAAGACTGCATGGGGAGCGAGATGTACAAGCACGCCGCATTGAGCCTGGCCGCCGTGATCGCGACCGTCCTGGCAGCGGATATCGCCATCGCCCAGCAACCGCCTCCCATCGGCATTGCGCCGGTCGTGGTGAAGAACGCTCCTTACGTCTTCGACACCGCGGAGCAGCACTCGATTCGCGTGGAGGTGCTGGCTCGCGGCCTCGCCCGGCCCTTTACCCTGGCCTTCCTCCCCAACGGCGATGCCCTGGTCACTGAGCGCGGCGCCCGGCTGCGGCTGGTTCGTGCGGCAGCCCGCGCAACCGAGGTCGCCCAGCTCGTCCCCGAACCCATTGCGGGACTGCCCGCAGTCGCTCCCGCCCGCGGGGCCGGCCTGAACGAAGTGGCGCTGCATCCCGACTTCGCGACGAACGGGCTGGTGTATTTCACCTACAACCGCCCCGGCAGGTTGCCGGACGGCGCGGCAGCCAACGCGGTTCCGCCGATGTCCCTCGTCGTGGCGAGAGGGAAGCTCGAAGGCATGCAGCTCACGGGAGTGAAAGAACTCCTCGTCGGCGAGGAGCGGCCGGGAGTGAGCGCGCAGCGCATGGCCTTTGGCCCGAACGACATGCTGTTCATCACGACGGGCGCGCCCGATACCAAGGAAGCGCAGGACCTCGGCAACGTCTACGGCAAGGTGCTGCGCATCAAGTCGGACGGCACCGTGCCCGCCGACAATCCGTTCGTGAAGCGCAAGGGTGCACGCCCGGAGGTGTACGCGTATGGCCTTCGCGACCAGCTCGGACTGACGATACAGCCCGGCACAGGCACCGTGATCGCCACGGATCACGGACCGAACGGCGGCGACGAAGCCAACATCATCCTGCCGGGTCGCAACTACGGCTGGCCCCTGTACAGCTTCGGCAGAACCTATGAAGGTCCGCGTGTCTCGGAGTTGCCGCTGGCCGCAGGCATCGAAGCGCCGCTGCTGGTATGGATTCCCTCCATCGCACCGACGGGTGCGGTGTTCTATACGGGCTCACAGTTCCCGGCCTGGAAGAACAACCTGTTCATCGGCAGCTCACGCCGCGGCGAAGTCGTTCGCACCGGTGGCATCGAGCGCGTGGTGTTCAACGACAAGATGGAAGAGATGCGCCGCGAAATGCTGCTGACCGACCTGCATCAGCGCATCCGCGACGTGCGGCAGGGCCCGGACGGCCTGCTCTATGCCATCACGGACGACGCCGACGGCATGCTGCTGCGGATCGCGCCGTCCCCCTAGGGAACCAAGCGACCGCGATTCAGGCGGACTTGGCGCTCGCAGCCATGTGCTGCGAGTACTTCATGTCGACCGACGAGATGTGCGCGTTCAGCCACATCTTGAGGAACGTGAAGAAGTCGTCCGTCAGCACGCCATCGCGCCGGAAGGCCTGCTGGTAGCCGGTGAACCTGGCCAGCAACTGCTTGTGCACCGTCTTGTGCACGGCGATGCCCGGATACTGGATGCGGGCCATGTAGGCCTCTTCGTCCGCGAAGTGCTTGACGGTGTATTCGCCGAACGCATTGATGGTTGCCAGCCCCTCACCGTCCGCCGCCTTCTTCTCGCGCAGCACGTGCAGCTTGTTCATCAGCGAGATCAGCACCTGGTGCTCGCGGTCCATTTCGGGAACGTGCAGCCCGAGCTTCGACTCGTTCCAGACAGAATAGTCGCTCATGATCGGTATTCTTCCCTAAGGGTTTGACTGGACCCGCGACAGCGTCGACGCTGCGTCGGGACCCGCTATACCGGCCGTTACGACACCGTGAATTGAAACTTGAATGGCGCGTGGGCGCTTGAATGTGCGCGACCGAACCGACGCTCTGTCCGCTTGGGTTCAGCCTGCACTGGCAGGGCTACTTCCAGCCCTGCTCCCACTTGCCGGCGTCCGCGAGATCCCGCCAAGGCAGGAGCGTGGTGCGCCGTGAGTGCACTGCCTCGATCTCGACGAACTCGATGGGCCCCTCGGGGGTCCGCGGTTCGATCACGCGGGTGACGAGGTAGTGCTTCTCTTTTCGCTGCGGGACCACGGCGGTCCACTTGCTGAGCAGCAGCTTGCGGGCGCTGAGTCTTCGCGGCTTGAGCGTTGTCATCGGAACCTTCCCGGGCGGGAGCAACTCTCACTTCATGTCTGTTCTACCGATTCGCAATTGATCGCGCCCGGGATTCAATCATGCCGCCCAATCGCCCCCTTCGCACGCTCTTCTTATCCCTCTTGCTGGCTGGATACTCCATGACAACGCACGCGATCGAAGAACCCGACTACACCATCGTCCAGGACCTGGGTGACGTCGAGGTGCGGCGCTACTCTCCCTATGTCGTCGCAGAGGTGGAGGTCGAAGGGCCCGCGGAGAAGGCTGGCAACGTCGCGTTCCCCATCCTCGCGGGCTATATCTTCGGCAAGAACAAAGGCGCGAGGAAGCTTGCAATGACGGCGCCCGTCAAGCAGGCGGCGATGCCCGTCAAGATGGAGATGACAGCGCCCGTACAGCAGCGCGCGGCAGCCGGCGGCTATGCGGTCCAGTTCGTGTTGCCGAAGGGCACGACGGTCACGAGCGCTCCCGAACCCGAAGACGCGCGCGTCCATGTGCGCGAGGTACCTGCCAGCGAGCTGGCTGCAATCCGCTATTCGGGCTTGTGGAGCCAGTCGAATTACCAGCAACACCTTGAGCGCCTGCAAGCCACGCTGCGCCAGGCGGGCCTGGCCTGGACAGGCGAGCCCATCTATTCACGCTACAACGCGCCCTTCACCCCGTGGTTCCTGCGGCGCAACGAGATCTGGCTGACGCTGCAATAGACCGGAGCCTAGGGAACCAGCTTCGCGTCCATCGAGATCTTTGCATTCAGCAGCTTCGAGACCGGACAGCCCGCCTTGGCGCGGTTTGCGATCTCGGCGAACTTCGACGCATCGATCCCCGGGATCGATGCGGCCACGGTCAGGTGGCTAGCCGTGATGGCAAAGCCCTCGGCCAGTTTCTCGAACGTGATGTCCGCGCGGGTCTCGATGCTGTTCGCGGTATAGCCGGCTTCACCCAGCATCACGGAAAACGCCATCGAGAAGCAGCCGGCATGCGCAGCGCCGATGAGTTCTTCGGGATTGGTGCCGGGACCCCCCTCGAATCGCGACTTGAAGCCGTAAGGCGCTTCCTTGAGCACGCCGGTTTCCGTCGACATCGTGCCGCCGCCTTCCTTGAAGCTGCCTTTCCAGACGGCCCACGCTTTCTTGATCATGTTGGCTCCTTGAGAGGACGACTGAGAGACGGGATGGGAAGGCTCAAGACCCAAGACTAGGAATGTACGGGCACGGCTGTCTATCAGCCAAGTCCTACAGCGAGTCGCCCCTGCAGGTAATCGCGCAACCACGCGGAGAAGTCCACTGTTGCCGGGCTACAAGCAACGCTGACCCGGATCAGCACCTTCAAATACAAGGGGACCCCCATGAGCATCGGTACGATTCTGCTGATCCTGTTGATCCTGGTCCTGATCGGCGCCATTCCGGCCTGGCCGCACAGCCGCAGCTGGGGATACGGTCCGTCGGGCGTACTCGGTGTCATCGTGGTCATCCTCGTCGTGCTGCTGCTGATGGGTCGAATCTGACCGCATTAGACCGCTGTAGAATGGCGGGGAACCCCTCAACCAGGACCCCACCTCCGTGAGACTCTCCGTCCTCGACCAGGCTCCGATCGCGGAGGGACAGACCGCGGGCGACGCGCTCAGGAACACGATTGAGCTCGCGCGGCTGGCCGATCGCAGCGGCTACACCCGCTACTGGGTGGCCGAGCATCACTCGATGGCGTCGCTCGCCTGCCCCGCGCCCGAGATCCTGATCGCGCGATTGGGTGCGGAGACCGAACGGATCCGCCTCGGCTCGGGCGGCGTGATGCTGCCGCACTACAGTGCCTACAAGGTGGCGGAAGTGTTTGCGATGCTGAGCGCGCTGTATCCCGGCCGGATCGACCTGGGCGTGGGCCGTGCACCGGGAGGCGGTCCGCTCGAATCCTTTGCGCTCCGTCGCGATCGGACGGAGGGACCCATCGCGGACGATTTCGGCGAGCAACTGGTCGAACTGCTCGCGTGGCTGGACAAGGACTTCCCCACCGACCACGCATTCCACCGCATCCAGTTGCCGGCGAACACGCTCACCGGGGCCAACCTCTGGCTGCTAGGCTCAAGCCTGTGGAGTTCCTCGGCCGCTGCCCAGCTGGGCCTGCCTTATGCCTTCGCTCACTTCTTCAGCGGCGAATCGACGCGCGCTGCCATCGAGCGGTACGCCACCCGCTTCCAGCCGTCCGCCTATCGCAGCCGCCCAGAGGCCATGGTCGCGGTCGGCGTCATCTGCGCCGATACCCAGGAAGAGGCGGACGAACTCGCCCTGAGCGTCCAGCTGCTGCGCCGGCGACTGCGGCAAGGCATGCCGGGACCCGTGGCGTCACCCGCAACGGCCCGGAAGGAACTGGGCGCGAGCGCTGGGCTACCCGACTCCCAGGGTCAGGAATGGCCTGCCCATTTTGTGGGGACGCCGGACAAGGTCCGGGATGACCTCACCCGGATGGCCGACGCCCTCAAGCTGGAGGAACTCATCGTCGTGACGATCACTCATGATCATGGGGCCCGGCTACGCTCGTACGAATTGTTGTCGAAGGCGTTCGGGCTGGCTTGAGCCCGGTCGAGACAGGCCGGATGCAATCCGCTTTGGGGCTGCAAGCGCGGGGGGAATCTCCAGCATGGGCAGTGGCGATGACCGTAGACTCCGGACCATGCCTCAGGATGCCCTGACGAATTTCCCACGACTCCGCCAGGTCTGGTCCCGCCTCCGGCAATTCGACCTCATCGAGCTCTCGCTGCTGCTGCTCGTGTCTGGCCTGCTGCTCGCTTTTTCGAACCTCGCCTCCGAGGTCATGGAAGGCGAGACGGATTCCTTCGACCGGATGGTGATGCTGGCCCTCCGCGATCCCACCGACCTGACCCACCCTGCGGGACCGGCATGGCTCGAGATCTTCTTCCGCGACCTGACGAGCCTCGGCAGCTTGCCCGTGGTGGGACTCGTGGCCGCGGTCGTGTTGGGCTTCCTGTGGGTCAGTGGCAGGCCAGCCGCTGCAAGGCTGGTAGTGGTCTCCGTTTCCGTGGGAGCGTTCCTCAGCGTCGCATTGAAGTCGTTGTTCCTGCGACCCCGACCGGAACTGTTCCCGCATGGCGTCGAAGCGCAACTGACCAGCTTCCCGAGTGGCCACGCGATGCTTGCGGCAGTGGTCTACCTGACGCTCGGGGCCCTGGTCGCGCATGTGCAAACCCAACCCCGGGTCCGACCTTACTGCTTGGCTGTGGCCATCGTGATGACCTTGCTTGTCGGCGTCAGCCGCGTCTATCTCGGTGTGCATTGGCCAACGGATGTCTTCGCCGGGTGGTGTGTCGGCTCTGCCTGGGCCATGTTGTGCCTGCTTGTCGCGATCCGGCAGGAGCGCCGGCACGCGGGTCAGGGACCGCAGGGATCCCCAGGAATCCAGCGCTGATCTTGCGGATCTGACGTTCAATAAAAAGCTCAGATCCAGCCCTCTTTGATCGAATATCAATGAGACTATTCAGATTTATTAATACGTAACTCCGACAACAGACTCGACCGTCCGCCTCCAGACCCTTCCCGGACGGCGCGATCCCCGCCTCTCACGGCGTTTCAGGCATTGCCCCGTCAAACCGGCAAGCCCTCGCGCCCATAGCGATGACCGGCCAGTGCGATGGTGCCCATCACGGTCAGTGGCCAGTCGGACCACAAGGGGTGGCCAGCGGGTTCGGTCGGCGTCGCCACCAGTCAGCGGTCACCGGCACCCAAGCTCTTCGTAGCAGCGGCGCGTTTGCCCAAGGCCAGCGGCGAGGCTTCGACCTGGCAGGCGTTCTGATCACGATCCTCCGGCATTCCGCCAACGTCTGGTGGCGAACAGACTCCCCAACCTGGCGGTCCCTAGAGTGACGCTTGGTTCCGATCCCCCTTGCCCCTGTCCACAGACTGGGGTACTCAAGCCACAAGCCCTGCTTGTGGCTTTTTTTTGAGCCGTCTCCCTCCCATTGAAGCCCCGCAACTCATCCCAAGGTAAAGGGGATGAGTCATCCGAAGTCACCGGAGTGGATGTGGGCCGACGCGCTCGACCTGCTGCACAAAGCTGAACGTCTGCAACAGCAGTTCTTCCGGATCGGCGCGCCGCAGGAGGCCCAGGCTGTCTGGGAACCCCCGGTCGATCTCGTCGAATCGGAAGCGGGAATCGAACTCAACGTCGCACTGCCGGGAGTGACGCCGGAGAATCTGCGCGTCACGTTCGACGGCCAGGCGCTGCACATCACGGCACTGCGCCCGCTGCCGGCGCTGTCGAGCCAGGTGATCCATCGCCTCGAGATTCCGTACGGCCGCTTCGAGCGCCGCATCCCCGTTCCTCCTGGTCCTTACTCGACGCTGGAACAGACGTGCGAGAACGGTTGTCTGCACCTGCACTTGAGGAAGGCGCCCGCATACCCATAGAGGTTCTAACGAACGCATCTGGAAGAGGACACCCGTGAGCGAAAACCACAGCACTGAACAGACGAACCGCGTCGTGTCGGATGACATGCTGATCATCCTGCCCGTCCGCAATCTCGTGCTTTTTCCCGGTGTCGTCAGCCCGGTCTCGATGGCACGGGAGCGTACCGTCGCGGGCGCCCAGGAGGCCGTGCGCGCGGAGCGCAAGGTCGGCTTCCTGCTGCAGAAGGACCCGTCGGTCGACGAACCGGGTCCGGACGATCTCTACAAGGTCGGCACCGTGGCGACGGTCCTGCGCTACGTGACACAGGACGGAACGCACCATCTCGTCGTACAAGGCGAGCGCCGGTTCCGCGTGCTCGACTTCCAGCCGGGCCTGCCTTTCATGCTGGCGCGGGTCGAGTACCTGAATGAAACGGGACTGACTTCGAGCGAGGTCGAGGCCCGCACGCTGAACCTGAAACGCCAGGCGCGGGAGGCCATCAACCTGCTGCCGCAGGCGCCGGGCGAACTCGCGAATGCCGTCGAGGCCATGGAGTCGCCGTCGCTGCTTGCGGACCTGGTTGCGAGCTTCATGGACATCAAGGGAGCGGAGAAGCAGCAGATCCTCGAGATCACCGACTTGAGCGCGCGGCTCGATCGCGTGTCGGACCTGCTTGCGCACCGCATCGAGGTCATGCGGCTGCAGCGCCAGATCGAGGAGCAGACTCGCGGCGCAATCGACGATCGGCAGAAGGAAGTGCTGCTGCGCGAGCAGATGCGGCAGATCCAGAAGCAGCTCGGCGAGGATGAGTCCTCGTCCGAGGAGCTCGCAGAGCTGAAGGAAGCCCTGGACAAGGCCGGACTGCCGGATGAAGCGCTGGAGCAGGCGAAGAAGGAACTGAAGCGGCTCGAACGCATGCCCGATGCCAGCGGCGAATACTCGATGGTGCGCACGTGGCTCGACCTGATGATCCAGCTGCCGTGGGCGAAGCTCGATACCGAGACGATCGACATCGAGAAGGCCCGCGAAGTACTGGAGGCCGATCACTTCGGTATCGACAAGGTGAAGCGCCGCATCCTCGAATACCTCGCCGTACGCAAGCTGAACCCGGAAGGTCGCAGCCCGATCCTGTGCTTCGTCGGCCCGCCCGGTGTCGGCAAGACGTCGCTCGGCCAGAGCATCGCCCGCGCCGTCGGCCTCAAGTTCGCGCGCGTGAGCCTGGGTGGCGTCCATGACGAAGCCGAGATCCGCGGCCATCGCCGCACGTATATCGGCGCGTTGCCGGGCAACATCCTGCAGGCCGTGCGCAAGGCGGGCACCCGCAATCCGGTGATCATGCTGGACGAGATCGACAAGCTCGGCTCCGGCGTGCACGGCGATCCGTCGTCGGCGTTGCTCGAGGTTCTCGACCCCGAGCAGAACAACACGTTCCGGGACAATTACCTCGGGTTGCCGTTCGACCTGTCGAAGGTCATGTTCATCGCGACGGCGAACATGCTGGACACGATCCCCGGGCCGCTGCGCGACCGCCTGGAGATCATCGAGCTGACAGGCTACACCGAGGACGAGAAGGTCGAGATCGCGAAGCGTTACCTCGTGAAGCGCCAGCTTGACGCGAACGGACTGAAGCCCGAGCAGGCGATCATCACGTCAGCCGCGCTGCGCCAGCTGGTACGCGATTACACGCGGGAAGCCGGCGTGCGCAACCTGGAGAGGACGCTCGGATCGGTGCTGCGCAACGTGGCCGTCCGTGTTGCGGAGGGCAAGATCACGTCAGGCACCGTCGACATCGCCGACCTGCACGGCATCCTGGGCGCGGCTCGCTTCGAGAACGAGATTGCGATGCGCACGAGCGTTCCCGGCGTGGCGACAGGCCTCGCGTGGACGCCGGTCGGTGGCGACATCCTGTTCATCGAGTCGACCCGCGTGCCGGGCAACGGCAAGCTGATCCTCACGGGCCAGCTCGGCGATGTGATGAAGGAGAGCGCGCAGGCGGCGCTGTCGCTCGTGAAGTCGAAGGCGGAATTCCTCGGGATCGACCCGACGCTGTTCGACCGCAGCGATATCCACGTGCACGTGCCGGCAGGTGCGATCCCGAAGGACGGACCGAGCGCAGGCGTCTCGATGTTCACGTCGCTGGTGTCGCTGCTCACCGGGATCGAGGTACACAACGATGTCGCGATGACGGGCGAGATCAGTCTGCGAGGCCTCGTGCTCCCGATTGGCGGCGTGAAGGAAAAGTCCGTGGCCGCGCATCGGGCGGGTATCCGCAAGATCCTGCTGCCGTCGCGCAACGCCAAGGACCTGGAAGACGTGCCAGAGAGCGTCCGCAAGGATGTGCAGTTTGTCTTCTGCGAACGGGTGGAAGATGTCCTGCGCGAGGCCCTCGGCCTCCAGCCCATCGCACCGCTGCGGGCGGCGAGCTGATCCTTGCCTGCTCCCTCTCCACCTGGAGAGGGAAGCACTACACCTCACCCACTCCGTTTCCCTCTCCTCCAGGAGAGGGCGAGGGACACCCCACCTCGCGTAGAGAGCAAGAGACACCTTTCCTCGCGGAGCGTAGAGAGCGGCACCTCTCTTCGGGGAGAGGTCGCACAGCGTGAGGGGGAGATCCTCTCCCTCTCCGCTTCCCTCTCCACCGGGAGAGGGAAGTACTACACCTCACCCACTCCGTTTCCCTCTCCTCCAGGAGAGGGCGAGGGACACCCCACCTCGCGTAGGGAGCAAGAGACACCTTTCCTCGCGGAGCGTAGAGAGCGGCACCTCTCCTCG
>CAIUGU010000267.1 GCA_903898785.1 uncultured Pseudomonadota bacterium | reverse complement strand
CCAGTGCGCTACCTGCCACTCGACATTGGCTTGGCGTCCCGCGAGCTTCGATCACACCGGTATCTCGAGCGGCTGCTCCACCTGCCACAACAACGTCACGGCGACCGGCAGATCGGGGACGCATATAGCATCGACCGCGCTTTGCGAGTCCTGCCACGTCTCGACCTCCTTGTGGGCGCCGGTTGCCGCATCCCAGGTTGATCACTCGCAAGTGGTCGGTGCATGCAGTTCGTGCCACAGCGGCACGGTGCGCACGTCCTCGGGATCGCTCATCCAGGGCAAGGGAACCGGGCATGTCCTGTCAACGGCCGCCTGCGATGCCTGCCATTCCACGGGGACGTGGACGCCGACGATCCGGGTGGATCACGCGCAGGTCCTCGGGAGCTGCTTCACTTGCCACAACGGCACGACACGGACCTCGGCCGGCGTACTGATCACCGGCAAGTCGCCGACGCACGTGCAGAGTTCCAATACCTGCGAGAACTGTCATTCGCCGGATTCATGGGCGACCAACGGCCGTCCGGACCACAGTGCCTTCATCGGCAACTGCGCCACCTGCCATGGCGTCTCCGCATCGGGCAAGGGACTCAACCACATCCAGTCCACGGTCGCGTGCGACAACTGCCATACCGTGTCCTCGTGGCTCCCCGCGGAGGCGGTCGATCATACCCAGGTGCTCGGTACCTGTACGAGCTGTCACAGCGGCTCGGTGCGCACGAACTCGGGTGCGCTGATTCCAGGCAAGGGGACGAACCACATCACGACGACGCTCGAGTGCGATGCGTGCCATGCGACGTCGACCTGGACGGTAGCAAGGTTCGATCACGCGAGGACTACGCTGTCCTGCTTCTCGTGCCATGACAATACCCATGTTGCAGGCAAGACCGCGGCGCACATCACGACCACGAATGCCTGCGAGACCTGCCACGTGAGCACGGCGTGGAGGCCCGCATCCCGTGTCGACCACACCCAGGTGACGGGCACGTGCTTCTCGTGCCACAACGGATCGACGGCCCGCGGCAAGTCGACGACGCACATTGCTTCCGACAACACCTGCAGTACCTGCCATACGACCGTAGCCTGGACGCCGGCACAGTTCGATCACCGCAATGTCGTGGCGGGTACCTGCGCCAGCTGCCACAACGGTGTAGGCGCGACGGGCAAGCCGAGCAATCACCTGCCGACGACCCAGTCGTGCGATGCATGCCATGTCACGCTCGCATGGACCCCGGCGACGTTCAGCCACAACGGCATCACGACAGGCTGCAGTTCCTGCCACAACAACACGGTTACGACCGGCAAGCCGACCGGCCACATGACCACCTCGCGCGAGTGCGTGGTCTGCCACTCGACGACGGCGTGGGCGCCGTTGACCTTCCGCCATACTTCGACGGAGTATCCCGGCGATCACCGTGCGGCACTGACATGCACGGCCTCGGGGTGCCATTCGACCAACACGGACGCGGCCGTGTGGCGGACCCCCACGCTGCGAGGTTCATGCGCAGGGTGTCACTCTGGCGACTTCCGGCCTTCGGCACACCCCAAGGTCAGCGGCGTGTCGAACTACACGGCGAGCGAGCTGCGCAATTGCTCGGGCGCGTGCCACACCTATACCAACTCGACGCTGACGACGATCTCGAGGACCCGGACGGGTCCCGAGCACCGGGTCACGAGCAGCAGCTTCTGATGCGCAGGCTGCTCCTGAGGGCGTTGGTCGGGGCGATGGGCTTGAGCCTGCTGTGCCAGTCCGCTGCAGCCCAGTTTGCCGGGCGGTTGCTCGATGCAGCGGACATCACGACCACCGACACGCATCTCGACGTCGTGGTGCTCTTCAGCTGCCAGGTGAGGTACCTGTCGCACCTGCCCGCGGCGGAAAGCAACATAGTGGACGTGCGGTTGAGTGTCGGTGCCGACTGCCTCCAGGGTGGAAGTTCCATCGGCAATGAATCGCTGCCGCCGCCTGCCGGTCAGGACACCTTGAGGGCGATCGAGCTGACGCCGCTGCTGGCGAGCGATGTCGACCTGCGGCTCACGTGGGGAGCGCGCGAACGCTATCTGATCGCGCCCACGTCGGATCAACGAGGGCTCCGCATCAGGCTGCTGCGCGACGAGCGCGGCGTCGATCGCAGCAGGGTGCTCATCACGGAGCCCGAAGGCACGCTGGCATCCGGTTACGCAATCAACCTCGAATCCTCTACGTCGCCCTTCACGGCCGCTGCGGCCGCTGAAGTACAGAGACGCCTTGGCCAGGCGAGCTATGTCTCCAGAGTCGAGATCGACAGTCAGACCTGGTACCGGCTGCGGATCGGTCCCTTCGCCACTCGTGCCGAGGCCGACAGGCAGTTGCTGCGTGCGCAACAGGCGTATCCGCGGGCGTGGCTCGGCATCGCGGATGAGATTCTCCACGAGGAGGATGTGGTTACCGCGACTACGGCGGACGACATCCCGGCAGCATCGGGGCTCGTGCCTCCTGCCGGCCTGTTCGCGACGGCGCAGGCCCAGCTCAGGAAGCGCGAGTACGATGCGGCCATTGCGTCGTTCACGCGGTATCTGGCGGATGCGACGGGCGAGACGAGAGCGACGGCACGGGAGATGCTGGGACTCGCGCAAGAGCGCAGCGGTCACCTTGCGTTGGCGAAAGCAGAGTATGAGGCATACCTGCGCGAGTTTCGCACTGGCCGGGGCGTGGACCGGGTGCGCAGGCGTCTCAACGCGTTGCGCACGGCCTCGGGCACAAACCGTTCCCAGGAAGGGAGTGACGTGGACGAGGAGCTTGCCTGGCGCTATTTCGGCGGAGTCTCCCAGTACTACCGCTACGACGACAATCTCCGTACGGTGGGCCCGCTCGAAGCGAAGTTCTCCAGCCAGAACGCGCTGCTGACGGACGCCGACTTCGTGGCCCGCAAGCGCGGTGAGTCGTTCGATTCGCTGGCACGGTTCAACGGCGGCTACCTCAAGGACATGCTGGCCGACGGTCCCGGCGACAGTTTCCGCCTGAGCAGCGCCTACTACGAGGCGAGCGACATCGAGCGCGGCTGGATGGCACGGCTCGGCCGGCAGGCACGCAGCAGCGATGGCATTTTCGGAACCTTCGACGGCCTGATGGGAAGCTACCGCTTGCAGCCCCACCTCACGCTCAGCCTGGCGGCGGGGTTCCCGATCGAATCCACCCGCAGCGGCTTCAACAGCGATCGCCAGTTCCAGTCGCTCGCAGCCAATTTCGGCGTGTTCGGGGGGGCGTGGGAGCCGTCCCTGTACGTGATCAACCAGACCTACATCGGCGAGACGGATCGCCAGGCCATCGGTGCGGAGCTGCGTTACTTCAGGCCGGGCCGCACGCTGATCGGCTTCGTCGACTACGACCAGCACTTCGGCGAGCTCAACAATCTGATCCTCGTGGGCACGGTGCAGCTGCCGGCACTATGGACGATGACGCTCGATGTCGAGCAGCGGACGACGCCGCTGCTCATGACCCGCAATGCGCTGATCGGCCAGCCGGTGCAGTCGCTTGATCAGTTGCTGGACCTGTTTACCAGCGAGGAGATCAGGCAGCTGGCCATCGACCGGACGGCCCCGTCCAAGCTGGCAAGTCTTTCGTTGTCCAGGCCACTCGGCCAGCGATTCCAGTTCGCGTTGTATGCGGCATCGACGGACATGGGAGCCACCTTGCCGTCCGGAGGTGCAGAGGGCATTCCGGATCCGGGCAGTGATCTGTCCCTGTCGATGCAGCTGCTCGCGATGAGTCTGTTCCAGTCCGGCGATATCAACATCATGGCGCTGCGGTACCAGACGAACGATTTCGCCAGGACGGCCTCGATCGGCATCAGCTCCCGACTACCCCTGTACGGAGCCTGGCGTATCGGTCCGCAGTTGCGCCTCGATCGTCGCGAGAATACGGCCGACCGGTCGGTGCAGATGCTGCTGGCTCCTACGCTGCGTCTCGGGCTGCAGCTCAGGAAAGTCGTGTTCGAACTGGAAGCCGGGGCCGAATTGACGAATCGCACGGGACTGCCGGACGACGACAAGACCCGGCGTTACTTCTTCAGCCTGGGCTATCGATGGAACTTCTGAGCGTCCCTGCCTGCTGCCGCCCGATGCTGAAGTCGAGCCTGTCCGCATTGCTGTTGGCGACCTGTCTGTCACAGGCAGGGTGTGTGGCTCCCCAGGCTGGCGTGAGGCAGTATCAGGACGAAAGCACCGCGGTAACGATCACAGTAGCAACGGAACCGGTGGTGCTGGCCCGCGAGGTGTCGATGCTTGCGGTCAACGCACGCGATTACGTCAGCCTCCAGCCGCTCGAGGTGAATCGCTCGGGCCAGCGACGCTACTACTTCTTCGGGTATGGCTGGTCCACGATCGATCGTCGCGACGGGGCGGGCCTTGCGGCGCCCGCTGATGTCGAGCTCGCGTTGCAGGCGGACGACCGGACGATTGCGCTGCGCATGTCTCCCCGCGAGTTCCAGAACGCCGGGTTGAGCGTGTTGCCCTTGCCGTCGCCGGCCCCCGGTGCGCGGCCGCTGCTGTTTCCGAGCGATCGCGCAACGCTGCTGTTCGTGGGGACGGCCCGAGTCCTGTCCGCACAGTCGCCCGGGCCTGCCGGGGCTACACCGGTTGAACCCTATCGGCAATGGACGGTTCCGGACGCGGGGTTCAAGACCTTCTTTGAAAGGATCGGGCCGGCGCAGCCGATCCGTACGCCTTCACGGTAGTCGGGACATCGTCTCGGCAGGCCTGACACCAGCTGCCTGCTGAGCCAGCCGCCGTGTGAGTGCGCGCAGGACGTCCACGATCCACTCCCGTTCCGCCTTGGTTACCCTGCGTGTCGATTTCCAGGTCGTGATCTTCTCGGCCCCGGTGCGCCGTCCCCAGGTGCTCGTGATCTCGGCGAGCTTGTTCAGCACGCGGAGGTCCGAGTTCAGTGCTTCCGCGGCGGCCCTGCGATCGACGAAGCGCCGCTCGAGCAGCTGAACGGCTGCGCGGCCCGCAGGTACCAGGCGACGCGGCTCACGGAGCAACCGTGCGTATTCCTCTGCCAGCGCGAGGACATCGCTGTCCGCAACCATGTCGCCCGGTGCGGCTGGATAGCGTGTATGGATGAGCAGGGCATCTTCCGCGGCGCCATCGGTGCGGGCGGCATGCGAGCAGGGTTCGGCCGTTCCCTGGGTCGTGACGACGGTGTGGAGGTGCCGCAACTGGAATGCGCCGGGTCCGAGCGACAGCAGTGCGTGGACATTCCAGCCGGCGATCAGGGGATCGATCAGCGCGTGTGCGTCTGCGGCTGCGGCCAGCGTCGTCGCAGGTTCCAGCGTCGCAATGCGATCCTGGACCCAATAGGAAAAGCAGCCCAGCGTGCCGACAGCCGTGACCTTCGGATCGTAGTCCTCGCCAGCCGCGGTTTCCACGCGATAGCAGAGGCGCACCACTCGGGTATCGAGGGTGTTCATTGCGTGCTGTCACCGGCTGGCGCGCGGCGCAGGCGGTATCTCGGGGCTCGCGGCATGGGTTCTTCTTGTGGTCCGTCCTGTTGGACGGCGACGCGGCGAGAATCAATCGGGATCCGCCGGCGGGCAGTTCCCGGGGAAGGCTAGTGGACTGCCGCAGTCGATTCGCGCGAGTGCCACATGAGGTACAGCCCGCTTGCCACCACCAGCGAGCCTCCCGCCAGCAGCCGCGATCCGGGCAGGACGTTCCACAGCGCCCAATCGAGGCCAATACCCCAGAGAAGGGCCGTGTATTCGAACGGCGCGACGACGGAGGCAGGCGCGAGCCGGAATGCCTGCGTAATGAAGAGCTGTCCCGCAGCGCCGGACAACCCGAGCACGAGGATCCATCCTGAATCGACCGCTTGTACGGGCGTCCAGTTCGGCAGGCTCGCGAGGCCCGCTGCGACGGCGACGACGGCCATGGTCCAGAACACCATGCTGGCGGTGGTGTCGGTCTTCGACAGAATATTGATCGAGATGGCCGACAGCGCATAGAACACGGCCGCCATGAAGGCCGCCAGTCCGCCGAGCGTGACGACGCTGGCTGCCGTTGGCCGCAGCATCACGATGACACCCGCCAACCCCACGCCGATGGCAAGCCAGCGACGGCCGCTGACCTGCTCCCCGAGCAGCGGCACGGACAAGGCGGTAATCAGCAACGGCGCGGAGAGATAAATGGAGTAGGCGTCCGCGAGTGACAGGACCTTCACCGAGAACACGAAGCTCCACAGCAATGCCACGGAGAGCAAGCCGCGCAGGACATGGAGCGGCCAGCGGACCGGGCGTATGTCCTTGAGCCGCCGGGAAATGCCTAGCACCAGCAGCACGATCGGCAAGGACGCGATGCCCCGCAGGAAAGCGACCTGCATCGGACCATGCTGCTGCCCCAGCTCCTTCATGGCAGCGTCCATCAGCGCGAAGCTGCCGACCGCCGCGATCATCATCAGAATGCCACGGGTTGCGGGGTGGGACATCAGGCGCAGCAGTCTGCCTGTGCGGATTCGTATTTGCCAACGTGGAGACGCGCTCCCGCCGGCAAATCATCGCGGGCCAGTACCGCATCGGGCCGCCGCGGGCGATAATCTCGCCAAGGGCGTCGAGCCCTCACGACCGCCACTCCAGCCGCAAGGTGTTCAATCGTCATGACCGAAGCGTATATCTGCGATGCCATCCGTACCCCCATCGGCCGCTTTGGCGGCAGCCTGGCGACCATTCGCGCGGACGACCTGGCCGCACTGCCCATCAAGGCGCTGATGGAACGCAATCCGGGCGTCGACTGGGCGGCCGTGGATGAGGTGTACCTGGGTTGCGCCAACCAGGCCGGCGAAGACAACCGCAATGTCGCCCGCATGGGTTTGCTGCTGGCTGGCCTGCCGGACAGCGTGCCGGGGAGCACGGTCAATCGACTGTGCGGTTCCGGGCTCGATGCGGTGGCGCTGGCTGCCCGCACCCTCAAGACCGGCGAGGCGGACCTGATCATCGCGGGCGGCGTCGAGAGCATGACGCGTGCCCCGTTCGTCATGGGCAAGGCGGATGCCGCTTGGGCGCGCGGCCAGAAGATCGAAGACACGACGATGGGCTGGCGCTTCATCAACCCGGCGCTAAAGAAGCTGCACGGCGTCGACACGATGCCGGAGACCGCCGAGAACCTCGTCACCGAGTTCGGCATTTCACGCGTCGACCAGGATGCCTTCGCACTGCGCAGCCAGCAGAAGTATGCGAAGTCGAGCGCACTCGGCTTTTTTGCGAAGGAGCTGATCCCGGTTTCGATCCCGCAGGCCAAGGGAGATCCCAAGGTGTTCGCCGCGGACGAGCATCCTCGCGAGACGACCATGGAGGCGCTGGCGAAGCTCAAGGGTGTCGTGCGGCCGGACGGGTCCGTCACTGCGGGCAATGCCTCCGGCATCAACGACGGCAGCTGCGCGTTGCTCATCGCAAGCCCTGCCGCTGCGAAGCAATATGGACTGCGCGCTCGCGCTCGTGTCGTCGCTGCCGCCACGGCTGGCGTACCCCCGAGAATCATGGGGATCGGCCCGGTTCCTGCGACGCGGAAGGTGCTTGCAAAAGCGGGGCTCACGCTCCAGCAGATGGATGTCATCGAGCTCAACGAAGCGTTCGCGTCCCAGTCGCTCGCCGTCATGAGGCAGCTCGGCCTGGCTGACGATGCCGCGCATGTGAATCCGAACGGCGGCGCGATCGCGCTCGGTCACCCGCTGGGTGCAAGCGGTGCGAGACTCGTTACCACCGCGCTCAACCAGCTCGAAGCGATCGGCGGCCGGTATGCCCTGTGCACCATGTGCATCGGCGTGGGTCAGGGGATTGCGCTGATCATTGAACGGATCTAGACAATGCCCTATAAGTAGAGCGTCTGGACCGGGGAAATCAAAGAACGCCGCATGACGGCGTCGGGGGAGGGTCTGGTGCAGCTCTATCACGCAACGGCCTCGCCGTTCGCGCGCAAGGTGCGCGTGCTCGTCAGGGAAAAGGGATTGCTGGATCGGGTCGAGGAGATCTCCGTCAATCCGTTAGCGGATCCGGCGGAGCTGCATTTCGTCAATCCGCTCGGCAAAGTGCCGGCACTGGTCCTGGCGGACGGCTTGGCGCTGTTCGACAGTCCTGTCATCTGCGAATACCTCGATACCATCAGCGGTTCGCCGCGCTATCTTCCCAAGGAGGGCGAGAAGCGCTGGCAGGTCCTGCGCATGCAGGCGCTGGCCGACGGCATCATGGATTCCGGCGTCGCGATGATCTACGAGAGTCGCCGGCCGGAAGCGCAACGCTCGCCGGACTGGCGGCAACGCTGGCAGAACTGCATCCTTCGCGCGCTTCGCCAGCTCGACGACGATCCGGCGCTGCTGTCCGGCCCGACCAACCTCGGCGCCATCTCCGTTGCTTGTGCCCTCGGGTATCTCGACTTCCGCCTGCCCGATATCGGCTGGCGGCAGAGCCATCCCCATGTCGCTAACGCGTACGCGTCCTTGTGCGAGCTTCCCGGCATGCGGGCTACCTTGCCGAGCTGAGCGGCCACTTCACCGCGATTCGGCCGCCTGCATTCCTGCAATAGGTATCATCTCGGCTGCGTGCGGCGAGCCGTCGATGGTCGAGGAGGCGGGAACATGGCGAGACCGGGACTCAGCTTCAGCCATATGGGCTTCTTCGTCCATGACCTCTCCCTCATGGAAGCGTTCTATACGCGGGTACTCGAGTTCACGGTCACTGATCGAGGTCCGTTGATGGGTCCGAATGGCCCGATGAGCCTCGTTTTCCTGAGTCGCGATCCGGATGAGCATCACCAGATCGTACTGATCAGCGGCAGGCCTGACTCGCTCGCTTTCAATCCCATCAACCAGATTTCATTCAAGGCCGACAGCCTTGCGACGCTGAAGGCCATGCATCGACGGCTGCAGGAGGCTGGCTCGAGGGACGTCATCCCCGTGACACACGGCAATGCGATTTCGGTCTACGCACTCGATCCCGAGGGCAACCGCATAGAGATGTATATCGATACGCCCTGGTACGTGGAGCAGCCGATACGCGTGCCCGTCGATCTCGCGCTGGAGGACGAGGCGTTAATGTCCGTCGTCGAAGCCCATGCGCAGGGTCTGCCCGGGTTCCGGCTCCGCGCCACATGGCGTGCGGAGATGGCGCGTCGCATGGGAATCGGCTAGCGACACCGTCGACTCAGGGAACGACCGATCCTCTGCAGTCGCCGAAACCGATCGGGACGAAGCCGTCCCTGGCAGCGCTTCCGCGGAGAATGATTTCATCCCCGTTCTCGAGGAACGTCCGCTTCTCGGCGGTCGGCAGCACCAGCGGGACTTTGCCGCCTTCAGTCGCTTCCAGCAGGCTGCCCATGCTGTCGCGCGTCGGCCCGGAAATCGTGCCCGTACCGAGGAGATCGCCGGACTGCAGGTTGCAGCCGTTGCTCGCGTGATGCGTCAGCATCTGTGCCGCCGTCCAGTACAAGTGACGCATGTTGCTCGCCGAGATGCGCATCGGGGCAATACCCTGCTCGCGCATCTTCTCGCTCGAGAGCAGGACTTCGAGGTTGATGTCGAAGGCGCCTGCGGCCTGGTCCGTTTCGTCCCACAGATAGGGCAACGGGCGTGGATCCCCTTCCGGGCGCGCCGGCTGTGCGACGCGAAAGGGCGCCAACGCTTCCGGTGTGATGATCCACGGCGACACGGTCGACATGAAGTTCTTCGCCAGGAACGGGCCGAGTGGCTGATACTCCCAGGCTTGGAGATCGCGCGCCGACCAGTCATTCAGCAGGCAAAAGCCCGCGATGTGATCGTGTGCTTCGCTGATGGGTACGGCGTTGCCGAGCGCATTGCCCGGTCCCACCCAGATTCCAATTTCCAGCTCGATGTCGAGTCGCCTGCTGGGTCCGAACACCGGGCCGTCCGCATCCGGAGGCTTCGTCTGACCCGACGGCCGCTTCAGGGGCGTGCCGGAAAGGCGAATCGATGACGCACGGCCGTGATAGCCGATCGGCACGTACTTGTAGTTGGGCAGCAGCGGATTGTCAGGCCGGAACAGGCGGCCGACATTGACTGCGTGGTGGATGCCGGCATAGAAATCGGTGTAGTCGCCGATGGCTGCTGGCAGCAGCAGCGAGCACTCCTTCGCGTCAGGTACCAGCCGGTCGCCGAGGCTGCGCGCGTGGCCGGATTGCTCACCTGCGACCTGCAGCAGCGAAGACACCTGTTCTCGCAAGGCGCGGCGAGGTGCAGGCCCAAGTGCGAGTAGCGGATTCAGCGTGGGACCGCTCGCTGCCCGCGCGGCGTCTGCAGCCAGACCGTAGAGCAGGCCGCCGGACAGGGCGACCGCAAGGTCGAGGATGCGATCGCCGATCGCGATGCCGCCCCGCGGTACGCCACCGCCTGGCGGAACAAAGACGCCAAGCGGCAGGTTCTGTATCGGGAAATCGGGATGCCGGTGCGCCGACTCGACCCAGCAGCGGAGGGTTGGCTCGTGGGTGCTGTCTGTTGCGGCAGGCCTGAAGGTCATTTGAAGCTCTTCCCGAGGCCGTCCCAGCAGGCATCGTAATCCGGTTGCAGTTGCGGGGAGCCCATCGCGAGTACAGTCGGTCGGATCACGCGGCTCGTCTCGAACATGAACGCCAGCGTATCGACGATCTTGTGCGGCTTGAGGTCGGCGGTCATGGCCTTCTCGGTCGTCTTCGCATCCGGTCCATGGGCGCTCATGCGATTGTGCAGCGACGCGCCGCCGGGTTCGAAGCCGCCGGACTTCGCGTCGTACTCGCCGTGGACCAGTCCCATGTACTCGCTCATGACATTGCGGTGGAACCACGGTGGCCGGAACGTATCCTCGCCGACCATCCAGCGCGGCGGAAAGATCACGAAATCCACGTTCGCAACGCCGGGTGCCGTTGTCGGTGACGTGAGTACCGTGAAGATCGAAGGGTCCGGATGGTCGAAGCTGATCGTGCCCATCGTGTTGAACCGGGCGAGGTCGTACTTGTAGGGCACCGAATTGCCGTGCCAGGCGACCACATCGAGGGGCGAGTGGTCGAGGTCCGTCGCCCACAGGTTCCCGAGGAACTTCTGCACGAGTTGCACCTTCTCGTCGCGAGCCTCGAACCAGGCCACCGGTGCGAGGAAGTCGCGTGCATTCGCAAGTCCGTTCGAGCCGATGGGGCCGAGGTCGGGCAGGCGGAAGGGCGCATCGTGGTTTTCACAGACGTAGCCACGGGCCTCGCCATCCTGCAGCTCGACCCGGAACTTCATGCCCCGCGGCACGACCGCGATCTCGCCGGGAGCGATCTCCAGCAATCCGCATTCGGTTGCGAGCCGCAATCGCCCCTGCTGGGGGACCAGCAGCAGTTCGCCGTCCGCATTGAAGAATACGCGCTGCATCGAGCGATTCGCGCAATAGAGATGAATCGTGGTTCCGGCTGCTGTATCGGGTGCATCGTTGGCCGCGACCGTGACCAGTCCACTCAGGAAGTCCGTGGGCGTGCGGGGAAACGGCGCAGGACTCCAGCGGAGCCGGTTGGGCGTGGGGGGGGCGAGGGGCCCCTGCAAGCTGCCGTTGTCGATGCGGAGAAACGGGCCATGCGCCGCTGACGGCCTGATGCGGTACATCCAGGTGCGTCGTGCTTCATTGCGCGGGACGGTGAATGCCGTCGTCGAGAATTGCTCCGCATACAGTCCACGAGGGGGGCGCTGCGGCGAATTGCGGCCGACAGGCAGGGCACCCGCAGCAGCTTCGCTCGCGAATTCATTGCCGAAGCCTGACAGGTAGCGACAGGTGCCTGGGGTTGGCGAGCCGGCAGAATCTGCGGAACTGTCCATCGTGCTTTCCCCCATGCGGCTTCGCGGTCCTGCTGCTGCAGGAGACTGCGGAGAATCGAGCGACTGCGACCGGCATTCTAGCGGCAATCGGCTGGCCGGTGCACCCGCATCACGGGGTCGATTGCAGCGGGGCCGTGTTTCATGATAGTTGTACGCGCAACCAATGTCGGGAGTCGTCCATGGGTGAAGGCCCGCAAGCCGGCGCGCCTCGCCTGCCGGTGCTGATCGTCGGCGGCGGGCCCGTGGGGCTGTCCCTCGGCGCGCTGCTCGCGCGCTACGGCATCGCTTCGCGAGTCATCGAGGCCGATGCGGCTTATTGCCAGGGCAGCCGCGCCATCTGCATTTCGCGCCGGTCCCAGGAGATCCTGGGCTGGGTCGGTGCTGACCGTCCCTTGAACGCCAAGGGCCTGCCGTGGACCGGGGGGCGCAGCTACTTCCGCAACCAGGAGGTGCTCCATTTCACGATGCCGACGGAGCCCACCGAGCGGTTCGCCCCGATGGTCAACATCCAGCAGTACTTCGTCGAGGAGTATGTGCACCGGGCGCAGGATCGCCATCCCGGCCTCTGCACGGTCACATGGTCGACAAGGGCCGTTGCGACACGACCGATGGCTGACTCGGTCGAGGTCGACATCGAGGGCGCGGACGGCCGTCGTGAGACCCTGAGTGCGCAGTGGGTCGTGGCCTGCGACGGGGCGCGCAGTGCAGTGCGCGACCATCTCGGGCTCTCCCTGGAGGGCACGCAGTACGACGGTCGCTATGTGATCGTCGACATCGAACAGGAGTCCAGCCGCCCGGTGGAGCGCCTGGCGTGGTTCGATCCGCCGTCGAACCCGGGTTCGACCGTATTGATGCATCGCCAGCCCGACAATGTCTGGCGCGTCGACTACCAGATCCGCGACGGCGAGGATCCTGTCGAAGCAGTGCGGCCCGATCAGGTCCTGCCGCGGGTGCAGAGCCATCTCGACATGATCGGCGAGACGGCACCCTGGAAGCCGCTGTGGATCTCGGCCTATGGCGCCAAATGCCTCAGCCTGCGTAGCTATCGCCACGGACGCGTGCTCTTCGCCGGCGATGCGGCCCACCTCGTTCCGATTTTCGGCGTCCGCGGCCTGAACTCCGGCCTTGACGACGTAGGCAACCTTGCGTGGAAACTCGCGCTCGTCGTCGACGGAGCTTCCAGCGACGACCTGCTCGATACTTACTCGAGCGAACGGGTGCATGCGACCCGGGAAAACATCGCATACGCGGCGAAGAGCACGGAATTCATGGCTCCGCCCAACTTTGCGTTCGAGCTGATGCGCCAGGCCACGTTGAGGCTCGCGTGCGTCGATCCCCGGGTGCAGTCGCTGATCAATCCCCGGCAGTCGTCCCAGATCAGCTATCCGGTTGCTTTGCCGGGCGTCGGTTTCCCCGGTAGCGATGGCGGCGCTGCCCTGCGGCCCGGCGAACCGGCACCCGAGGCGAGAGTCCGGACGGCCGACGACCGCACCCACCTCACGCAGTATTTTGGCGGCGGATTCACGGCCCTGTATTTCAGCGACACGGGTTCAATCCCCGTTGCCGCCACGCAATTGACGCTGTCTTCCAGGCAGACGGTGGCTTCGCTAACCACGGTGAGAGTCGCGAGGAACGGCGGCACCGACGCCGCCACTGTGGTGGATTTCATGGGTGAAGCGTGGCATCGCTACGGTGCGAGGGACGGAACCCTCTACCTCGTTCGCCCCGATGGCTATGTGCTTGCGTGCTGGAGTCAGCCGGATTGGCAGGCGGTCGCGGTGGTCCTGGGAGGGATTCTCAAGCGCCAGGCGTTGCCGAACCTGCGGCTGCAGGAGGGATCGGGTTCATGACAGACCAGGATCTGGATCGCTGCTATACGGCGTTGAGCGATGCACTCGCGGCCGTAGGCGAGGAGAAGGCGTCGCTGCTGCTGGCGACGCTGAGTCTTTCGTTGATAGTGAAGGAATCCGATGCGAAGATCGTACTCGACCTGATCGCGCAGGCCGGGGAGCTTGCGCGAACCTGAGTCGACCGCACGAACCCTTGTCCCAAGGTTGATGCCCCATGAAGCCTTCCGTAGCGCGGTCCAGTCCGCTCGACCGTACGTTCACGTACCGCCTGCACCTGTTGCACAAGCTCACGGACAGCCAGAGCAGCGAAGCATATCTGACCGATGGGGGGCTCCCGATCAGCGAAGGCCGGTGCCTGGCGGTCATCGGGACATTTACGCCGCTGTCCGTGGTTGATCTTGCCCAGCGCGCGAACCTCCACAAGGGCCAGGCAAGCCGGGCCGCCCAGGCGCTCGTGGATCGCGGCCTGGTCCGCAAGGCCGCGAACACCACAGACAGCCGTGGCGTGGTCCTCACGCTCACGCGGAAGGGCCAGGCCGTCTGGAGGCGGGTGATGGACGTGGTGGAGCGGCGGAACGAGGAGATCTTCGGCTGCCTGAGCCCAGCCGAGCGCCAGCAGCTCAGCGGACTGCTCGACCGGCTGCTCGAGAGAGCCAGGCGCGATGCCGCTGTCGACGGCGGCGCGGACGAATAGCATTCCCTCTAGATATCGCAGTCCGGCTGAGCCTCGGGGGCCGCAGCCGCGAAGGCCGGCAGCGATTCCAGATGGCTGCTGATGGCGACCAGCGTCGGGAACGGGGACAAGTCCACCTGTTGCCGGCGAGCGTTGTACATCTGCGGCACCAGGCACAGGTCGGCGAGTGTCACGCTGTCACCGAGCAGAAAGCGATGGCCGCTGCTCTCGGCCCGGGCACGCGCTTCGAGCGCCGTGAACCCGGCCTCGATCCAGTGGCGGCTCCACGCGCCCAGCGCCGCCTGGTCCTGACCCAGCGCTGATTTCAGGTAGCGGGTGACCCTCAGGTTAGTCGGTGCATGGATTTCACAGGCGATGGATTGTGCCAGCGCCCTCGCATGCGCGCGGGCAGCGGGCGCTGCCGGCAGCAGCCGCGGTTCCGGGAACAGCTCATCCAGATACTCGATGATCGCCAGGGACTGCGTCAGGGTGACCTCTCCGTGCTGCAGCACGGGCAGCAGCCCTTCCGGATTCAACGACAGCTGGGCAGTTGTCAGGTGCTCGTCGTACCTCAGGTGGCGGTAAACCGCTTCGTATTCGAGGTGCTTGAGGTTGAGTGCAATCCGCACGCGATAGGACGCCGAGCTGCGGAAGTACGTGAACAGTCTGAGGACCGCCGGATCGGCCGGTCGGGGGGCGTCTGCGTTTTTCACTCGTTACGCCACTCAAGGTGATTGTGGCCCTGCGCGGGCCATACTAGACTCGGAATGGTTTCGTCCGCAACCATATGGATCCTGGCGCCGGCGATCGCGCCTGCCGGTCCGGTGTCGCGGCCGGGTACGAGTATAAGGCCGCATGTGATCGGGGGATGCCTTGGAAAAGACCGCGCCGACGATCGGAGGGGGAGCTGCAGGCGACGAGGCGAGCACTGCCTACCGCTGGTACGTCGTCACGGTGCTGCTGATCGTCTACTCCCTCAACTTCCTCGACCGCTCCGTCATCAACATCCTCGGTGAACAGATCAAGCGGGATCTCTCGATCTCGGATACCCAGCTCGGGTTGTTGACCGGCACGTCCTTTGCCCTGTTCTACTCGCTCCTCGGGCTGCCGATCTCCCGGCTCGCCGACCGGGTCAATCGAGTGCGCCTGATTGCCATCGCCCTGACGGTGTGGAGCGGACTGACGGCCGCATCGGGCCTGGCGATGAGCTACGCCCAGCTGTTTCTCGTCCGCATGGGAGTCGGCATCGGCGAGGCGGGCGGCACGCCCCCTTCGCAATCCGTGATCGCGGACTACTTCCCGCATGCGAAGCGCGGTACCGCGATTGCGCTGTTCAATACAGGTGTGCCGCTCGGGACGTTCCTCGGGTTCCTGGTGGGGGGCTATGTGAGCCAGGCAGCAGGCTGGCGCGTGGCATTCTTCGTGGCCGGCATTCCCGGGCTGCTCGTGGCGGTCGTGTTGTGGTTGACCATCCGCGAGCCGGTGCGTGGTGCAGTGGATGGCCTCGCAAAAGCCGCAGAGCGCATGCCCCCGCTGGGCGAGACGCTGAAACGCCTGTTCGGGCGTCCCTCGTACTTCAAGCTGGTGTGCGCTACCACCTTCAGCATCGCGATCACCTTCATCGGGGGTGCATGGCTGCCGTCATTGTTCATCAGGCTGCACGGCTACACGGCGGCAGAAGTGGGCGGGTGGATGGCGCTCTTCACCGGTATCGGTGGCGCCCTCGGTTCCTTCGGGGGCGGCGCGATTGCGGACTACCTGAAGCGCTGGTGGCCACGGGCGGAAATCCTTGTTCCGGCCATCGCCAATGCGCTTGCGTTTCCCGCCTTCCTGCTCGCTGCGCTTGCACGCGATCCGACGCTCGCCCTCGTTGGCCTCGCTGGCGTGTTTTCGCTCGGCTATGTCTGGATCGGTCCGAACTCCGCGATGATCCATCGCGTGGTGCCGGTGCGCTCGCGTGCACTGGCCATCGGCTTCATGCTGTTCTTCTCGAACATCACGGCGCTGGCGCTCGGGCCGCTGCTGGTCGGGGTCCTGAGCGACTTCCTGGCCGCGGACTACGGGCGGGAATCCTTGCGGTACGCGCTGGTGGCCGCGTCGTTCACCTGTCTCGCCGGCACCGGGTTCTACCTGTGGGCGGGTCGTCACTATCTCCGCGATGCCGAGGTCAATGCCGATCCAGGCGCCCAATGAAGTGTGCGTCTCGCCGGACCGGCACACCTTGTTGGCCGCTGCGGCGACGTACCCGCGATCTGCCTGGGCAACGCAGAGGTGAGTTTCAGCCGGCGAGCCCCGGCTGCAGTAATCGCCGCACCGACTCGGGCGCGATGCTCCAGTGGTCATCCCAGCGGAGCGGCTGCGGCAGGTGCAGGGGCAAGGCGCGTGGGGAGTGCTTCGCAGTCATGCTGAACGCCGTGCCATCACGTTGCGAGGCGAGCAGTTCGCCATCGCGAGCGGCAACGACGCCGTAGACTTCGGCAGAGGCCACGAAGTCGACGAACTCGCCGGTCGAGGCGCTCCAGCGCGCGATGCCCGCGCCTTGTGGACACGCCGCTGCGATCAGCCCAAGCGGTTCGCTCGCCGCAATGCTGGCGACATAGCCGTGTAGCTGCTGCTTCGCACTCTCTGGTGCCGGCAGTAGTCGCAAGCCTTCACCGGGCCGGTACAGCGCCACCACTGAGGGAGCGGCAAGCGGGTCCCCTTCATATTGCAGGCCGACGGCCACGCTGCCGTCGTGCATGACAGCCATGTGCCGGATGCTCAAGAGATGATCCGGCAGCCGCAGCTGTTCCACGCAGCGCCCGGAGGCGACATCGATCAGCGCGAGCGACGGATCCATGGTCGGGATGTTCAGCTTCTGCCTGAACGTGCGCGGATGCGTGAGGATCCCGCCGTTGGCGACGACAAGCGTCTTGCCGTCCGGCAGCCACGCAAACTCGTGCGGATCGATGCCTTGCGTGTCGATCTCGCCGAGCACGCGGAAGTCCTGCGCATCGCGGATGCCGATCACGCCGCGGGGCGTGTCGTATTCATGCTCCGACGTGAACACCACCGAGCCGTCGGCGGAGAACAGTCCGTGACCGGCGAGATGCCTTCCTGCCGGTGTCGCGAACGCAGTGCGCACCTGCATCGTCGCGAGGTCGAGTTCGAACACGTCGACGCCGGGCCTGCGCGCAAAGTACAGCACCCGCTGCGGATGCAGCGGATCGATCGCGTTGCCATGGACGCGAGCTGATACCTTGTGACCGAACACCGTGCCTTCGGGCAGCGTCAGCCCGCCGACATACTGGTTGCCGGGAAGGTCCTCGAAGCCGGAGAGCAGGATGCCGTCCCGCATGGGGGCCAGCCCGTTTCGCGAACCCCAGAAAGCAGCGCCGGCCGCTGTCGCCAGTACAGCGCCGCCGATGAAGTGTCGTCGCGTGATGCCCACGGGCGTTCTACAAGGAATCCAGGAACGCGATCAATGCGTCACGATCGCTCCTGGACAGGGCCTTGTACGCATCGCGTGAGGCGGCGCCCTCACCGCCATGCCACAGGATGGCTTCGCTGGCATTGCGCGCGCGGCCGTCGTGCAACAGGCGCGTATGGCCGTTTACAAGGTGCTGCAGGCCGAGTCCCCACAACGGCGGCGTCCGCCATTCGCTGCCGGTCGCTTCGCCATCCGGCCGGTAGTCGGCGAGCTCGGGGCCCATGTCGTGCAGCAGCAGGTCGGTGAAGGCATGGAAGGTCTGGTTCTGGAGTTCGGGCAGCACGGCAGTGGCGTCGGTCCTGAGTTCGGGGCGATGGCACGCGCTGCAGCCGGCCTCCAGGAAGCGCCGTGCGCCCGTCTTCACTGCCGGGCTGTCGAGGTTGCGTCTCGCAGGGACGGCGAGCGTGCGCTGGTACTGCACGATGCGATCGAACATGTCATCGCTGATTTCGGGGGCCCCACCCGTCGGCGCCGCATTGCAGGCCGCTTGCGCGGGCATGCAGTTCTGGCCCGGGCGCAGCGACGTCGCCATGCCCATCTCGCCACTGAACGCGGCAGAAGTCTGGTGCGCGATATCGGGCTGGTTGGCCTTCCACCCGAAGCGGCCCAGCACCTTCTTCTGCGTAACGAGGTCGACGACATGGTTCGCGCGGCCGGAAATCCCGTCGCCGTCGCGGTCCTCCGCATCGACCCACTCGAGGACCTGCGCTTCCGGCACCTGCTCGAGCAGTCCGGAGCCGATCACGGCGGGAGCCACGCGGGGCGAAATCTCGGTCTTCGGTGCAAAGGGGCCATACCCCAGGTCTTCGAAGACATACGAGGGTTCGAGCAACGTGTACGCCTCGCCGTCGGCGAACGTGCCGTGCAGTTCGCGCACGTCGATGCGGACTGTGCCCTCGGCCGAGACGCCGCCGATGGCGAACGGATTCAGGTTGCCGCCATAGGTCGGCTCCGGGCCGGCTTCTCCATGGGGGCCGGTTCCCGGCACGCTGAACTGGAAGACCAGCGAGACCGGCGGCTCCCCGGGGAGCGGGGGCTGGCCGCGACCGTCATTGTTGTGGCACGCATCGCACGAGCGCGCGTTGAACAACGGACCGAGACCGTCACGCGCACTGGCCGACGCAGGCGCGACCACCCACGGGCTGTTGAAGAATGCGTTACCGACGAAGAACGTGGCGCGATCCGCGCTCACCAGGTTCGCGGCGGGCTGGGAAAATGCCTGGCGCGAATTCTCATGAACCGTCGTGTCGCCGCCGGACTGCGACTGCAGCAAGGGCGTCACGTCGGGGCCGCGGTCGCAACCGCCGAGCAGCGCGGTCGTCAGCAGCAGCGCAATGCCAGGCCAGCTTGGGGAGGCGGATGCGTTCAATCGCCGCTGCCCTGGATGGGAGACATGAAGATGCCAAGCGCCGTGGCGGCGCGGCCGAGACTGAGCGCGAGCGAGCGCAAGGCATCGGCGCCAGCCTGTACCCGCGCGTGACCTTCGGTATTGTCTTCGCTGACTTCACGATCGAACGGACTGCGGATGGCTGCAACCTGGCCGGCGGTGCTTTCCAGGCGGGCCTTCATCTCTTCGGCCACCATCGGGTCCGCCTTGGCGACGAAGTCCGCGAGGCTCGGGCCGCTGACGATGCTGCCGTCCGGTCGCTGGTAACGGCCGAGGTACACCGTCGCAATGCCGGCCACGTTGGCCTGCAGGTCGTTGCTCGTGAAATCGCTGAAGCAGGACTGTTCCTCTTCCTGGTCGCCCGAGAGCAGCGGGACCGCCATGCGCTCGCCCGCCATCTCGACTTCGCTCAAGCCGACCATGCCGGTCAGCATGCGCTTGAGGCCGGTGTAGACGTCGCCGGTCACGAAATCCCGCCGATAGCTGGGCACGGCCGGGTCATCGACCACGGTCCACGCGGCCACCAGCGATTGCAGGTCGCTGACCAGCAGCGTCGTCGCCGCCTTGAGGTATTGGCCGCGGCGTGCGGCGATATCGATCGCAGGATCGCCCTTCGCGACGAAGTCGGTGAAGGGACGCTGGCCGCTCGCTTCCGGTGTCTGGTTGAGGTCCTGGCCCCACAGCAGGAACTCGATCGCGTGGTAGCCGCTCGCGATGTTCTTCTCCCCGCCGGTCTCGTTCTGGTCGCTGATCAGTTGGGGAGTGATGGACGGAAACGCCGTCGGATTGCCGATGATGTTGAGGCCCGGCGCGGCGTTGTAGCTTGGTCCGACGGCGTCGATGTGGTTCTCGTCCAGCGGCCAGCCGTTCAGCTGCCCCTCGGGCCCTCCTTCGCGGTCGATGGGGTCGCCATAGAAGCGGAAGGCCTCTGACTGGCCATAGGGAATCCGGGCTGCGCGCCACTTGGCCCGTGCGTCGGCAAGCGTCTGCTCCGACGGGGCTGCGAGCAGGGCATCGACGCTTGCATCGAGCGCCTTCGCTGCCTGCAGCGTGTCTTCATACGTGGCCAGCACGATCGCGGCATAGGTATCGAGAACGGGCCGGCGGGGGTCGTCCTCTGGCGCCTTGGCGCACCCCGCCAGGACTCCCGTTGCCAGCACGGCACTGAGTCCGGCCACTCTCACAAAATTCATCATATTCATTGGGTTATCAGTAGGGTCCCGCGTCGATCGGGGTGGGGCGGCCACGGCGGCAAGCCCCGATAGTCGCCATTCTAGTGATTAATGAGAATGAATCGCAATTGCCTAGACTACGTACCCCAATAAGGAGCCCCTCAAGGGCGGCGCCGCAGGCGCCACTTCGCGATGACGTTGTGTGATCATGCCGGCGTTTTTTGCATCTTCAAGAAGGCCCATGGCTGAATCCGCCGCCGATCGTCCGAAGTCCAAGTCCCCGAAGCCGCTGCGTGCGCTGCTGCCGTTCCTCAAGCCCTATCGCGGCACGCTGGTCCTCGCCCTCATCGCACTGGTGGTGGCCGCGGTGGCGCTGCTCGCGTTGCCGGTGGCGCTGCGCAACCTCATCGACCAGGGCATGGCGGCGAGCAGCGCGAGCACCATCAACAGCTACTTCGTCTGGTTCCTCGTCGCCGCCTTCATCTTCGGCATCTTTGCCGCGCTCCGGTTCTACTTTGTCACGTGGCTCGGCGAACGCGTGGTTGCCGACCTCCGCGCCGCCGTCTATGACCGCGTCGTGCGGCTCGATCCGCTGTTCTTCGAGGTGACGCGCACCGGTGAAGTGCTCTCGCGCCTTACGACGGACACGACGCTCGTGCAGACGATCGCGGGCGTCGGGCTGTCGATCACATTGCGGTCGCTCGTGAGCCTGATCGGCGGACTCATCATGCTGGGCCTCACGAGCGCGCGGCTGATGGGCTACATCCTCATCATGATTCCCGTGGTGGTCGTGCCGCTGATCCTCATCGGCAGGCAGGTGCGCCAGTTGTCGCGGGCCGCGCAGGACCGCATCGCCGATTCCAGCGGGCTTGCCGGCGAAACGCTGAATGCCATCCAGACCGTGCAGGCATTCACGCTCGAGAAACTGCAGAGCAAGCGCTTTGCCGATGCGGTGGAAGACAGTTTTGTTACTGCGGTCCACCGCACGCGGATTCGCGCCGTGCTCACGGCCGTCGGCGTGATGATGGTGTTTGGTGCCATCACCTTCGTGTTGTGGCTCGGCGCCCATGCCGTGCTTGCCGGCGAAATGACGCCCGGCCAGCTGGGGCAGTTCCTGCTCTACGCCATGTTCGTCGCGACCGCAGCAGGCGCATTGACTGAAGTCTGGGGCGACGTGCAGCGCGCGGCGGGCGCGATGGACCGGCTGGTCGAGCTGATGAATGCGCAACCGGCCATTCGTGCGCCCGCAGCGCCGCTTGAGCTGCCCGCCCGCAGCGCGGACGGCATCCGCTTCGAGAACGTGTCGTTCCGTTATCCGTCCCGGCCCGACACGCTGGCCCTCAAGGACTACACGCTCGACATCCCGCCGGGCGAGACCATCGCGTTCGTCGGGCCGTCGGGCGCCGGCAAGAGCACGACGTTCCAGCTGCTCCTGCGCTTCTATGATCCGGCGTCCGGCCGCATCTGCATCGACGGCATCGATATCGCGAAGGCCGACCCGCAGGCAGTCCGGGCCCGCATCGGCCTCGTCTCGCAGGAGACCACGCTGTTCGGCACCAGCGCGCGCGAGAACATCCGCTACGGACGGCCGGGCGCGACGGACGCCGACATCGAAGCCGCGGCACGGGCAGCCGCCGCGGATGTGTTCATCCGCCAGCTGCCGCAAGGCTATGACACGTTCCTCGGCGAGAAGGGCACCCGCCTGTCGGGCGGCCAGCGGCAGCGGATTGCCATCGCGCGCGCAATCCTGAAAGATCCGCCCATCCTGCTGCTCGACGAGGCGACCAGTTCGCTCGACGCCGAGAGCGAACGGCTGGTCCAGGAAGCGCTTGAACACCTGATGCGCAATCGCACGACACTGATCATCGCCCATCGCCTCGCCACCGTGCTGAAGGCCGACCGCATCGTGGTCATGGACCACGGGCGCATCGTGAACGTGGGCACGCACGGCGAGCTCGTGGAGCGCGATCCGATGTACGCACGCTTCGCGGAACTCCAGTTCGGCAACAGCGGAGGCATGCCGGAATGATCGCAGGTCCCGCAGCGAGGCAACGGTGGGTGGCGGCAGCGCTCGCGCTGGCGGCCGTCGTGGCCAGCGGCTGGTGGGCCTGGCAGGGCAGGGAAGTCGAGCTGGTCGCCGCGCCGGGCGGACGCGTGCAGTGCGTGTCCTACGCGCCTTCCAGCCGGCGCGACGAAACGCTGGTGAATGTCGGCGTCATCGTCGAGCCCGAGCGCATCGAGCAGGACCTCAAGCTGCTGGCCGAACGCTTCGACTGCGTCCGTACCTATTCGCAGAGCAACGGGCTGGATGAAGTGCCGCGCATTGCCCGCGGCCTCGGCCTCAAGGTGCTGATGGGCGTGTGGATCAGCCGCGACCCGGCCGTGAACGAACGCGAGATCGCGTCGGCGACGCGCATCGCCGAGCGCGACCGCGACGTGATCCGCGGCATCGTCGTCGGCAACGAAGTGATGTTGCGCGGCGAACAGCCACCGGAAGCGCTGGCCGGCTACATCCGCAGGGTACGCACGGCGACCGGGCTGCCCGTCACGTACGCGGATGTCTGGGAGTTCTGGCGAAAGTATCGCGCCGCGCTCGCGGAGGAAGTCGATTTCATCACCATCCACATCCTGCCGTACTGGGAGGACAAGCCGGTGGCCGTGGAGGCCGCAGTCGCCCACGTGCGCGATATCCATGCGCTAATGCAGAAGGAGTTCCCCGGTCGCACGCTGCTGATCGGCGAGACCGGCTGGCCGAGCCAAGGTCGGCAACGGCAGGGCGCGGTGCCGAGCCTCGTCAACCAGGCGCGCTTCATCCGCGAGTTCCTGGCTTTCACCAGCGCGGCGCAGGTGCCTTACAACGTGATCGAGGCGTTTGACCAGCCGTGGAAGCGGCGGCAGGAGGGCGCGGTCGGCGGCTACTGGGGGCTCTACACCAACGAACGCGATGTGAAGTTCTCGCTCGTGGATCCGGTGGTCGAAGAGCCTCGCTGGCCGTGGGCCCTCGCTCTTGGCGTGGTGGTCTCCGCGGGGTTCCTGCTGGCCACGTTGCTCAGCGGCGTGAAGCTGCGGTCCCTGACGGCGACGATCGTTGCGCTGGGCGGTTACGTGACGGGGTGCGTGCTCGCGTCGGAAGCCAAGACGGCATGGGCCGCGAGCCGGAACAGCACGGAGTTCCTGATCGCCATCGTGTGGTCGGTGCTCGCGCTAGTCACGGCATGGTGGTTCGTGCGCAACGTCGCCACCTCGGGTGACAAGCGCCGCGAACCCCTGCGAGGCTGGCGCATCCTGCGCTTCATCTGGCTGTTCAGTGCAACCGTCGTCGCGCTGTTGCTGGTGATGGATTCGCGCTACCGCGACTTTCCGATCGCATTGTTCCTGGCTCCGATCGGCGCGATGCTGCTGGCTTTGCTGGCCACGCGGGAACGGCTGGGCGTCGGACTGGAGGAGAGGATCATGGCTGGCTGGCTGATTGCCGCCGCCGGCCTCATCGCGTTGCTGGAGGGATTCCTCAACGGCAGCGCTCTGGTCTGGTGCGCCATGCTCGCTCTGTTCGGACTAAGCGTGCTGCTGCCGCGTAGAGGGGCGGGCGCGGCCTGACTGCGCGCGCGCCAGCACCAATACACCGACGACGAAGCTCACCGCCGCGGGCTCGTAGCAGTACAGCACGAGGCCCGCGGCGCCGACCATCGCCGCCGCAAGCGCGATCGTGCGGCTCCACGTGAAGACCGTCAGGACCGTCAGGGCCATGGCTGCGTAGCCGAGGCCGAAGGTCGCAAAGCTGCGGATCACCAGCAGCCGCACGGTGCACCAGCCGAATCCGCTGGCTGCTTCGCAGCCATGCGCAAAATCGGGCGGCTGCACGAGCAGGTAGCGCGCGCCCGCTGCGAGGGCAAACGCCGCCGCAACGAGTCCCCATTCAAGAAGTGCGCGCTTCACGGTGCTGTCACTGCGGGTTGCCGATGTAGTCCCGCTTGCCGAGATCGACGCCGAGATGGCGCAGGATCGCGTAGGCCGTCACGGCGTGGAAGAAAAGATTGGGCAGGGCGAAACCCGTCAGATACGACAGGCCGGTGAAGGCCACGGTGTTCGGACCCAGCTTGAGCTCGACTTTCCTGTCGTCCGAGCCGTCGATCTGCGCCGGCGTGATGCTGGCGACGAAGGCGAGCGTCTTGTCCAGGCGCGCAATGAGCTCCTCGAAGCTCGATTCCGTATCGGCGTAAGCCGGGATCTCGACGCCGGCAAGGCGCGCAACGATGCCCTTCGCGTTGTCGGAAACAATCTGCACCTGCTTCGCCAGGGGCAGCATGTCAGGCGCAAGGCGACCGTTCAGGAACACGCTGGCATCGATCTTCTTTGCCTGGGCGTGGGCGTCGGCCTTGGCCAGGATGGCGCGCAGGTTGGTCAGCGTGCGGGTGACGACGGGAGAGGAAGCCTGGTACATCGAAATGGTCATGCTCGTTTTCCTTTGGGTAGTGGATCTTTCCTGGTGCGGCCCGCCACGCGGCGTGCGACCCGCGAGCTGCGGGTCGTTACGGCGGACGGGCTGCAGGGTTCAATGACGGTCCGGTTCTGCTCCAGGCCGTCGATGCAACGCTTGAGCAGCCCGCGCAACTGCGAGACTTCCTGCTCGCCCAGCGGGGCCAGCATATTGTCCCAGACCGGATCGGCCGCTGCGCGGGCCTTCTGCATCTGGGCGCGGCCCGCCTCCGTAATGTACCAGCAGTCGACCCGCCGGTTGTCAGGATGCGGCTTCCGCTCGAGGCTGCCCTCGTTCTCAAGGCGGCGCAGGATGGTGTTGACGGTCTGCGCGGTGACCATCGTCGCCTTGGCAATCCGCGCTCCCGAGATGCCCGGGTGGTGGTTGATCACGAAGAGGGTGGTGACGTGCGCGAAGGACAGGCCGACCTGGGCTACCCTCAGCCGCTCGTCGATGGCCTGGCGGATGGAGTGCTGCAGCCGCTTGAGCAGGTAGCCGAGGTGCTCTTCCTTCCCGTCCGGAGGCTTGCCCCGGGACGGTGCACGGTCCCCGCGGGGGGTGGTCGTGGCAGTGCTGCGCTTCATGGGGTTGAGTTATATCAGGTGCCTGATACGATGTCAGCAAGCTGATATCGCCGCGGCCGTGCCCGGGCTGACAATTCTTGTGAATTCTTGAAGTCTGCGGTCGCGCCTTTGCTTTATCGTGACGTCACCCGCTGGCGGGCCGGTTGCCTGCTTCCGTCTGTCTCGTCCTAGCACCATGACCAACCGCCTGTTCCCTTCGACGCCGCGCCCGTGCGGGGCTGCATGCCTGCTGTCTGCCGCCCTTCTCGTCATCGGCGCAGCGACGACGGCCCACGCTGCAGAGCCGAAGCCCGCACCCGTCGCGCTGGCGGTCAACGCCGCCGTCGTCACGACGGAGAGGGTGGCCAGGACCTTGCCGGTCACCGGCTCCATCCAGGCGTGGCAGGAAATCATCATCGGGCCCGAGGTCGGCGGGTATCGCGTCGACTCGGTGCTGGTGGAAGTCGGCGATCGCGTGAAGCGGGACCAGGAACTGGTGCGCCTCTCCAGCAGCATGCTCGAGGCCGAAGCCGCTGCCAGGCGGGCCGCCGTCAAGCAGGCCGAGGCACAGCAGGCCAACGCGGATGCCGCGTTGCGCCGCGCAGAGATGCTCGCGAGCACCAACGTGTTCTCGCAGGCCGATCTCGACCGGCTGCGCAGCGAACAACTGACTGCACAGGGCCGGGTCGAGGCCACGCGCGCGGACCTGAACCTCGCCGAGCTGCGGGTTCGTTACACGAGGGTGAAGGCGCCGTATGACGGCGTGATCACCGCTCGCACGGTGAACGTCGGGCAGATCGCGCAAAGCGGCGGCGAAATGCTGCGGCTGCTGCGCGACGGACGCGTCGAGTGGCGAGGCGAGGTACCAGAAGCGCGGCTCAAGGAACTGAAGGCGGGCCAGGTCGCCAAGCTGACCACGGCCGACGGCACGGAACTGACCGGCAAGGTCCGCGTCGTGGCGCCCACCGTGTCCAGCAGCAACAGGATGGGCCTGGTCTATGTCGACATCGTGCCCGGCAGTCCGGCGCGGCCCGGCATGTTTGCGCGCGGTATGGTCGAGACCAGCGTGGCCGATGCCAACCTGGTGCCGCTGTCCAGCCTTGTTTCCCAGGACGGCTACAACTATGTGTTCGTGCTGCAGGCCGGCGACAAGGTCGAACGCCGCCGCGTCGCGACAGGCAGCATCCACGGCGATGCCATCGAGATCACCGAGGGCCTGAAGGCCGGCGAGCGCGTGGTGGCCAAGGGCGCCGCCTTCCTCAAGAACGGCGACCAGGTGAAGGTCGTCGCCGCCGGCGCCTGAACGGAAGCAGCAGCATGAACTTCGTTACCTGGGCCATCCGCAATCCGACGCCCGTCATCGTGATGTTCATCGCGCTGATGATCGGCGGGCTCATCAGTTTCGAGCGGCTCGGCGTCCAGGACCTGCCGGACATCGAGTTTCCCACGGTCACGGTCTCCGTCGGCTATCCGGGCGTGCCTCCGTCGCAGATGGAGTCAGAGGTCACGCGCAAGATCGAAGATGCGGTGGCGACGGTCACCGGCGTCCAGCACATCCAGTCGCGCGTCAACGTCGGCTCCTCCACGACCACCGTCGAGTTCCTGTTCGACCGCGACATCAGCCAGGCGATGGACGACGTGCGCGACGCGGTTACCCGCATCCGCAGCGACCTGCCGGCGGATGCCAACGAACCCATCGTCTCCCGCGCCACCACCGCGGGCCAGCCGATCCTGACCTACAGCGTCGCCGCCGAAGGGATGAGCGATACGGACCTGTCGTGGTTCATCGATCTCACGGTCATGCGCGAGCTGACGGCCGTGGCCGGCGTGGGGCAGGTCAACCGCGTCGGCGGCGTGTCGCGCGAGATTCGCGTCGACCTCGATCCGGACCGGTTGACGGCCCTCGGCATCACGGCGGGCGACCTGTCGCGGCAGCTCGCACGCATCCAGGCCGAGTATCCGGGCGGCGAAGCGCGCATCGGCGGACTCGAGCAGAACGTGCGCACGGTCGGCACCATCACGTCCGCTCAGGAGCTGGCGGCGCTGCCGATCCTGTTGCCGGACGGGCGCAATCTGCGTCTCGATACCGTGGCCGAGATCAAGGACCAGGCGTCTGAGCGTCGGCAGCTCGCGCTGCTCGACGGCCAACCCGTTGTCGGCTTTGAAATCATGCGTGCCTGGGGCGCGAGCGCACTCGGCGTTGCTGATGACGTCCGCATTGCAGTGGAGAAGCTGCAGGCGGCGAACCCGAACGTGAAGTTCACGGAGGTCAGCTCTACCGTCGACTCTATTCGCCAGTCCTTCGACGTGTCGATGGAGATGCTGCTCGAGGGCGCGATCCTCGCCATCGCCGTCGTCTGGTTCTTTCTGCGCGACTGGCGCGCAACCATCGTGTCTGCCGTCGCGCTGCCGCTCGCCATCATCCCGACGTTCTGGGCCATGCAGTTGCTCGGTTACACGCTGAATACGCTGACGTTGCTGGCCCTGTCGCTCGTCGTCGGCATGCTCGTGGACGATGCGATCGTGGAGGTCGAGAACATTTTCCGGCATCTGCGCATGGGCAAGACGCCCCTGCAGGCGGCCACCGATGCGGCCATCGAGATCGGTCTCGCCGTCGTGGCGACGACGCTGACGCTGTGCGCCGTGTTCGTGCCTGTCGCGTTCATGGGCGGCGTGCCGGGCGAATTCTTCCGCCCGTTTGCGTTCACTGCCACGGTCGCCGTGCTGTTCTCGCTGCTGGTGGCCCGCATGCTGACGCCGATGATGGCGGCCAACCTGATGCGCCCGCACGACCAGGGCCCGGAGACGAGCCCGATGAAGGAATGGTACCTGCGCTCCGTGACCTGGTGCCTCAGGCATCGGCGGATCACCCTGGGTGTCGCCACCGCGTTGCTGTTCGGTTCCCTCAGCCTGTTGCCGCTGTTGCCGCAGGGGTTCTCGCCTGCGGGCGATGCGGGCTTCACGGATGTTGTCGTCGAGCTGCCGCCCGGTGCCGCGCTGGAAGAGACCCATTCCGTGGCCGAGGACGTGCGCGCCCGGTTGCAGGGGATTCCCGAGATCCAGCACGTCTACACGACGATCGGCAGTTCGCAAGCTGGCCGCGGGCCGGGCGATTCGGGGAGCAGCGGCAGCGTCAATCGTGCCAGTCTCCAGGTCTTGCTGTCGCCCATCGACGATCGTGATCGCTCTCAGCAGGAGATCCAGCGCGACATCATGGCGCGCATCAAGGACGTGCCCGGCGTGCGCCTCTCGTTCGGCAACCAGTTCGGCAGCGCGATGCAGATCACGCTCGTCGGTGAAGACCCTGATGCGTTGAATGCCGCCGCTGCTGCGGTCGAGCAGGACATGCGTGGCATCCCGGGCCTCGGTATCGTGTCGTCGTCGGCCAGCCTCGTGCGTCCGGAGATCGTGGTCCGGCCGCTGCCCGAACGTGCCGCGGAACTGGGTGTCACAACGGAATCGCTCGGCATGGTCACTCGCATCGCGACGAGCGGCGACATCTCTGCCGGCCTCTCCAAGCTCAACCTGCCGTCGCGGCAGATCCCGATCCGCGTCCGGATGAACGACAAGGCCCGCACGGACGTGGACCAGATCGGCCTGCTGACAGTCTCCGGGCGTCAGGGCCCGGTGGCGTTGCGCAATGTCGCGGACATTTCCTTCGGGGCGGGCCCCGCGCAGATCTCGCGCTATGACCGCAACCGCAACGTCACCATCACCGCCGACCTCAACGGGCAGGCCCTCGGCGACATGCTGGCAGCCGCCCGCGCCACGCCATCTATGCAGCGCCTGCCGGAGACGGTGCGCGAAGTGGTGTCCGGGCAGGCCGAATTCTTCCGGCAGCTGATGTCGGGATTCCTGTTCGCGATGGCAATCGGCATCCTCTGCATCTACGCGCTGCTCGTCGTGCTGTTCAAGGACGCCTTCCAGCCCATCACCATCCTGTCGGCGCTGCCGCCTTCGGCCGGCGGAGCCATCCTGTGCCTGTTCGTATTCCAGTTCGAGGTGTCGATCTCGTCGATGATCGGCATGTTGATGCTGATGGGCATCGTGACGAAGAACTCGATCCTGCTCGTCGAGTATGCAGAGATGGCACAGCGGGAACACGGCATGGGACGCTTCGAAGCGCTCGTCGATGCCTGCGCCAAGCGTGTCCGCCCGATCGTGATGACGACCATTGCGATGGGTGCGGGCATGTTGCCGATCGCGCTCGGGCTGTCCGGCGACTCGAGCTTCCGTGCGCCGATGGGTGTCACGGTGATCGGAGGCCTCGTTGCGTCGACTGCGCTCAGCCTGTTCGTCGTGCCCGTGATCTTCACCGTGGTCGACGACTTCCAGAAGTGGCTCAAGCGCAAGGTCGGGCGCAGCCCGGTGCCGGCCGTCGTCGCCCAGACGACGGCCTGACGGACGGCTTCGCGTAGGACGTCAGCGCCAGGACGGCGCGAAGGTCTGGCCGATGCCCAGCATCTGGCCGATCCCCTCGATCGGGATCATGTTCTGCCCGAACAGCACGCCCAGCGGGTGCTTGCTCAACCGGTAGGAACGCAGCGTGTCGAGCGGCTCTGTCCCGGTCGCAGTCCCCGTCTTCTGGTCGACGGTCGTGATCTTGCAGCGCGTGCAGGGCTTGACCGCCCGCAGCCTGACAGCGTCGTCCGCCAGTTCATGGAGGGCGTCCTCGCCGTGCGGTTCCAGTCCTGAAAAGACCAGGTTGGGACGGAAGCGGTTCATCGGCACGGGTGTCGCAAGCTTGCTGTTGAGGTGGGCCAGGCTCGCTTCCGACACCGCGAGCAACGGAAAGCCGTCCGAGAACTGGTTCAGTGCCTGCGTCTCGCCGGTCCATTCGCGGTTGCTGGCGCGACGCCCTGCCGGGTTGAACCGGACGAGCCGGTGCGGCGCGCCCAGGAAGGCAGCGAGCAGGTCGGCGGCCGCAGTGCCCATGTCGAAGGCACCGCATCGGTCGTTCCAGACGGTCGCCGTCGTGGCTTCGCCCTTCGCATGGTAGGGAATGAACACTTCGCCCGCCCCTGGGCACTCGAGTTGCAGACCTTCATCGTCGAGCCAGGTGCCGATGAGCGCCAGCCGCGGCTCCTCGCGCTGCGTGACGAACCGGCCGACCGGCGTGACGATCATCCACTCGCGATCGTGCTCGAGTCCCGTCGCCGTGAGTCTTGCCTGGGAGACGTCGATGCCCCGGCACGACTTGACGGGGTAGACGCAGAGTCCGGTCAGCGTAATGGACAAGGCGATGCCTGCGAGCGCTACGGAGAGGGGTTCGGGAAGGCGTAACCGAATACACCCGGTTCCCGATCGAGTGCACCGCTATAATGCCCGTGCGGCGCACCCTGCTGCAAATGACACCGAGACATCCCATGCCACGTCGTACCTTGGCCATCATCGCCGGCATCGTCGTCGCAGCCGGAGTCTGGTTCGCGTACGCGTCGCGGCCCAAGCCCATCGATGTGGAAGTCGCCACCGTGGATCGCGGCACGGTGGCCGAGACGGTAACCAACACCCGCGCCGGCACCATCGAAGCCTGTCGCCGCGCCAAGCTGGCGCCGCCAATGGGCGGTCAGATTGCCAAGCTGCACGTCAAGAAGGGCGATACCGTCAAGCGCGACCAGTTGCTGCTCGAGCTGTGGAATGAGGACACCCGGGCGCAGGTCACGCTCGCCGAGCGGGATGTGGTGGCATCGCAGGCCCGCGCCGAAGAAGCGTGCGTGGCCGCGTCCGTGTCGCGCCGCGAGGCGAACCGGTACGCGTCGATGCTCGAGCGCAAGCTCGTCGCTGTCGAGACCGCCGAGCGCAGCAAGGGCGAGGCCGACAGTCGCGAAGCGGCGTGCCGTGCGGCAACACAGAACACCCTGGTCTCGCGCTCGCGAGTCGATGCCGCCCGTGCCGCACTCGACCGGACGCAGCTGCGCGCGCCGTTCGACGGCGTCGTCGCCGAGATCAACGGCGAACTCGGCGAGTTCGTCACGCCGTCGCCCATCGGCATCGCGACGCCCCCTGCAGTCGACGTCGTCGATACCAGCTGCATCTACGTCACCGCACCCATCGATGAAGTCGATGCACCCCGCATCCGGGAAGGCATGCCGGCCCGCGTCACACTGGACGCCTTCCGCGACAGGCGCTTCCCCGCTCATGTGCGGCGAGTGGCGCCGTACGTGCTGGAAGTGGAGAAGCAGGCGCGAACGGTCGAGATCGAGGCGGAACTCGATGCCCGCGACGATCGGAGCCTGCTGCCCGGGTACAGTGCCGATGTGGAAGTGATCCTGGACGAGCGTGCGGACGTACTGCGCGTACCGACGCGGGCGGTCATCGACGGCAAGCAGGTCTTCGTCTTCGATGCGGCAGCCGGCAGGGTGCAGGTGCGCGAGGTCACGACGGGCCTCAGCAACTGGGAATTCACGGAAATCGCGTCCGGACTCGACGTGGGCGACCAGGTGGTCACCACGGTGGATCGCGAGAAGCTGGCAGACGGCGTCGCTGCGCGAATCGGTACGCCCGCCGCCACGAAATCCAAATGATCAGGCTCGACAAGGTCTGCCGGCTCTTCCAGGTCGGTGACCAGGAGGTGCGCGCGCTCGATGACGTCTCCCTGACCATCGAGAACGGCGACTACCTGTCCGTGATGGGGCCCTCCGGTTCGGGGAAGTCCACGCTCCTCAATGTCATCGGCTTGCTGGATCGCCCGACCACCGGAACGTACACGCTCGATGATCGCGAGACCACGGCGCTGGACGATGACGAGCTTGCACACACGCGCGCGCGGCGCATCGGCTTCATTTTCCAGTCTTTCCATCTTGTCGCGCGCATGACGGCCTTCGAGAACGTCGAATTGCCGCTGGTGCTGGCTGGCGTTGCGCCTGCCGAGCGCAAGCCACGCGTCACGAAGCTGCTCGACGACTTGAGCCTGACAGATCGCAGCCACCATCGTCCCGACCAGCTTTCGGGCGGCCAACGGCAGCGCGTGGCCATCGCACGGGCCATGGTGATGCAGCCAACGGTGCTGTTGGCGGACGAACCGACCGGCAACCTCGATCACGCATCCGGCGCCGAGGTGCTGGCCGCCATCGAGCAACTGAACGCGCAGGGCATCACGCTGATCGTCGTGACGCACGACAACGAAATCGGGAATCGTGCCCGCCGCCATCTGCGCATGCGGGACGGCAAGGTCGTGGACGACTACGTCGGCAGCCGTCCGTGAGCCTTGCCGATCTCCTAAAGCTTGCGACTGACTCGATCCTTCGAGCGCGCGTGCGCAGCTCGATGCTGCTGCTCGCGATGGGGATCGGCGTCGCGGCGGTCATCGTGCTGACCGGACTGGGCGAGGCCGCGCGGCGTTACGTCGCCGGCGAGTTCCAGGTGCTCGGCACGCGGTTGATCATCGTGCTTCCAGGCCGTTCTGAAACCACCGGCATCCAGCCCGGGCTCTTCAGTGGCGAGACGCCGCGCGACCTGACGCTCGCCGATGCCGAGGCATTGCGTGCGATTCCCGACGTCGAGCGCGTCGCCCCGCTGATCGTGGGGGCGGCGCCGATTTCGGCGCGCGGCCGCGAGCGCGAAGTCCCGGTGCTGGGAACGACGGCCGACTATCTGGCCGTGCAGAACACGGAGGTCACCGAAGGGCAGTTCCTGCCTCCGGGCGAGATCGACGTCGACCGCGCGGTCTGCGTCATCGGTGCGAACGTGCGTCGCGAGCTCTTCGGAGACGGTCCTGCGATCGGCGAGTCGCTGCGCGTCGGCGAGCGCCGGTTCCGCGTCGTCGGCGTGCTCGCCAGCCAGGGCCGCTCGATCGGCTTCGACACGCAGGAACTCGTGATCGTGCCGGTCAGTGCGGCGCAGGCGCTGTTCAATTCGGAATCGCTGTTCCGCGTACTGGTGCAGACGCGCAGCCGCGAATCGATGCTGCGCGTCCGCGACCAGGCCCTCGCCGTCATCAAAGCCCGGCACCAGGGCGAAGAAGATGTGACAGTCATTACGCAGGACGCCCTGCTCGCGACGTTCGATCGCATCTTCACGGCACTGACGCTCACGCTCGCGGGCATCGCGTCGATCAGCCTTGCCGTGGCCGGCATCCTCGTCATGAACGTCATGCTCGTGGCGGTCAGTCAGCGCACCGCCGAAGTAGGACTGCTCAAGGCGCTCGGCGCAACGCGCAGGCAGGTGCTGTCGCTGTTCCTTGCCGAGGCGCTGCTGTTGTCCCTGGCCGGCGCGGTCGTCGGCATTGCGGTCGGGGAAGCGGCAAGCTGGTTCGTGCGCAAGCTGTATCCGGCACTACCGCTCGCGGCACCGTCATGGGCGTATGTGCTGGCCGTCATCACGGCACTCGTGAGCGGCGTCGTCTTCGGCATGCTGCCTGCGCGTCGTGCGGCCAGGCTCGATCCGGTCGAAGCACTGTCGGGGCGCAAGTAATGCGTACCGCGGACCTGCTGCGGCTGACGGCGAGTTCGGTGACGTCGCACCGGTTGCGGGCCGGACTGACGGCGCTGGGCATTGCCATCGGCGTCACGGCCGTCGTGCTGCTGACGTCCATCGGCGAAGGCGTGCACCGCTTCGTGCTGTCGGAGTTCACGCAGTTCGGCACCAACATCATCTCGGTGACCCCGGGGAAGACGCAGACGTTCGGCGGTTCCCTCGGTGCGCTCAATTCCGTCCGACCCCTGACTGTCGACGATGTGGATGCGCTCAACCGCGCGCCCTACGTGCTGGCGGCCGACCCCGTGGTGCAGGGCAATGCCGAGGTGGAATTCGCCGGCCGCAAGCGCCGCACCACCGTGTACGGCGTCGGACCGAGGTTTGCGGAAGTGTTGCGCTTCACGGTCGCCGACGGGACCTTCCTGCCCGAGGATGACCCTCGCGCACCGCGCGCGCTGGCCGTGCTCGGCTCGCGAATGCACAGCGAGCTGTTCGGGGGGCAGGGGGCGATCGGCCAGACGATACGGGTCGGCGGGCAGCGCTACCGTGTCGTCGGCGTCATGGACTCGAAGGGCACGACGCTCGGCTTCGACCTCGACGACACGGTGTATGTGCCTGCGACGCTCGGGCTCGCGCTGTTCAATCGCACGAGCCTGTTCGAGGCGCATGTGCTCTACGGCGAGGATGCCCCGCTGGCAGAGGTCGTCGACTCGATCTCGGCGATCCTGACGGCGCGCCATCGCTCCGAGGACTTCACGATCACGACGCAGCAGCAGATGCTCGATTCGCTCGGGTCGGTGCTGTCGGTGCTGACATTCGCGGTCGGTGCGCTCGGCAGCATCTCGCTGCTGGTCGGCGGCGTCGGGATCTTCACGATCATGATCATCGGCGTGCGCGAACGGACTGCGGAAATCGGCCTGTTGCGCGCGTTGGGGGCGGAGAAGAAGCAGATCCTCGCACTGTTCCTCATCGAGGCGATGTTCCTGTCCGCCGTCGGCGGCGTCCTGGGGCTCGCGGTCGGCCTCGGCATCGCGGGCATGCTCGATCTGGCGGTGCCTTCGCTGCCCGTGAGCTACGCGCCCGGCTTCATCGTGCTGGCCGAGGTGCTTGCCATCGTCATTGGTTTGGTCGCCGGCATCCTGCCCGCTGCCAATGCCGCGAGGCTGGAACCCGTCAACGCGCTGCGGGCGGAATGACCTTCTTCTGCTGCGTTGCGAAAGCCTGCTGGTCCAGCCGGTGGGTCGAGGGTTTCCCGCTATCCTTTTGATGAAGATAAGAAATTATTAAAGAATATCTTTCAATATATAGGATTGTGTTCGCTCTGGTTGAGTTCTCGGTGCGGAAACTGGCGCTATCCATGCCCAAGAAAGCGATGCCAACCGCGGACGGACCAAACCAAATAGAATGTGCGACGCAGCAAATTTAACTTGAGCTGTACCGGCTGGACGGTAGACTGCGGCTTCTACTTATCCGGGCCCTCCGCATGTTCACTCTCCCGCAACCCCATCTCAGCTCGATTCGCGACCGCATCCTGGACGCCGTCGGCCAGCTCTCCATGTCGCTCGGTGCCGGTAATTTCACGCTGGAGCAAGTGGCGCAAGCCGCAGGGGTCAGCAAGGGCGGACTGCTTTACCACTTCCCGTCGAAGGAAGCGTTGCTGCTGGCAATGGGCGAGCGCTTTCTGCAGACGTCCGAGTCCGCCCGGCGCGAAGCGCGTGCACGCCTGCCTGACGAGCCGGCTGCGGACCTCAAGGCCAGCGTGCTCGGCGTGCTCTGCCCACCGGTGACCGACCATTGCCAGGGCGCCGCCCTCCTCACTGCGGCCGCCAACGATCCGGCGCTCGTTGCCATGTTCCGTCAGTGCCTTGCCGACTACACGAACGAGCTCGCCGACTGGCCCGGGGCGTTCGAGCGCAAGGCCATCGTGTCGCTGGCGGTCGATGGCCTGATGCTGCGCGAGGCCTTGCGCATTTCCCCTTTCACTCCCGAGCAGCGCGACGCCGTGATCCATTCGCTGCTCCAGCTCGCGGACGAGTCCTGTACCCCGGCTTCGGCCCAGGACCCCGCAAACCCGGATTCACAGCAGGTGCCTTCATGACGACTTCCCGCGTGCCTCGTGCGATCGCCCTTGCGATCGTGTCTGCCTCGTTGTTCTCGCTCGCTGGCTGTGGCCAGGGTGGCGCGCAGCCGGCTGGCGGCATGCCGAAACCTGAAGTCGCCGTCGCGACGGCCGCCTCGGCCCCTTTGCCCCTGCAGTTGACGTATACCGCCCGCGCCGTCGGGTCGCGGGAAGTGGAAGTGCGCGCCCGCGTCACCGGCATCCTCGAGGCGCGCCGCTTCGTCGAGGGCAGTGCCGTCAAGGCCGGCGACGTGCTGTTCCAGATCGATCCCGAGCCCTATCGCGCCGCAGTGGCACAGGCTCGAGGCGAACTCGGTGTGGAACGGGCCAGCCTCGACGAAGCCACCCGCAACCGCGATCGCATCGTGCCGCTCTACGACAAGAATGCCGTCAGCCAACGTCAGCGGGACGAAGCCGTTTCAGCCTATGAAGTCGCGGCGGCTCGCGTCGCGGCGGCGGAAGCCCGATTGAAATCGGCTGAGCTCGATCTAGGCTACACGTCCGTGCGCGCCCCGATCTCCGGTTTGACCAGCCGTGAAGTGCGCTCGGAAGGCAGCCTGGTGCAAGCCGGTGGCGAGACCAGCCTGTTGACGCGCATCGTGCAGACGGATCCGCTCTACATCGAGTTCTCCCTACCCGAACAAGAAGCCGCGCTGTTGCGGGCACGCCTTGCGGACCAGGCCACACGCAAGAACCTGCTCGTTACGCTGCTACTCGGCACCGGGGAGCATCCCGAAAAGGCGCCGGTGACGTTCATCGACAATGCCGTCGAGTCTGCATCGGGTACCGTCATCGCCCGCGCAGTGCTGCCGAACAAGCAGGGCGCGCTGCTGCCGGGTCAGTTCGTGCGCGTCCGTGTCGACGGCGTCGCGCTCGAGGATGTCGTTGCCATTCCGCGCAAGGCCGTGATGATGAGCCCGCAGGGCGCTTTCGTCTGGGTCATCGACGCGAACGAGGCTGCCAGCTTCCGGCCGGTGCAGATGGGGCGCGGGGCAGACGAGCAGGTCGTCATCACGCAGGGGCTGGGAGCGGGTGAGCGCTACATCGTCGAAGGCGTCATGAAAGTGGCCCCGGGTGCACCGGTGACGGCAGTTCCGGCCGAGCCGGTGGCACGCGAGGCGGCAGCACAGCCGCTTGAGCCGCGTGCGAAGGATCCCGCATGATCTCCTCGGTCTTCATCAAGCGGCCCATCCTCGCGGGTGTGCTGTCGGCGTTCATCGTCATCGCCGGCCTCGCTTCCTTGCGCAGCCTGCCCGTGGCGCAGTACCCCGCGATCCTGCCACCGACCGTGTCGGTCTCCGCCTTCTATCCCGGTGCGACGGCAGAGACGCTGTCGGACAGTGTTGCCGTGCCGCTCGAACAGCAGATCAACGGCGTCGAGAGCATGCTGTACATGAACTCGATCAGTTCGGGCTCGGGCTCGCTGTCGATCAACGTGACGTTTGCCGTCGGCACGGATCCCGACCTCGCGGCCATCAACGTGAACAACCGGGTGCAGGCTGCGCTGCCGCTGCTGCCGGAAGAAGTCCGGCGCCAGGGCGTCACCGTCGTGAAGGCCTCGAATGACATCCTGCAGCTCATCACGATTTCATCGCCCGACAAACGGTACGACTCGCTGTTCATAAGCAACTACACGCTGCTCAACGTGCTTGATGAGCTGAAGCGCATCCCGGGCATCGGCAACGTCCAGATGTTCGGCGCCAAGGACTACGCCATCCGCATCTGGCTGCAGCCCGACCGGCTTGCGCAGCTGGGGTTGACGACGGCTGAAGTCGCCGCCGCCATCCGCGAGCAGAACTCACAGTTCGCTGCAGGCCGCGTCGGACAGGAGCCGACGGGCAACGGCGTCGATTTCACGTTTGCGGTGACCGCACAGGGTCGCTTCTCCGATCCCGCCCAGTTCGCCGAGATCGTCGTGCGTACGACCGAGACGGGCGCCGTGGTGAGGCTCAAGGACGTGGCGCGCGTCGAGCTGGGCTCCCGGGACTACGACTTCGTCTCCAAGCAGAACGGCATGGAGGCCATCCCGATCGCGATCTTCCTGCAGTCCGGCGCGAACGCGCTCGACGTCGGCCGCGCCGTGGAAGCGCGCATGCAGGAGCTGTCTGCGGCGTTTCCGGAAGGCCTCGCGTTCGATATTCCCTATGACACCACCACCTACATCGAGGTGTCGATCAACGAGGTGCTGAAGACGCTGGCCGAGGCGATGCTGCTCGTATTCGCCGTCGTGTTCCTGTTCCTGCAGAACTGGCGGGCCACGCTGATTCCCATGCTCGCCGTCCCCGTGTCGCTGATCGGTGCACTGAGCGTCATGTACCTGCTCGGCTTCTCCATCAACACGCTGACGCTGTTCGGCATGGTGCTGGCGATCGGCATCGTCGTCGACGATGCCATCGTCGTGCTCGAGAACGTCGAACGCATCATGACCACCGAGCATCTGTCCCCGGCGGATGCCACCGTGAAGGCGATGAAGGAAGTGACCGGGCCCGTGATCGCCATCGTGCTCGTGCTGTGTGCAGTGTTCCTCCCTGTGGCGTTCCTCGGCGGCCTGGTCGGCGAGATGTATCGGCAGTTCGCGGTCACCATTGCCGTGTCGGTCGTGATCTCGGGTTTCGTGGCGCTGACACTGACACCGGCCCTTTGCGCCTCCCTGCTGCGCCCGGAGCATGCGAGCGTCCACGGGTTCTTCGCGCGATTCAACGACTGGTTTGCTCGAGTGACAGGCAGGTATACCGGCGGTGTGCGTTACCTGTTGCGCCACGCGACGCTGGCGGTTGCCCTGTTTGCCGCGTTGCTCGTGGCGACCGCCGGCTTGTTCAGGCTCGTGCCGAACACGCTCGCGCCAAACGAAGACCAGGGGTATGTGCTGGCTTTGCCCATTCTGCCGGACGCCGCTTCCCTGTCCCGCACCGAGAAAGTGGTCGACCAGATCATGGGGTACACGGCCACCGTTCCTGCGGTTTCCGACTCTATCGGCTTCGCCGGAATGGATCTGCTGACCTTCGCCCTCCGGACCAATACCGGTGCCATCTGGCTCGCCCTCGATGACTGGGACAAGCGCACGGGGCCGGAGTCTTCGCCTGCAGCGGTCGTCGGCGGCATCTTCGGCTTCGGGGCGACCATCAAGGATGCGTTCGTGCTGGCCTTCGAGCCGCCGCCCATCCAGGGTCTGAGCACGACCGGCGGCTTCGAGGGCTATGTGCAGGCGAAGACCAGCAGCGACCCGAAGGCCCTCGAAGCGGCGACCCAGCAGCTGATTGCTGCTACCGCGGGTCGTCCTGAGCTGGCGGGCGTGCAGACAACGTTCAGCGCAAGTGTGCCGCAGATGCGCATCGAGCTCGATCGCGAGAAAGCCAAGAGCCTCGGCATTCCGGTGACGGAGATCTTCGATACACTGCAGAGCACGTTCGGCGCGCTGTACGTGAACGACTTCAACAAGTCGGGTCGTGTGTTCCGTGTATACCTGCAGTCCGAGGCAGAGTTCCGTGCGCACGCACAGGACATCCGCGATGTCTATGTGCGGTCCTCCAAAGGCGCGCTGGTGCCGCTGACTGCAGTTGCCAGCATCCACGAGGACACGGGGCCCGAGATCATGGAGCGCTTCAATGTGTTCCCTGCCGCGAAGGTGATCGGCAATCCCGCGCCCGGCTACAGTTCCGGACAGGCACTCGACCTCATGGAAAGGGTCGCGGCCGAGACGTTGCCGGCGGGCTACGTGCTGACATGGGCGGGTACCTCGTACCAGGAGAAGATCGCGGGGGACTCCACGGTGGGCATCTTCCTGCTGGCGGTGCTGATGGTCTTCCTGATTCTCGCAGCACAGTACGAGCGCTGGACCTTGCCGCTTGCCGTGATCCTTGCGGTGCCGTTCGCCGTGTTCGGAGCAGTGGCGGCGGTGGCTTTGCGCGGCCTGCAGAACGACATCTACTTCCAGATCGGGCTCGTGACGCTGATCGGACTCGCTGCCAAGAACGCCATCCTGATCGTGGAGTTCGCGATGATGAAACATGCGGAGGGCATGTCATATGCCGACGCCGCGGTGGAGGCAGCCCGGCTGCGTTTCCGGCCGATCATCATGACGTCGCTCGCGTTCATCCTCGGCGTCGCGCCGCTGGCCATCAGCACCGGTGCGGGCGCGGCCAGCCGCCACTCCATCGGCACCGGCGTCATCGGCGGCATGCTGATGGCGACCTTCGTTGCCACCTTGTTCATACCGCTGTTCTTCCGTTGGATCGCGTCGTGGGGAGACCGCAAGGCGCCGGACGCCGCTGCAGCAGGAAAGGCGGACGTGGCGGAGGTGCCCCATGGCTGATTTACGCTTGTTCCGTTCTGGAGTGCTGGTGCTGCTGCCGCTGGTGCTCGGCGGTTGCATCGTCTCGCGGGTCGCGATCGACAAGCCGGCATTGCCATTGCCGGAGGCCCTGCCTGCAACGACGGCGCAGGCGTCGCCCTTGGCTGATCGCTGGTGGAGTGTCTTCGGCGATTCCACGCTGGACCAGCTGATGGAGGAAGCGTTGGCGCACAACGCGGATGCTGCGCTGGCCGCTGCGCGCGTCCTCGAGTCCCGGTCGGCGCTGCGGCAGGCGAACTCGAATCGCTCGCCGGGGGTGAGCATCGAAGGCAATGCGGCGCGGCGCTTCGACAGCGTGCTGGCGGGACAGTCGCCGGATCCCGGTGTCGCCCGCGACAGCTTTTCGGCGCAGGGCGTCGTCACGTACGAGCTGGACCTGTGGGGTCGCTATGCACGTGGCAGCGAGGCCGCGAGGGCGCGGCTGCTCGCTTCCGAGTTCGACCGCGATGCGGTGCGCCTGAGTCTCACCGGCGACGTTGCCCGCGGGTATTTTTCGCTGATCGCCGCCCGGCAGCAGCTGGATCGGGCACGGGAAACGCTGGCTGCGCGCCGCGAGTCCGTCGGCCTCGAGAAGATCCGTTACGACGCAGGCGAGAGTGACGAGGCGACTTTGCGACGTACCGAAGCCGAGGCAGCAGCCTCCGCTATTTCGGCACAGCAGTTCGAGCTTGAGGTCGCCCAGCGGATACATGCGCTCGGCGTGTTGCTCGGACGCTCGCCGAAGGAGCTGACAGAAGTCTCGCTCGTGGCGGGGACCTTGCCGGCTGCCCCGCTGCTATCACCGGCCCTGCCGTCGAGCGTGCTGGAGCGCCGGCCTGACATCCGTTCCGCGGAAGCCGCGCTCGCGGCTGCCGCAGCAGACATCGGCGTCGCGCGGACAGGGCTGTTTCCGAGCATCAACCTGACGGGCAGTTACGGATCCGCGAGCCAGGAGCTGGCCGACCTGTTCACCGATCCCGCGGAACAATGGTCGCTCGCAGCAGGCCTGTTGCAGCCCGTGTTCCAGGCGGGGCGGCTGCGTGCTGCCGTGGAACGTGCCAATGCGCTGCAGCAGCAGCGGCAGGCTGAATACGTGCGGACCGTGCAGAATGCGTTCCGCGATGTGCTTGACGCGCTTAAAGGTCAGGAACTGCTCGGTGGCATTCGGCAGACCACGGCGGATCAGGCTTCGGCGCTCGCCCGCGCGGCCGAGTTGTCCGAGCTGCGCTATGCAGCCGGCGAGATCGCCTATCTCGATCTGCTCGATGTGCGGCGCAATCTCTATCAGTCCCAGATCGCCCTGGTCGGCGCGCAGCGCGATGCGTTGACGAACTCGGTGAGCCTGGCGCTGGCCCTGGGTGGAGGCGCCACCGCGCCTTGAGGAGCGGTTGCTGGACAGCCTACCGACCATGCCACTGGAAGCCGCCTCGGAGGACATCGCCCTCGTGCAGATGGGCGTCGTCGAACTCAGGCAGATTGCGGCTGGCGAGCCGGTCGAGACGGGCATGGCGGTCTTCGCCGGCGCGTTGCCACCGGGTCATGTGGCGACGCTCGCGCTTGCCGGGGTCGATACCGGCACGCCATTGTTCTGGTGCGTGCCCTTTCTCATCGTGTCGAAGTCGCGCGCTGCCATCCTCGGCAGCTGCCGGTTCAAGACCGTGCCCGCCCGAGGTGAGGTGGAGATCAGCTACGGCATCGCGCCCGGGCAACGCGGCCAGCGCATTGCGACCGTGGCGATCGGGCAGTTGCTCAAGCTCGCGGCAGCGAGCGGCGCCGTGCAGCAGGTTGTCGCACACATCGTTCCGGACAACCAGCCCTCATCAAGGCTCGTCCACCGGCTCGGGTTCCGGCGCGAGCGCACCTTCACGGACCTGCACGGCGATGACGTCGTGCGCTGGGTGTGGAGTGCGCCGGCCATCGTGCAGCCCGCCGCATCCCTCTAGCCGATCGTCAGCACGAAGTCGAAGCGGCCACGCAGCCCGGAAGGTTCGCGCACGATCTCCATCAGCGTCCGGCTGTCGAAGATCCGGTCGCGCTGGTTGCGGGACTCGCCCGGGAAATAGAGCTGCGTGGTCAGCACCCGCTGATGTGGCGCCTGTACCTTGACGTGGATGTGTCGGGTACGACCCGGATACAGCGCAGGCTCGATCGTTTCCAGGAAGTAGCGGCCCTCCGCGTCCGTGAACTGATGGCCTCGCAGCACAAACCCGCGGTTGTCGTAGTCTCCGTCGTGGTCGCACCGCCAGAAATCGAGCTTCGCACCCGCGATCGGGACGCAGGCGGTCGACAAGACGACCCCTGATACGGCGAGCGGGCGGCCTGCCATGCCGGGCTCGCGCAGTCGTTGGCGCTGCGGAGACTCGCTCTTGAAGAACGGACCCTCCGTCTGGCGGGGGGTCGGTTCATCGTCATCGTGGCACGCTGGCGTTGGAGCGATGCTGCCGCGGGTGGCGGCGCGCAGATTGTCGCCGACGACAAGAAGGGGTGCGGAGGCAATGGCGCCGACGAGCAGCCGCCGACCCTGCCTGAAGTTATCGTCGTGATGCATAGGGGGTATCCTTCGCTGGCGCCGTTCGCGGAATTGCCTGACTATATGAAGAAGGCCGCTGGCAATAGTTCCCGGACAGCCGACCATTGTCCCGGGCTGGCTGCTTCCGGCGCAAGTCGCGGCACGGCACGAGATCTACACGAACAGGGGGGGCGGAATGAGCACGTATGTTCTGGTTCACGGCGCGTGGCACGGGGCCTGGTGCTGGCACAAAGTGGTGCCGTTGCTGGAAGCCAAAGGCCATACGGTCATCACGCCCGATCTCCCGGCACTCGGCGTCGATCGGACGCCCATTGCAGGCGCGTCGCTGCAGGCTTATGCCGATCGCGTTTGCGAAGTCCTGAAGGCCTGCCAGGATCCGGTCCAGCTGGTGGCGCACAGCATGGGGGGCATTGCCATCACCATGGCAGCGGAAGCCATGCCCGAGAAGGTGACGTCGTTGCTGTACCTGACGTCGTTCCTCCTGCCGAGCGGCCAGTCGCTGCTGGCGCAGGCGCAGACGGACGCGGCGGGCAAGGTTCTCTCCAATCTCGAGTTCTCGCCGGATCATTCCTCCGCGCGCGTGAAGGACAGCGCCGTCAGGGACGTGTTCTATGCGGACTGCTCGGCGGAGGATGTGGCACTCGCGAGACGGCTGCTGGTTCCGCAAGCGACGGCACCGCTCGGCACGCCGCTGAAGACGACTGCCGAACGCTGGGGTCGCATTCCGCGCGTCTATGTCGAATGTGCGGCCGACCAGGCCATCAGCCTCGCTGCGCAACGCGCCATGCACGCGCAACTGCCCTGCAAGCGCGTCGTGACGTTGCCCACCAGCCATTCGCCATTCCTGTCGGCACCCGGTGCCGTGGCAGAGCAACTGCTCGCGATGTAGCGGGCATTCGCGCCTTCTCCGTATGCGGTAGCGACGTTCCGCGGTGTATCGATCGGCCGTCGTTTCGGCGGGAAGTAGCGCAGGGAGCCCGCTGCGGCCCGTCAGTCCTCGCTGAGTGAGGCGGGCGGCCCGGGACGAGACACCGCCCGGAACCGGATCGAACCGGCTCCGGGCGGTTTCCTGCTGGAGGTCAGAAGAAGCCGTTCTTGTTGAGCGCCTTGTCCTCGGGTGGCACAGCCTGCTGTACGCCCCAGTGTTCGGCAATCTTGCCGTCCTGGATACGGAAGATGTCCATCGCGGCATTCACGCCGTTCGGCCCCTGTCTGCGGATGTGCGAGACGACCATGTCGCCTTCGGCCACCATGCGGATGATGCCCGGGTCCGGAGGCGTCGTGGGAGCGGTGCCGGGCAGGGCGTCGATGAACTTGAATGTGCCCGCTATCCCGGTCTCGAAATTCGGGGCGTGCTGGATGTAATCCTCCCTGACGATCTGGGCGAGCTTTGCCTTGTCGCGCATGCCGAAAGCGACGAAAAAGTCGCGCACCAGCTGCTTGTTGGCCTCGAGACGGCTGGGCTCGGCGGCCTGGGCGTGGAACGACGCGCCTGCAAGGCAGGCGGATAGGGCAATCAGGGAAAGCAGGTGCTTCATGGCGGGCAGGTCCTCGATGCGGCACGGTAGGGTCAGGTCCTGGAGGAGGCGCGCCCGGAACGGGGTAGCGCCTGGGCGGATTGTACCGATAGGGGCCGATTTTGCCGTTCACCCCGTCTTTATCGGCAGGAACGTCCCTCGAGACGGGGTGGCCGGCGGCTCTGGGACCGCATTTTCAAGTATGCTTGGGTTCCTATGGCGTCAGGCCGCCCCGGCGCCTAGGGAACCTCTGCAGAGGTTCCCTAGGAGTACCGTGCCCGTCGGCGGGCTTCATCCGGTCCTGCGCCAAGCGTGCCGGTTGTCATGACAGGTCCCCACTTTGAAGCGCGATAGTGTCGTGAAGAGAAAGGTCGGTCGTCGCGAGCAGAAGAAAGCCGAGACGGCGGAGCGTATTGCGTTGGCCGGCCGCAAGCTGATCCGCGCGAAGGGCTTCGACGCGGTGACGACCCAGGAAGTCGCCGTCGAGGCCGGCATCCCGCCCGGGACCCTGTTCGGCTACATCAGCAACAAGACCGATCTGCTGATCATCGCGCTCGTCCATGAGGCGATGGAGTTCGTCGCCACCATCCCGTCGCGGATCCCGGCCGCAGGCAGCTGCAAGGACCGGATCATGTTCGTCTTCGAGGAGATGGCGAACTACCACGGTCGAGACGTCGAGATCACGCGGCACTTCCTGCGCGAGCTGGCGATCACGCTGAATTCCGAGCTGACCCAGCGCTCGCATGAACTCGGCGATGCCGTGCGCGATATCACCTCGGCCATCGTGGCCGAACATCAGCAACGCGGTGAAGTTACCCGGGAACTTTCCCCCAGTGAGATCAGCCGCCTGCTGTTCTCCCACTACTGGTCCAGCCTCCGCTACTGGGCGACCGGCATCTATTCGCGAGAGGAGTACACCACCACGCTCCGCAAGGCGCTCAGGTGGCAGTTCATGGGCATCGCGGCGACCCCGGAAACCGGGGCCGGATCGCCCAAGGCCCGATCCGGCTGACAGCGGCAGCGCTCGCGGGCGCGTCGATCCCGCATTCAGCGGCGAAGCGTGTCCCACTTCCGGTCGCGCAACCTTCGCGATGCCGCTGCAATGCGATAGCATACGCGCCGTGAATCACTACGATATTCTGGTCATCGGCAGCGGCCCGGCGGGTGAGGGCGCGGCAATGATGGCGGCGAAGAATCGCCGCAAAGTCGCCCTCATCGAACGTCACAGGGAAGTCGGAGGCGGTTGCACCCACTGGGGCACCATCCCGAGCAAGGCCCTCCGGCAAGCGGTCAAGACGCTGTACGACGCCCGCCGCAATCCGCTGCTGCGTGAATTCCGCAATTCGCTGAACGTCAGTTTTCCGCGCCTGCTGTCCTCGGCCGGTAGCGTGATCGACGCGCAGGTGGCGAGCCGCCGGCGCTTCTACGACCGCAATCGCGTGCCTATCCTCGCGGGCGACGCCTGGTTCGTCGACGACCACACGGTCGAAGTTCGCTCCGACAGCGCCGAGACGTTGCGGGTCACGGCCGACCATATCGTCGTCGCCACCGGATCGCGGCCGTACCATCCGCCGGAACTCGATTTCAGCCATCCGCGGGTCCGCGACAGCGACAGCATCCTCCGCTACGGCGACAACCCCTTTGTCGTCACCATCTACGGTGCCGGCGTGATCGGGTGCGAGTACGCGTCGATCTTCATCAACCTGGGCTGCAAGGTCACGCTGGTGAACACACAGGACCGCCTGCTGTCGTTCCTCGATGACGAGATTGCCGAGGCGCTGTCGTATCACCTGCGCGAGCAGGGTTGCGTCATTCGCCACAACGAGAAGTTTGCCGGGCTCGAAGCGCGCGAGCGCGACGTCGTACTGCAGCTCGAATCGGGCCGCAAGATCAAGTCGGACCTGCTGCTGTGGGCCAACGGCCGCACCGGCAATACGAGCGGCATGAACCTGGAGGCGGTGGGGCTCGTTCCGAACTCACGCGGCCAGCTGTCGGTGAATGCGCATTACCAGACGCCGATCGGCCACATTTACGCGGCCGGCGACGTCATCGGCCCGCCGGCACTCGCCAGTGCCGCCTACGGCCAGGGGTGTGATGCCGTCCAGCACATCCTCGACCCGCGGATGGAACCGCACCGTCCTGACCTCGTGCCCACCGGCATCTACACGCTGCCGGAGATCTCGACGGTCGGCATGAACGAGCGTGAGCTGCGTGAGAAGAACATTCCATACGAAGTGGGGCATGCGAGCTTCAAGAGCCTGGCGCGCGCGCAGATGACGGACGAGCGCGTCGGCATGCTGAAGATCCTCTTCAATACCGAGACGCTGAAGGTCCTCGGCGTGCACTGCTTCGGCGACGGCGCGTCGGAGATCATCCACATCGGCCAGACCGTGATGTCGAGCGACGACATGAACGACATGCGGTACTTCGTGAACACGACGTTCAACTACCCGACGATGGCCGAGGCCTACCGGACCGCCGCGTTCAACGGGCTCAATCGGCTCGCCTAGTCCAGCGAGGCTCATTTCAAGAGCGGTGGGGCTGGCGTTGGTGCCGGATCGCCGGGCCTCGGCTGAGCCGCCCACCGACCGGGGTCTGCTGGCCTACCCGATAATAAACGTCACCGTGGGTTTATTGAGGTGCCCGCCACGAGCTGGCATCGCGTAACTCCCCTTTGCTTCGCTCCGCACCCCGCTTGCATTCATCGCGGCCGGTGAGCCGCAATGTGCCCGCGACATTTGACCCGTGCCGATTGAAAGTGACTCTGCCAAACGCAAACCCCGTCCAGATGCCGGCTCGGGGTACCCGTGTGTCAGTGCAAATACCCCAGCAGCAGCTCTGCCACGGATTCTTCTATCACTACCTCCACCTCCACCTCTACCGCGTCGCCATCCCGCAGTCCTTGCTCCCCGCCAAAGGCCGCCGCATCATCAGGCAATGTGGTACCCAGCGATTCGCTCAGCTCTCTTCGCCCTCGATCCGGAACGGGCACATCAGCTTGTCCTGGAGGGTCTTCGCGTCGCCGGCGGAACGAACGTCCGAATTCCTTCGCATACACCCGTTGAGTGCATGGGGTTGCGCTTTCCGAATCGGGTGGGGCTCGCTGCAGGATTCGACAAGAATGGGACGGCCGTCGATGGCCTCGGGCGGCTTGGGTTTGGCTTCATCGAAGTTGGTACAGTGACACCCCGTCCGCAGAGTGGACAATCGAGGCCGCGGTTGTTTCGCGTGCCTTCTGCTGGCGCCCTTGTCAATCGGTTGGGGTTTCCGAATGACGGCGCAGCCGTCGTCGCTGCAAGACTGCGCCGCCGCCGGTATCGCGGAATGGTGGGAGTTAACATCGGCAAGAATGCAGATACGCCCCTTTCTGGTGCCGTCGACGACTACGTCGAATGTCTGAGAGCCGTTCGTAGTATTGCAGACTACATTGCAGTCAACGTCTCCTCTCCCAACACGTCGGGATTGAGGGCACTGCAAGGAGTGGAGCATCTCGAGCCATTGCTGCGCGCGCTGCTCGAGGAAAGAGATCGTGGCGCGATGACCGATGGCAATAGGCCGCCCTTGCTCGTGAAGCTCTCGCCCGATCTTGAGGCCGAACAGCTGGGCGAGATTGTGGCGCTATTCAAGACCCTGCCGATTGATGGCGTGATCGCAACGAATACCACCATCAAGCGCGACAGCGACCGAGCAGTCGCCCGAATCCACCAAGGTGGTCTGAGTGGTGCTCCACTGCGATCTATTGCCCTTGGCTTCGTCCGCGAGCTGCGCGACTCATTGGGTGCCGTATTCCCGATCATCGGAGTAGGTGGCGTTGACTCGCCGGTTGCGGCACGTGCCATGCGCGATGCGGGTGCTGACCTTGTGCAACTTTACACGGGCCTTGTCTATCGCGGCCCTTCGCTCGTAAGGAACTGCATCCGGGCAATTGGCTAGCTGCTTGCGGTAAGCCAGGAAGGATCATGGCTGCAGGTTCCAAGGGCTGCGAATGCATATCCTCCGCGCCAGTTCCCGGAGCCGGCATCTGGACGGGGTTTGCGTTTGGCTGAGGCCCTTTCAATCGGCACGGGTCAAATGTCGCGGGCACATCGCCGCTCACCGGCCGCGATGATCGCCAGCGGTATGCGAAGCGGAGCTGTCGTTGGCCACGTGATGCCGACTCGTGGCGGGCACCCTCGATGATCGACTGGTGACGATCGTTGTCGGGTATGCCAAACGCAAACCCCGGCCGGAGGACGGCTCAGCCGAAGGCCCGGCGCGCAGCACTGGCGTTGCCCTCTCTTTGTGCGACGCAAAGCTGCAATTGCGCCGAGTCGGATCAGTAGACACGGCGAGCGTGCCTTGCAAGCTGACTCGCGCCGTGACCTCAACTCAATGAAATAGCCCGCCTTTTCGTCTCAAAGAGCCCGTGCTTCTCACATTGTCATCAGAGTGGCATGAGCATTGCAGATGCTAGGTTACAGAGAGTGCCCCCCCCGCACCTCTTCGGGACTCGATAGGGTCTCTTCAAGGCCGCCTCGTTCATCGCGACGCGGCCTTTTTTTTGCGCAGGGATTCTTCAGGGAGCCGCGACGCTCCGCCGTGAGACTGAGTCAGGGGGAGTCCGCGTTCAGCTAGTCTGGGTCGCGGGCTTGCCTTCGCGCTTCGCCATTTCGCGGACGATCGACAGCGTGAGCTTCAGCGAGTCGCTGCCGGGGTTGAGCTCGAGGCCGTGTTCCACGTCCCTCAAGGCCTGGTTGATCTGGCCGATGCCGGCATGGGCTGCGGCCCGATTCTGCAGGGCCCGCCAGTTGCCCGGGTCTAGTGCGAGCGAGCGGTTGCAATACACGATCGCGGTGTCGAACTCCTTGAGTCCCACGTAACCCGCGCACAGGTTGGACAGCATCGTCACGCGCTCTTCCGTCGTGAGGATGTCCTTGAGGCCTGCGCGCGTCAGTTCGACACCCTTCTCGAAATTGCCGAGCATGAGCGCCGTGGCGCCATCGGACAGGTACGGGTTGGTGCCGTAGACCGAGTGGGAGCCGCCGATGCCGAGCTCCTGCGCGGATGCAGAGGTCGATGGCAGCGTGAGTACCGCCAGCAGCCAAGCCAGCGGCGCGACGTGCGTGGCGTGGCCGGGATGCAGGTTGGTGTTCATGGGAATGCCCCTCCAGACCGCTTGCGCCAGGGTGCGGGACGTGTGCCTCTTGGCCTGATATAGCACAAGCCGGAGATCGTGCCAAAAGGCGCGCAGTGCAGTCGACGTTCGAGACTGCGCCGTCAGGTGCCGTGGGTACGCTGGGGCGGCTCGCTGCCGCTCGGGAAGAAAGCGAGCGACACGGAATTGAGGCAGTAGCGCTTGAAAGTGGGCGGCGGCCCGTCGCCAAACACATGGCCGAGGTGCCCGTCGCAGCGCTTGCAGCGGATCTCGACGCGCACCATGCCATGGCTGACATCGCGCAACTCCGCGATATGCGTGGCGTCCACGGGATCGAAGAAACTAGGCCAGCCCGTGCCGGACTCGAATTTCGCATCGGAGCGGAACAAGGGCAGGCCGCACAGGCGGCACGCGTAGAGCCCTGCGGCCTTGTTGTTGAGCAGGGTGCCGCAGAAGGGCGGCTCGGTGCCCTGGTTCAGCAGCACCCTGCGTTCTTCCGTCGTGAGGTCCGCCGCGAACCGTGCCCGTTCCTCCGGCGTCAGCGCAGCCAGGTCGTATCCGCTCGGGGAACGATCGACAGTGCCGGTCGGGGAAGGCATGGTATGGGCTCGCGGCGGGCTGACGATTACTGCGGCGGCCGCACGATGGACGCGCGCGTCTTGCGTCCCGTCTTCTTCTTTGCGGCTTTGCGCTTGGGAGCCGCCTTCTTCTTGGTAGCCTTCTTTACGGCCTTCGTGGCCTTCGTGGCCTTGGTGGACTTGCGCGCGACTTTCTTTTTGCGAGTGGCCATGGTTGCTTTAAGCTCCCCCTGTGATGGAACGCTTGAACTCTAACATTTGCCGATGAGCACTGCACCGCCATCAGGCCCGCCGGCATCGCCGCCCGACATGCGTGAGCGCATTGCGCTCATCGTGCGGCAGGCGCTCGAGTTCGGCCCGCGCGATCGCGTCGTGTTCGTTCGTCAGAGTTGCGGCGACGATTCGCTGCTGTACGATGCGGTGCTTGAAAGGCTGCTCGAAGGGGTCGGCTCTGCGCCGTTCTCTGCGTCGATGGCGGCGGACGGTGACTCGGGCGACGCGACCGAACTGTCCGAAAGCGGCCTCGTGCATGAACCACCGGATCGTTCGGGCGAGCGGGTGGGGCCTTATCGATTGCTCTCGCGCATCGGGCTGGGCGGCATGGGCGCGGTCTACCTCGCTGAACGAGACGACGCCTCGTTCCGGCAACGGGTCGCCATCAAGCTGGTCAACGAGGGACTCTACGGCTCCTTGACCGCGGGCCGCCTGCGCGCCGAGCGGCAGATGCTGGCCACGCTCGACCACCCCAACATTGCCCGAGTGCTCGATGGCGGCACGGCGAGCGACGGGACGCCGTACTTCGTCATGGAGTATGTCGATGGCGTCCTGCTCGATGCCTACTGCGACAGCCAGTGCCTCGACATCCCCGCGCGGCTCAAGCTGTTCCGCTCGATCTGCGCCGCCGTCCATTGCGCGCACCAGAACCTGATCGTGCACCGGGACCTGAAGCCCTCGAACATCCTCGTGACGGCGGACGGGACCCCGAAGCTCCTCGACTTCGGCATCGCCAAGCTGCTCGATTCCAGCCAGGCACGCCACACCATCGCGGTCACGCAGGCCAGTGTCCGGCTGATGACGCCGCACTACGCCAGCCCGGAGCAGGTCACGGGCGGGCCGATCACCACGTCCACCGACATCTACGCACTGGGGCTGCTGCTGTACGAGCTGCTGACCGGCAGGCGCGCGTTCGACATCCAGAGCTTCCGGCTCAAGGATATCGAACGTGTCCTGACCACCACGCCTGTCGTGCCGCCCAGCACGGCGGTGCTGTGCAAGGACATCAAGGGCGATCTCGGCGCCGGCCGCGTCGAACAGATTGCCGCCGCGCGGTCCACGCCCGTGCAGAAGCTGCACCGGCAGCTCAAGGGCGACCTCGACGTCATCGTCCTAAAGGCACTGCAGATCGACCCGGAGCGGCGTTACGTCTCGGTCGAACAGTTCTCGCGCGATGTCGAGCACTTCCTGGGCGGCCGCCCCATCGTCGCGCAGCGCGATACCTGGCGCTACCGCACGGCCAAGTTCGTGCAGCGCTACCGGCTGGGCGTGGCCGCATCGGCGCTGTTCCTGCTGCTGCTGGTCGGCTTCGCGGCGACCATGTACGTGCAGGCCGGACGAATCGCACGCGAACGCGATCGCGCCACGGCTGAGGGCGCCAGGGCAGAGACGGTGTCGTCCTTCCTGGTCGAGCTGTTCGAACTGTCGGATCCCGGACGCACGCGGGGCGCGACGATCACGGCCCGCGAGATCCTGGATACGGGTGCCCGCCGCGTGACCGAGGGTTTGCGCAGCCAGCCGGCGACGCAGGCCACGCTGCTTGAGACCATCGGCAAGGTGTACGTCAATCTCGGGCTGTACGGCAATGCGGTCGAGGCCGCGCAGCGCGTCCTTGACCTGCGCAGGCAGGAGCGCGGTGCCGATCATCCGGAGATCGTGGCCGCACTGACATTGCTGGGCGGCGCGTTGCT
>CAIUGU010000266.1 GCA_903898785.1 uncultured Pseudomonadota bacterium | reverse complement strand
CCATGATCAAGGCACTTGCTGCGGCCGGCGCCGTTGCGCCGCCCCATCTCGCCCGCGCGCAATCCTGGCCCAACCGCCCAATTCGCCTGATCGATGCCTATCCTCCGGGGGGATCGACCGACTGACCTTGCCCCTGTTTTCCGCGCTCCATAAACTGCCCACTTATGCGGACTTCCCTACTTGCTGCTGGTCCGCGAACCAGCGTTACTCGAACTTTTATTTAAAGCCGATCGAATTGGAGTCAATCAGATGATGCGTCTTCTCATGTGTGCGTTGGTCGTTTTCACCACGTTGTCCGCGCAGGCCCAGTCACTCTCCGGCAGGCCGATCCGCCTTGTCAGCCCCGGTGGCCCGGGCAGCGTGCTCGATCTCCAGGTCAGACTACTGGCGGACGCTCTGCAAAAGGAGCTCGCGCAGCCGGTGATCGTGGACGCGAAGCCCGGTGCAGGCGGCGCCCTCGCAGTTGCTGAAGTGCAGAAGGCGCCTGCGGACGGTTACACGGCGCTCGCCACTCTGGACAGTCCGTTGACCGTGTTCCCGGCCATGTACCCGGAGCGTGCCCGCTTCGATGCGACCAAAGACTTTGTCGCGGCCGGCATCGTGGCACGCGGAGGCTGCCAGGTTCTGGTCGTGCATCCCAGCGTCCCGGTGAACGATTTCAAGAGTTTCATCGCATGGTCTCGCCAGAATCCTGGCAAGCTGGACTTCGCGTCGTCCGGGCTGGGATCTCCGCCCCATGTGGCGTTGGAGGAACTCAAGGCGGCGGTTGCGCTTGATGTGCAACATGTTCCCTACAAGGCGGGCCCAGCCGCGCTCACGGACCTGCTGGCGGGGCGCGTCACGGCCATGATCCCCGCTGTCGGGCTGGTCAAGTCGGCCATCGAACTGAAGCAACTCAAGGCTCTCGCCGTGACAGCAGCGCGACGATGCGCATCGATGCCGGGCATACCGACGGTCGCGGAGCAGGGATTTCCGGGCTTCTCCAGTGGAGACGTCTGGCTGGGAGTGCTGCTTCCACAATCCACACCGCCATCGCAGGTCGCCCGCCTGAACACCGCACTGGCCGCCGTCGCACGCCTCCCGGCATTCGAGAAGGCGATGCAACAGCAGGATCTCGCGACCATCAGCTTGGACACCGCAGCCAGCAACCAGTTGCTCACTGACTCAGTGGTATCCACGCGGGCCCGCATCCGCGCACTCAATGTGAAGTGGGATTGAGGCGATGAACGACCTGTTCCGCAGCGCCATCGTGTGCGACATGACGGTCCCGCACAACCCGGAGTTTCCTCTTGCAGTCGTGGAAGACCTCCCGCACCGCCTGCGCCGTGCGGGGCTGTCCTACGCGTCGATCACCGTCGCTGCAACCCACGACACGGCCACCGCCCTGGCCTGGACTGCCGCATGGCGCCGCCGCATCCTGCGCCAGCCCGACGCCTTCGTCCTCGCCATGAGCGCGGCGGATGTGCGCCGTGCGCGGCAGGAAGGCAAGCTCGCCGTCGGCCTGCACTTCCAGGATTGCACCCCCGTTGGCGACAACCTTGATCTGGTGGAAGCCTTCCACGCGCTGGGTATTCGCCACATGATTCTTGCCTACAACGCGCGCAGCTTGGCCGCCGATGGAGGCCTGGAGCCCGGTGATGCAGGCCTGAGCCGATTCGGACTGCGGCTGGTCGCGGAGATGAACCGCGTCGGGATGCTCGTCGATCTTTCCCACATGGGGCGGCGTTCCGCGCGCGAGGTGGCCGAAGCCTCCACGTCACCGGTGATCGTGAGCCATGCGAACGTGCGCAACGTCTTCGAGCACCACCGCAGTGTCGACATGGATCTCGCCCGGGCGGTCGCGGACAAGGGCGGCGTGTTCGGCGCCGTGGGCCAGGGCGTGCTCCTCGGCGGCAGTGACAGGCT
>CAIUGU010000265.1 GCA_903898785.1 uncultured Pseudomonadota bacterium | reverse complement strand
CACGCTGCGGATCCACCACTCATTCTTGCGCGCACCGGTCGGCTACAATCCGCGCCTTGCCGATCCGCGCATCGGTGTCAGCGGCATGGACTTCCGTGACTACGCGAAACCGTTCGACGAGAACACGGAAACGTCCTGGGTGACCCGGTGGCGCCTCGAGAAGAAGGACCCGGCGGCCGCGATCAGCGAGCCGAAGAAGCCGATCGTTTTCTACCTCGACCTCGCGATCCCCGAACCACTGCGCAGCTCGATGCGAACTGGCATCCTCTGGTGGAACAAGTCGTTCGAGGCGGCGGGCTTCAGGAATGCCATCGAGATCAAGGACCCGACCCCCGACATGGACCCGATGGACATCCGCTATGCGTGGGTGCAGTGGATCGATCGCGACGAGCGCGGCTTCTCGAGCGGCGGCACGTACCGCGACCCGCGCACCGGCGAGATCCTGGGCTCCAAGACGCGCATGGATTCCCATCGCAACCGCACGATCGCCAGCTACTGGGATGCCTACATGCCGGGCACCGCGATGGCGGGCCCCGACATGCCTGCCGGGCAGCGCGACATGGTCGTGTTGCGCCAGTCGCTGCTGTCGGCCCACGAACTCGGCCATGCGCTCGGCTTCGGCCACAACTTCTCGTCCAGCCTGAACGAACGCGCCTCGGTGATGGAGTACCCGACGCCACGGGTCAAGGTGGTGGACGGCAAGCTCGACCTGAGCGAATCGTTCCAGCGCGCGACGGGCCTCTACGACGACTTCATGGCCCGCTACGCCTACACGGAGCTGCCTGGCGCAAGCGAAGCAGCGTCGCTTGACGCGCTGATTGCGGAAATGCGCTCGAAGGGCATCCTCTTCGTGCCCGACACGGACCCTCGCTGGACGTGGTACGACGACCGTGCCACGCCGACCGAATACCTGCGCGAAACCATGGCCGCCCGCAAGATCATGCTGTCCCGGTACGGCACCGCGACGCTGGAGGAAGGCGAACCGATCGGTGCGCTGCGCGACCTCCGCATGTGGATGACGTACCTGCATCATCGCTGGGCCATCGAGTCCGGCATGAAGTATGTCGGCGGCATGTACCACAACATCGTCGTGAAGGGCGAGTCGCTGAAGCCAACGGAGATCGTGCCGGCCGCGCTGCAGCGTGAAGTGCTGGGCCTGCTGATGGACGCGATCGAGCCCGGCAACCTTGCGTTGCCGGAATCGCTGCTGGAACTGCTCACGCCCTACCCCGGCTCAAACCTCGAAGACCTGTCGACGGATTACGCGTTCGACCAGCTGCGGGCGGCCCGCATCCTGTCGAGCCTCGTCGTCGAACCGCTGCTCGAGCCGGCTCGCGCCGCGAGGCTCGTGGCCTTCGCCGACCGGCAACCCGGTACGGTGACGCTCCCCGAAGTCGTGGATACCCTGTTCAAGCACACCTGGCAGGCCCCCAGGGACAAGGACCCGCACGCGGTCGCCCTGCGGCGAGTGACGCAGCGCGTGGCGCTCGACGCCATGATGATGCTCGGAGGTCACGCCGACACGACACCCGATGCCCGCTCCTTCGTGCTGGATAAACTGCACGCATTGGAGCAGGATCTGGCCGGCCGCAGGGACGCCGATCCGCTGGCACAGGCACACTACCGGCAGTCGGCACGCGACATCGCCCGCTACCTGGAGAACCCGGCGGCGAACGCGCCGAAGTCGGCCTCGGTGGCCTGGGGCAGCCGGCCGCGGTCGCGTTTCCCGCAGCCGCCCGGTCCGCCGCTCTGAGTCGGGCCGCCTGGCAATTGACGGCACCGCTTACGCAAACAAAGAATTGGCAAAGACTGACAGGAATCCTGCATGGCAACGCTCTCGGCCTGGCTCAACGTCATCAACGGCATCGTATGGGGCCCCGCCTTGCTGGTCCTGATCCTGGGCACCGGCCTGTTCCTGCAGATCCGGCTGCGGGGCATGCCGATCCGCAACGTCGGCGCAGGCTTCCGCATGGTGTGGCAAGGCCGCAAGCCCGAAGCAGGCGCGCAGGGCGATGTCAGCCCCTACGCCGCTTTGATGACCTGCCTGGCAGCAACGATCGGCACGGGCAACATTGCCGGCGTCGCCACGGCGATTGCGCTTGGCGGACCGGGCGCCGTGTTCTGGATGTGGATGACGGCCCTCGTCGGCATGGCCACCAAGTACGGCGAGGTCGTGCTCGCCGTCCACTACCGCGAACGCGACAGCAAGGGACACTGGGTCGGCGGTCCGATGTACGCGATCCGCAATGGCCTCGGCCGCAACTGGAAGTGGCTCGGCACGGCTTTTGCGGTATTCGGCGGCCTCGCCGGCTTCGGGATCGGCAACATGGTCCAGGCGAATAGTATCGCTGTCGCGATGCAAAGTACCTTCGGTGTCAGCACGGCAACCACCGGCATCGTACTGGTCGTGATCACCTCTGCCGTCATCCTGGGCGGCATCCAGCGCATTGCCACCGTGTCCAACTGGCTGGTCCCGTTCATGGCCGTGGCCTACATCGTCGCGGCGTTGATCGTGCTGGCCGTGCATGTCACCGAGATTCCGCAGGCCTTCGTCACCATCATCAGCCATGCGTTCACGGCCACCGCGGCCACCGGCGGTTTTGCCGGCGCGGCGATGATCGCCGGCATCCGCTACGGCGTCGCGCGCGGCATCTTCTCGAACGAGGCCGGCCTCGGGACTGCCGGCATTGCGCAAGCGGCCGGCGTCAGCTCGGACCCCGTCCGCAGCGGCGTGATCGGCATGATGGGCACGTTCATCGACACCCTCATCGTGTGTTCGATGACCGGCCTCGCCGTGGTCGTCTCCGGCGTCTGGACGACGGGCAAGAGCGGCGTGGAACTTACGCAGCTCGCTTTCGATGCCGGCATCCCGGGCTACGGTGGACCGATCGTTGCCGCGTCGCTGGCGCTGTTTGCCGGAACGACGATCCTCGGCTGGGCGTACTACGGCGAGCGCTGCTGGCAGTTCCTCGTCGGCACCTGGGTCATCACGCCCTACCGCGTCCTCTGGTGCATTGCCGTGTACTTCGGCGCGACGACGCAACTGGACTTCGCGTGGACGCTCGCCGATACGCTCAATGCGCTGATGGCGATTCCGAACCTCATCGCGCTGCTGGCGCTTTCCCCGGTCATCGTGCAGCTCACGCGGAACCGTCTCGGCAGCGTGCTGGACAAGTCGGCGCTGCAGGCTAGCTCCGAGGCTGCGTAAGGAGCTGGTCGAAATCCCTGCGCATGCTGACGGCGTCAGCAGGGACTCCGGTAAACAGTTCGAACGCGCCGACCGCCTGGCAGACCGCCATGCTGCTGCCGTCGACCGTCCTGCAGCCGAGCTGTCGCGCGACGTGCAGGAGTTCCGTTTCGATCGGGAAATACACGATCTCCGCTACCCACAGGGCCGGTCGCAGTAGCGCAGCCGGCAGCGGCAATCCCGGGTGCTTCGCCATGCCCGTCGGCGTCGCATGGATCAATCCGTCCGCCTGCGCCATCTCCGCGGCAAGGTCCCGGGCCACGACGCTGCGTCCCGAGCCATAGCGCGCGCACAGCGCTTCTGCCAACGCCTCTGCCTTGGCCACATCGGGATCCGAGAGCACGAGGCACCCGACCCCTTCGCCGAGCGCTGCATGGGCCACGGCCGCGCCTGCTCCGCCCGCGCCGAGCTGCACCACCCGCTCGCGTGCGGCGTCGGCGAGCCCGGCCCGCAGGCTCATGGCAAACCCGGAGCAATCCGTGTTGTGGCCGATGCGCCGGCCAGCCCGGAACACCACCGTGTTGACTGCGCCGATCGCCCGGGCGTCATCGGAAAGTTCGTCGAGATACGGGATCACCGCCTGCTTGCACGGATAAGTGATGTTGAGGCCGCTGAACCCCTCCCTCTCCGCATCGTCGAGCAATCGGGGCAAGGACTCGACGCCGACCCCCAGTACGTCAAGGTCGATCCTGCGGTACACATAGCGAAAGCCATGCCTCGCGCCTTCCCGTTCGTGCAT
>CAIUGU010000264.1 GCA_903898785.1 uncultured Pseudomonadota bacterium | reverse complement strand
GCTCAGGGCAGTGTTGCTCCTCCCTTGAGTACATCGAGTACACAGCGGTCGTCGCGCCTCGCCCTGAGCGAAATGGCTCGCCGTCGCGAGTGCGTATAGGTCAATCAGAGGTTCCCTAGGTCTTCTCGATCGACGGGAAGTACGACGCCGGTCCTTTTACCTTCGGCTTGTCGGCCATGCGAGCCCTCCTCTCTTTCGGACAGCCAGGATCACGCGCCGTCCGGAATGTCCGCTTCCACCAGCTTGCCCAGCAGCACGAGCGATTCCTGCCAGCCCAGGTAACAGGCGGCGGTCGGGATCATGTCCGGGATGCCCTCCTGGACCACCTCGAGCTCGGTGCCGCAGAACACCTCCGTCAGCGACACGGTGACCGACATCGAGCCGGGCAGGTTGGGATCGTCGAACTTGTCGGTGTACCGGATGCGTTTGCCGGGCACCAGCTCCAGGTACTCGCCGCCGAACGAATGGCTGGATCCGGTAGAGAAATTGGTGAACGACATGCGGTGCGAGCCGCCGACCCGCGCGTCCATGTGGTGGACCGTGCCGGTGAAGCCGTTCGGCGGCAGCCACTTGACCATGGCGGCAGGGTCGAGGAACGCGCGATACACCCGCTCGGGCGGTGCACGCAGCACGCGGTGCAAGCGAACGGTGCCTGGCATGGGAAGCTCCTTTGAATGAGAGAATCAAACTGTATCGCCCACTAGTCGACCGGGACGGCAGCAAATCGACAGCACTCAGTCGACCCGCCCCGCGAGGACGTGCAGCGGCATGGTGACAAGGCGCGTCTCGCCGGACGGACCCCATAGTGGCTGGAGCTTGCGCTCCGCGGACTGCAGGAACTCCACTCCTCGCTCTGCCATGCAGCGGCGCGCTGCGGACCAGGTATTCACGTAGGCAAGAAGCTGGTGGAGGTTCCACGTTGCCTCGATGCTGAACGCAGGAACCTGAACACGGGCGAACGGCATCGGCACGTCGACGTACCCGTCCCATAGCAACTTGTTCTGCGGGGCCCAGTACGGCGCGATGACATCGAACACGAAGTCACGGAAGGCCGCATCGAAGTCGTCCGCTACCCTGAACCAGGTGTAGCCCCACGCTGCGAAGAGCGCGCCGGGCGCAGCCACGCGGCTGACCTCGGCAAAGAAAGCATCGAAGCGGAACCAGTGGAGTGCCTGCGCGACGCAGACGGCATCCATGCTCCTGCCTGGCAGGGTCGTGGCTTCCGCAGGCTGCACGGAATAGTCGATGTTGGCGGCCCGGGCCGCGTGCGCAATCTGTTCCTCGCTCGGATCCGTGGCGAACACCTGCTTGAAGTGCTTCGACAACGACACGGCCGCCTGCCCGTTCCCGGTGCCGCAGTCCCACACGCGATCCTGCGCCGGCGATTGCGACGCGATGAAGGCGAACAGCGTTTCCGGATACCGGGGTCTCGCCGAGGCGTACAGGTCCGCGTGGCTGGAAAAGAGGTCCAGGAACGACATGGCAGTGAATCCCCGTTCATCGGCAGCCGGGCAGCGCGCGCAATTCGATCCCGCAGGCCGGGACTGTTTCCCGGCATTCTGCACCAACCGCAGAGGCGCGCGGAAACCGGATCACGCCCGGTCAACTTTCAACGGTGCTTGCGCCTACGCTCGCGACAAGGCTTCCGATACACTTTCCCCGTACAGCCCTTCCACCCAGCAAAGACGAGCGAACCCATGAAAGAGTCGAGCACTGGCGGAGTCACGCGTCGCGAGATCCTGAAGACGCTCGGGGCCGCGGCGGTTGGCGGCGCAGTGGGAGCCCAGGCGCTCGCGGCGCAACCGGGCAGAGGCCGTCAGGCAAACGAGTTCCTGATCCGCGGCGGCCACGTGGTCTCCATGGATCCCGCGATCGGTGAGCTGCCCACGGGGAATGTCCATATCCGTGACGGCGCCATCGTCGCGGTGGGCCCGGCCGTCAACGCCCCCGGTGCAACGGTCATCGACGCGACCAACACCATCGTCATGCCGGGCTTCATCGAAACCCACTGGCACATGTGGAGCAGCCTCTGGCGCGGCATGGCGCACGATGCGTCGGATTACTTCCGCCTGCAGTCCCTGCAGAACAGCTACTCGGTCGGCGACCACTATGTCGCAGTAAGGTACGCGGCACTGGAAGCGATCAACTCCGGGGTGACCACGTGCCACAACTGGGCCCATGGCGTGCGCGATTTCGCGGACCTGGAAGCGGAGATGCGCGCGCTCGCCGACGTCGGCATCCGCGCCCGCATGGGACATACCGGCAATTTCGTATCCGGGCCGGTGCTGCCCGGCGACCTGCAACGGGCGCTCGACTGGATCGCCAAGAACGGCCAAGGCCGCATGAGCCTCAGCATGGTGCTGGACGGCGCCGGTGAGAGCTTCCCGCGCCAGGTGCGAGCGGCCCGGCAGCTTGGGCTGAAGACGATCACCGATCACGGCGGCTTCCTTGCCTTCCCGGACCTGCTGGGTCCCGAATTCCTGATGACCCACGGCACCGGCCTGACGCCGGCACAGATCGAGCTGATCGCGAAGCGCGATATCAAGGTGGGCCTGTGCCCCACGTCGGACCCGATGATCGGTGCGGGACTGCCGCCCATCCATGCCTTGCTGACAGGCGGCGTGCCGCTCAAGAACATCAGCTTCACGCTGGACGTCACCGCGCAGGCGCCAGCCGATCCCTTCGCGTGCTTGCGGACAATCGTCAATGCCGGTCGCATCCAGCAGTCGGGCAGCACCGACCTGCGTGCGATCGCGCAGGCGCGTCCGGACTGGAAATTCAAATACCGCGACGCCATCGAGCTCGGTACGCTGAGCGGTGCGAACGTGCTCGGCATCGCGGACCAGACCGGGTCGCTGACACCGGGAAAGCGGGCCGACGTCATCGTCGTGCGCAAGGACGACATCAACATGCTGCCCGCGGCGCAGTCGGACGTGACGATGCAACTCGTGCAGCACGGCCAGCCTGCCAATGTCGACACCGTCTTCATCGACGGCCAGCTCCGCAAGCAGGCCGGGAAACTGGTCGGCGTGGACGTCAGGAAAGTCGTGGCCGAAGCCGCCGCTGCACAAGCCTCGTTGCGGGAACGCGCGAAGATAAGATAGCCAGGGAAGCCGCTACTTGAGAGGCAAGTACACGTCCGTGATGGCTTCGTGCGGTTGCACGGCGGGCCCTACGTTCACATAGTGGAACACGAGCGGTTGGCCCGACAGCTGCTCGCCGCTCGCGGGTAGCCATTCATCGTAGAGGTAGCGCGCGGCCTTGTTGTTCAGCCGCGAACCGATATCCCTCGCCCGCGCACAGCGCATCGCGGGAATGACCATCTCGACGATGCCGTGAGGATTGGGCGTAACGGGATCTTCATACGAAAGGCAGAAGTCCACACGGTGTTCGCCGGGAGCGACGATCCGCGGATCCGTGTAGTGCAGGCCGTAGCTGCGATAGCGCGCCTGGTCGAGCAGCCGGTTCTCGATCTTCCATGCGATCAGCTTGCGGGCGGTGTCGTGTTCAGTCGCAGGCGACCCCTGGTGCGTGATGCCGGCGACCCGGGTCTCCGGGAACAGGACGATGTCGACTTGCATCGGGTTCGAATCCTTGCGGACTCAGCGTGTCCTGACCAGCTCGGACAGCCCGCTCCACAAGATCTCGATGCCGATGCAGAGCAGGATGAACGCGGCCAGCCGCATCAGGACCATGGTTCCCGTGGTCCCGAGCCGGATGAGCAACGAGCCCGAGTACCGATACGTGAGATAGACAACCGTTGCGGACAACGTGAGGCCGACGAGCGCGCCCGCCAACTGCGGGATCAGGTTGATCGCGTCCTCCGGCCGCTTGGAACCGAGCGCAATCGTCGCCGCGATGGTGCCCGGGCCGACCGTGAGCGGAAAGCTGATCGGCAGGAAGCTGCGGTGGGCAATCTCCTCGGCGGACATCGACCCCGTCGAGTCCGCGACGGATCGATGGATCGCGTCCTGTCCCGTGTCGTTCAGCAGCCGCCACCCGGAGGCGGCGACGACGAGCCCGCCACCGATGCGCACGATCGGGATCGACAGGCCGAAGAAATCAAGGACGTAACCACCGATCAGCAACGCGCCGATCAGCAGGAAAAAGCAGTTGATGCCGACACGGCGCGCCATGATGCGCGTGAGCCGCTCGTCGCCGCCCGTCGCCGCCAGGAAGACGGGCGCCCCCGCGAGCGGGTTGATGATCGGCAGCAACGTCGCCGGCACCAGCAGTGCCGTCGCAATGAACAACCTCAGGTACTCGCTCACTTCGCCCTGCCCTGCTTGGGGACCGCTCCCGGTAAACCATCATACGCAGGCTGGCCGGGCAGGCAACGCATGCGTGCCTTCCGGATTCAGGGCTCCCTCGCCACGGCTAGGCGAGCTTCAAGTGCTGCTCCATCGCGAGCCGGGGACCCTGATCCGGATCCTTCTCGACGCGGATCTCGTTGTTGAAGATCAGCGTGTCGCGCGTCGCAGCCGAGTACACGGGCCACTTGGGCAGCTGCGGGATGTTGGGATTGCCGGTGCGCGCGAACGCGGCCCAGGAGGCGCTGACCTTTTCGGCGAGCGCGTAGGCATCCGGCCGCTTCGAGATCAGTGGGCCCGCGATCTTGATGTTGTTGAACACGAACGGGATCTCGATCGTGTGCGGGGAGCGCATGTTGCCACCGCCCTCCGGCGTCTCCCAGTCGAATCGATACAGATAGACAGGCGCGCCACCCTGCGCCGCCTTGCGCTTGGCGGTCTCGCGGGCATAGGCGCCACGCGGATGTTCCGACGCAATCAGGATCCATAGATCCCACGGCGTGGCTTCCGGGTGCGCCTTGCGAAAGGCCTCGATCATGCGATCGGGACTCGCGCTCAAGCGCTCCGCGACCCGCTTCTTGAGTCCCGCCTCATCGAGGGCCAGCTTCTCCGGCGTGGGCCGGTCGTACCAGGTTTCTTCGGTGCGGGCGTAGCCGATCAGAAGAGGGATGGTCGCCGACAGCGCCGGCGCTGCAGGATCCCACGGATGCGACGGGATGGCCTTGCTGCCCACGGTCGGCGAGTTCTCCGTCATGCCGGGTTCGCGCATGACGAACTTGTCGTTCACGACGGCGCTCGCGGCCACGAGCCTTTCCAACGGGACGTTCTGCAGCTCGCGCGCCTGGTTGGGCTTGAGCCCCAACTCGGCGAGCAGCATCTCGGTCTGGCGCTGTCCGTCTTCAGGCACCGTCAAGCGCAGCACGGCGCCGCTCTCGATGATCGCGCGATGGAACAGTCCCTTCGCACTCGGCATCGCCATCAGCGTCGCGACTTTGCGGCCGCCGCCGGACTGGCCGAAGATCGTCACGAGGCCGGGATCGCCGCCGAAGCGTGCGATGTTGTCGCGTACCCATTCCAGCGCCACGACGAGGTCCATCATGCCGACGGTGCCGGACTCCGCGAAGTCGGCACCGATCAATGGCACGAGATACGTGAAGCCGAAGACGTTCAGTCGATGGTTCAGCGTCACTACGACGACATCCTGCGATTGCGCGAGGCTCGACCCGTCAAGCACCGGCGTCGAGCCTGACCCGTTTCGGAACCCGCCCCCGTGCAGCCACACCATCACAGGCCGCTTCCTGTTGTCGCCCACGGCCGGGGTGAACACATTCAGCACCAGGCAGCCCTCTCCATTGCCGGGCGACCCTGCCGGAATGTCCGGCTGCGGCGAACTGGGCCCGAAGCTCATCGCGTCACGCGTGCCCGTCCACGGCGCCTTCCTGACCGGCGGCATGAAGCGGTTCTTGCCGGCCGTCGATTCGCCGTAAGGAATGCCCTTGAAGACCCGGATGTCGCCGTTGCGGAATCCGCGTACTCTTCCGGCAGCGGTATCTGCGATCACCGGCTCGGCCTCCGCAGCCGACGCGAGATTGAGCCACGGCCCTGCCTGCGCCGCGGCCAGCAGCAGCGATGCGTTGCGGACGAAGGTTCTGCGGGTGGTCCGAGCCATTGCCTGTTCCCCTCAAGTCATTTCTTGTTGTGGACCGCGATGGAAGCTCACTCGCTGTGCCCCCCTCGGCCAGGCTGCAATAGTGCGCCCTTCCCGACCTCTCGCACCAGAGCGTCACGGTGCGGCGGCGCGCCAAGGCCCGCACGACATGCGAGAATTCCCGCCGGGCCTCGGTAGCGGGGCTTCGCTGCAGCGTCCATACACAGCCAGGCCGCTGCTTCATGCAACAACCCCCAGGGAACAGCATCATGTTTGACCGTCTTCGCCGCCCGGACACGCTGGTTGTCGTGCTGGCCGCCGCGGGCATCCTGACGGTGACGATGGGCATCCGGCAGTCATTCGGCCTGCTGGTTCAGCCGCTCAATACGACCACGGGCCTCAGCATTGCCACGATCAGCCTGGCGCTGGCCATCGGGCAACTCGCGTGGGGCGCGATCCAGCCGATTGCCGGTGCCGTCGCCGATCACTACGGCCCGCGTCCGGTGCTCATGGGCGGACTGGTGATCCTCGCTCTGGGGTGCGTGCTCGCACCGTTGATCCAGAACGGCTTCGGGCTCGCCTTGAGCCTGGGACTGCTCGCGTCCATCGGCTCGGGCGCCAGCAGCTTCTCGGTGTTGATCGGCGCGGCCGCCCAGCGCTTGCCTCCGGAGGCGCGCGGGTCTGCCTCCGGTGTCATCAATGCCGGCGGTTCCTTCGGGCAGTTCATCTTCGCGCCGGTGTTGCAACGACTGATCCAGACCATAGGCTGGATGGGCGCGATCGCATCCATGGCCCTGGTAGCGCTCGCCACGTTGCCGCTGGTCAACAAACTGACTGGTACTCGCGCGGTTGCCCGCAGCCGCGACGAGCATGACCGCGGTCCCCGTCAAGCGATCCGCGATGCGGTTGGTAACCCGAGCTACCTGTTGCTGCACGCAGGCTTCTTTACCTGCGGCTTCCACGTTGCGTTCCTCGTCACCCATCTGCCGGGCGAGGTGAACCTGTGCGGGCTGCCCGCGAGTGTCGCGAGCTGGTCCATCGCCATCATCGGTCTCGCGAACATCTTCGGCAGCCTGATCGCGGGCGCCAGCATCGCGAAGTTCCGCAGCAAGTCCATCCTCACGGTGATGTACGCGTCGAGGGCGCTCCTGATCCTCTGGTACCTGATGAGCCCGCGCACGGAACTGACTTTCTACCTGTTCGCAGCTGGCCTCGGCCTGACGTGGCTCGCCACGGTGCCGCCCACCGCTGCGATCGTCGGCAAATTGTTCGGTACGCGCTATCTCGCCACGCTATTCGGTCTCACGCTGCTGTCGCACCAGGTCGGCGGCTTTCTCGGGGCGTGGCTCGGCGGACTCGCGCTCACGGCGTTCGGTGACTTCAGCTGGATGTGGTACGCGGACATGGGCCTTGCAGCCCTCGCTGCGCTGGCGAACCTGCCGATCCGTGAAGCGCCGGTCGGAGCGGCCGCGACAGCGGCGTGATTGCAGGATCCGCTGCGTTCACTTGGGAGCTGGCAAGCCTCGTGCGAGTTCGCGCGTCAGCATCGCGGCTGGAATCTCCTTGCAACCCGTCGTGTTCTGCCCTGACCAGAGCGGCGAGAAGTCGCCGCTGCCCAGACTCTCGGCCTTCGCCCGCAGCGGAGCGATGGCCGCAGTGGCGAGCGGGAAACGTGGCGCGGCGGCATTCATGTAGCCCAGTTCCCGCATGAGGCGGTTGACGATGCCGCGCGCGGACCGGCCCGTGAACAGGTTCGTTAGCGCGGTGGTGTGTGCAGTGGGGCCTTGCAACGCAGCCCGATGCAGGGCCGTTGTCGACACCTCGGGACAGAGCAAGTAGGCCGTTCCCACCTGTACGCCGGCTGCGCCCAGCGCCATTGCGGCGGCGACGCCGTTCGCATCGGCAATGCCGCCCGCAGCGACCACCGGGACTTTCACGGCCTTCAGTACTTGCGGCACCAGCGAGAAGGTGCCGACCTGCGTCGCGATGTCTTCCGTCAGAAAGAGGCCGCGATGCCCGCCCGCTTCCACGCCTTGGGCGATGATGACATCGGCACCGTTCGCTTCCAGCCAGCGCGCTTCCTCCACGGTCGTCGCCGAGGCGAGGATCTTCGCCCCGGTGTCCTTCACGCGACTCACCAGGGGTGCTGCCGGTAGCCCGAAGTGAAAGCTGACGATGGGGGGCCTGAATTCCTCGATCACTTCGGCGTGTTCCGCGCCGAACGCCTTGCGGCCCGGCCCCGGCCGGATGCTCGACGGATCGATGCCGAACTCCGCGAAGTACGGCGCCAGCGTCGCATGCCAGCGAGCCTCCCGCGCGTCGTCCACGTCAGGCTGCACGTGGCAGAAGAAGTTGAGGTTGAACGGCTTGGACGTCCGGGCCCGGATGACCGAGAGCTCCTTGCGGATCGTCTCCACGTCGAATACCGCACAGGGCAGCGAACCCAGCGCGCCTTCGTTCGACACCGCAATGGCGAGGGCACTCCCCTGAACGCCCGCCATGGGCGCCTGGATGATCGGCAGATCGATTCCGAGCAGCTGCCGCAACGTCATGAGCGATCACTCCCGCTGGTTCACCCGATGGCACAAGCACGGTTGACCTGCAGGCTCGCCCGGCTCCCGCGGAAGTATAAGAGATCGGAAAGCGAACGGCGGCGTGAGACTACAACAGTGCGAGCGTGAGCCACGGAAACGCGATCAGCAGGATCAGCACCAGCAGCATGATCACGGCGAACGGGAATGCGCCGGCGAAGATGTCCCCGAGCGAGATCGAGGGATCAGACAGCGTGGACTTGATGACGAAGCAGGAGATCCCGAGCGGCGGGGTCAGCAGCCCGATCTCCGCAGCCACGATCGTGACGATGCCGAACCAGATCATGTTCACGTCGAACGGCTCGATCACGGGCAGGAACAGGGGGACCATGATCAGGATGATCGACGTCGTGTCGAGCACGGTGCCCATGAGGACGATCATCAGCACATACAGCGTCAGCACGCCGAGCAGGCCGAGGTCGGCGTCGATGATCAGGTTGCCAAGTTCGACCGGCAGGCCGGAGATCGCCAGCATGCGGCTGTACATCATCGCCGCCACGATCAGCAGCAGCAGCGAGGCGCAGATGCGACCGGTCTCCTTCAGGATGTTCCAGAGGACGGGACGACTCAGCTTGCGCTTCAGCATCGCGATGACCATGGCACCCAGTGCACCCACGGCGCCCGCTTCGGTGGGCGTGAACAGCCCCCCGTAGATGCCTCCCAGGACCAGCAGGATCAGCGCAACGAACGGCGCCACCTTGGCGGCGATCTCGCGTCCGGACAGGTTTCCCTGGGACTCGGCAAACGCCTTCGAGCGTTCGTCCTGGCCGCCGATGTACTTCGGGAAGAAGATCGCCATCACGACGATGGCCACCACATAGGCCGCCGCCAGCACCAGGCCGGGCAGGATGCCGGCCTTGAACATGTCCGCCACCGAAATCTCGGTGATGATCGCGTACACGATCAGCATGACGCTGGGGGGAATCAGCATGCCGAGCACCGAACTGCCGGCGACCACCCCCACGGCAAAGCGGCGCGTGTAGCCGAAGCGCAGCATCTCGGGCACCGACACCTTGGCGAACACGGAAGCCGACGCAATGCTCACGCCCGTGACGGCAGCGAACACGGTATTGGCCGCGACCGTCGCCACGCCCAGCCCGCCCTTGACCTTGCGCAGCGTGAAGTTGGCGACTTCGTAGATGTCCTTGCCGAGGTCGCACTGACTGACGAACATCCCCATCAGCACGAACAGCGGGATCACGCCGTAAATGTAGTCCTCGAGGCCGGTGGTGGCCCCGAGGGTCAGCACGTAGATGGAAGGCTCCACCGACCCGCGCAGGTACCACACGCTGAAGAACGACACGAGCCCGAGCGCGATCGGCACGTACATGCCCGAGTAGATCAGGATGAGGATCAGGGCTACCGAGATCAGGCCGACTTCCATCCCCGTCATGAGTGCGCTCCTTGCGGGTTGAAGATGCTGGCCAGGTGACGCCAGACGAGCTTCAGGAAGACGAGGATGATGGTGATGCAGCAGATGACGAGCAGCAGCCGCAGCGGCCACAGGGGCACGGCAAAGATGCCCTCGGTCCCAGCGAAGTAGTCACGCTGGTAGGACTCGACGAACAACGGATAGACGCCCGCGAGGATGGCGCCGAAGAAGGCCACGCCGCCCAGGTCGAACACCACGCCGAGGGCGTGCCCGAAGCGCGGCTTGCCCGCCACGATCTTGCTGAACAGGCCGTCGGAACTGATCAGGCGACCGGAGGCAACGGCGTCAGCCAGCTGCAGGAAGACGATGCCGACGATGGAAAGCTCGACGATCTCGGTGACGCCGTGGATCGACGTGCTGAACAGGAAGCGCGACAGGATGTCCGCATTGATGAGCAGCATCAGCAGGAAGATCCAGACGGTGCCGATGCCGCTCAGCGTGAATACCCAGCTGTTGAACAGTTTGCCCACGGCCGGTGTCACTCCCTGTCCCAGTGACGGACGACAGGCTGGCCGGCATCGCGCATGGCCTGCATGTAGTCACCCAGGATCTGGCGACCGGGCAGGCCGCGGCGCTCCATCTGCGCGACCCACTCCTCGGCAAGGTCCGGCAAGCCCGCGGCCCAGCCAGCACGCTCCTCCACAGACAGCGGGATGGTCTTGCCGCCCTTCTCCTTGAAGGTCTTCTTCGCCACCGACGCGATGCGATCTGTCTCCCTGGCCAGCTGGTCGCGATAACCGATCGCGACTTCCTGCAAGACCGTGCGCACTTCCTGCGGCAGGCGATTCCAGGTGCGCTCGTTCACGACGATGGCCTTGGTCGTGGCGCCGCCGAACTGCACATCCAGCAGGTAGGGAGCAACCTCATAGAGCTTGTAGCCGACCACGGCTTCGTTCCAGACCAGGATGCCGTCCAGCAGTCCGGTGGCGAGGCTGTTGTACCAGTCACTCAGGCCACTCGTGACACCCGCTGCGCCGGACCCTTCGAGGTAACGCAGGTTGGACCCGACCCCGCCGATCTTCCTGCCCTGCAGGTCGCCGGGTTTCGCGTAAGGGCGGGTCAGCAACAGGTTGTAGGTATCGATGGCACCGGCCGTGGTGAGGTACACAACGCGGTAGTCGCTCCACGCCTTGCGCAGCGCCGGATACTTGTCGTGCAGGTCGTTCATGGTCCGCGCGATCAGACCCACGTCGTTACTGACGAGCGGCGTAGCCATGGGCAGGTTGTACAGCGGGACCTTGTCGGTGTGCGTAGGCGTCGTGATGATGCCGATGTCGGCGATGTCGTACTGCAGGGAGTCCAGCACGCCGCGCGACTTGGCGATGGTGCCCCCGAAGGCGGGATTCCAGTCGATTTCGTAGTTGCCGGTCGCGGCGAGCCGCCGGTCGACCTCGGGGATGAAGTAGTCAATGAACACCTTTACCCACAGGGACGACGCGGAATAGGAGTCGACGGCGATCATCCGGATGGTTTCGGCCGACCGCGCAACCGGCGCAGCGAGGGTGAGGGCCATGGCCATCACCACGGCAATCGGCGATCTGGACCGCAAAGGCTTCATGGTTCGTCCCTTTCTGGCTGTCGGACACGAAGGCGGACCGGGATGCGGCCAGTGCGAGCGCCGAGCGCAGGCCGTGGCGAACTCCCCTCCCCAACCGCCTTGTTGACCGCCCTGTCTTTACTTGCAATGCAGCAATACGTCGGACCCGCACGCGATGCTGCGCGGACCGCGTTCGCCAGCCCGGATTGGTTTCGCAACAAGGGCTCCCGCCCCTTGTCGACGGGTGTAGATGCAAGCCGCGAAGAATGGTTCCGCAGCCGGCGCACCCATTCCCACCTGACATCGACTCGCGCTCGCCAGTAGACTCGGGGTTCACCACGGGAGTACCCCTCGATTGAGCACTCGTTACGCGATCACGTCCCTGGTTCTGCTCGCATGCGCCGGCGTGCCGGCCCAGGCAGCAGCGCCTGCTGCACCGGTGCAGTCCATCACGCAGATCAAGGGCGACCTGTATCGGGGCAGCTTCGGCAACTGGAACACCGTGTTCCTCGTGACGCCCGAGGGCATCGTGCTGGCCGACCCCCTCAACGTGGGCTTTGCGACCTGGCTGAAGGCGCAGCTCGACGAGCGCTTCAAGGTGCCGGTGCGGTACGTGATCTACAGCCACAGTCACTGGGACCACGCCGAAGGCGGCAACGTGTTTGCGGCCACGGCGAAGTTCGTCGGGCACGAGAACATGCTCAGGAACATGGACGGCCGCATCCCGCACATGCCGGGCGGCTTCGTGGACCTGAATGACAATCGCGCTTTCGAGCGGGAGGAAATCCGGGACCGGCCGACCCATCCCGACTATCGTGGCGTGTGCGGCAGCAATTTCTTCGCGCGGCTGGATGTCGATCGGGACGACCATGTCACGCCGGCCGAGTATCACGCGAACATCCGTCGCCCCGATATCGTGTACTCGGACCGCATGACCCTCGTGCTGGGCGGCAAACGGATCGAACTCCTCCACCCGGGAAAGAATCACGCGAACGACGGCACGGTGTTGGTGTTCCCGGCGGAACGGGCCGTGTTCTCGTCCGACTTCCCCGCGGATGCCCTCGTCACGGCCTCGATGCGATCAATGCCGAGCGCATGCGGCAACTTCGATGGCCATCCGCTCGCGGATTGGGTGCGGTCCTATCGCACCCTCGAGGCGCTCGACTTCGACGTACTCATTCAAGGCCACGGATCGCCCACGTTCGTGAAGGCCGATGTGGCCGAGGGGCGGCAGTACTTCGAAGACCTGATCGCCGACGTCACGGCCGGCATGGCAAAGGGACTGGGGCCGGACGAACTCAAGCAGACGGTTCGCCTCGAGAAGTACCGCGACTGGCAGAACTACGAACGCCTGCGCGAGGACAACGTCGTCTCCGCGTACTACAACCTCAAGCTGTACCGCTGAAGATCACCCCGCGCGCGGGGACAAGCATGTGGGGTCGGCGCAATAGACCCTTCCCCGCGACTTGCGAACTACGCGACTCGGCCCCCGCCAGGGTCACTGATTCGTCGGCAGCATGTTCCGGATCGCGGAGATGCGCCACTTGCCGTCCGCCTGCACCACCATGAAGGTGCTCCACATGTTGCGCGTGACGCCCTGGGGACTGCGGATGTCGTAGCGGGCATCGACCAGCGCGACTTGCGGGCCCAGCAGACGTACGTTTTGCACCGTGAGCGTCCGCGTGCCGGGATTGGCCTGCGAGCTTCGGCCCATCCCCTGCATCGAGCCTTCTTTGCCCTTGCGCCATTCGCCGGAGGACGTGAGTTGGTCCACTTCAACCGTCAGGATGCTTTCGAGCATGTTCCTGTCCTGCTTCGCCCTCGCGTCGGAGTACGCATCGATCAGTGCGACGATCTCCTTTCTCTGCTGCGGGCTCACTGGCGCCTCCTGTGCGACCAGGATCCCGGGCGTTGCCAGCGTCAGCGCGATCAAGACCAGTTTGGCTTTCATTGTGTTCCGATCCCTTGCTTGAGGGTGCCGACAGATTCGATAGGCCATTGGAGCCCCGATTGCCGAAAAGTTCCCTGGCAGGGAGACGGCGCTTCCGGACGAACACTCGATCGCGTTCTCCCGACCCGGCGACGGAGCCGCACTCACTGCTTCTTCATCAGTTCCAGCACGGACGAAGTCATCAGCTTGATGCCTGTCCTGATCGTCGGCTCCGGAACGGGCGCAAACAACGCGGAATGCAGTGCCGGCGGCGGAGTCCCGATGCGTTGGCCCTCCGCGAACTTGACTGGATCCGTGGCGCCGACCTGGAACAGCACGCTGGGTATCTGGTGGCCGTCCAGACCAAACCGGGCGAAGTCTTCACTGATCATCGCAGGCGGCAGCGTGCCGACATTGTCGGCACCCAGGGTCCGCTTGAACACTGCGGACAGGCGCTCTGCCAACGCCGGGTCGTTGTAGGTCGCGGGCGTGAACTCCGTCTTGCTCACGACAACGACCGGCGCGAGCTCCGGAGGAATGCCCGCTGCCGCGGCAGTGCCTTTGGCAATGCGCTCGATGGCTTCGAGGATCTTCTGTCGGGACTCGTCTTTGTAGGCACGCACCGTCAGCTGCAACTTGACTTCGTCGGGGATGATGTTCGGCCGGGTGCCGCCGTGTATTGAACCCACGGTGACCACTGCCGGATCGATCGGCGAATTCTCGCGACTCACGATGGTCTGCAGTGCGAGAACAATCTGCGAGGCCAGGACGACCGGATCCTTGGCGAGCTCGGGTCGGGCTCCATGGCCCCCGATCCCGCGCACCGTGACCTCGACAGCCGTGCCGCTCGCCATGATGAAGCCCGGGTTCAGGCCGACTTTCCCGGCCGGAAGTTCACCCGTGTCGTGGATAGCGAGGGCGTAGTCGACCTTGGGGATCCTGTCGTACAACCCGTCGTTGAGCATGGCCTGGGCCCCATCGATGGTCTCTTCCGCCGGCTGGCCCACCAGCACCAGCGTTCCGCGCCACTCATTGCGCAACTCTGCGAGCAGCTTTGCCGTGCCGAGCAGCGTCGTCATGTGAATGTCGTGTCCGCAGGCGTGCATCACGCCGACTTCCTGGCCCGCATCGTTCTTGGTCCTGACCTTGCTGGCGTACGGCAGGCCCGTCTTCTCCTCGACCGGCAGCGCGTCCATGTCCGAACGAACCAGTACGACGGGCCCCTCTCCATTGCGCAGCACACCGACAACGCCGTAACCGCGCCACTCCGGCCGACTGAACTTGCCCAGGCGTTCCGTGACGGTATAGCCCAGGGCACGCAGTTCCTTCGCGACGAACGCTGACGTCTTTTCCTCGTAGTGCGACAGTTCGGGAGCGGCATGCAGGGCCTTGTAAGTGCCCACCAGCGCGGCGATGTCCCGGTCCACCAGGCCGTCCAGTGACGGTTGGGCCATCACCTGACCACACGGCAACACCAGGGACAGCAGGCAACCCGTACCGAATACAGTGCGCATCATTGGCGAATTCCTCTTTCCAGTGAGTTCATGACAGGAGCCCCGAGCTTGCTGCATGCACGTCGCATCGACAGCCAGGGTGGCCTTGTAGTTGCGGGGCCCGATGATTCCCGAGAAACGCACGCTAGCGAAGTGCGCTTGGCAGCGCTGCAATGGCCGCCGACAGAACCGCGATCGCGTTCGGGTCGAGGCCCGCCACATTGATGCGGCCGTTCTGGGGCATGTAGATGTGGTGCGTCTCCCGCAGATGGTCCACGGCTGCGGGAGACAGGTTGAGCAGGGAGAACATCCCGTGCTGTCGTTCTATCGCGGAGAAGTCCCGATCGGGACAGGCCTGTCGCAGGGCGCGCGTCAGGTCGACCCTCAGCGTGCGCATGCGGGCCTGCATCTGCGACAGTTCGTTGCGCCACACTTCGGCAAGGCTCGCATCGCCGAGGATTCGCGCAACGACGGCCGCCCCATGATCCGGCGGCATGGAATAGATACCGCGCGAGATGGCCCGCAGGTGGCTCATGGCCGCTTCGAGCTGCGCGGCATCCTGGCTGACCACGATCAGTGCGCCGACCCGCTCGCGGTACAGACCGAAGTTCTTTGAACAGGAGAGGGCGATCAACGCCTCGGGCAGCTTTTCGGCGACCAGCCTGGCACCCAGCGCGTCGGCCTCCACTCCCACGCCCAGTCCCTGGTAGGCGAAATCGACAAAGGGCACCAACTGCCGTCTGGCCAGCACATCAACGAGCAACTGCCACTGCGCCGGAGACAGATCCGCGCCCGTCGGGTTGTGGCAGGAGCCGTGCAGGAGCACTACTGCCCCGGGAGACAGCGCATCAATGTAGTCCATCATGGCCTGGAACCGGACTTCTCCGGTGGCCGCATCGTAGTAGGGGTACGACGCGATCCGGATGCCCGCGCCTGTCAGCAGTGGCACGTGATTGGCCCACGTGGGATCGCTGACGTGCACGACGGTGCCAGCGCTGCCCGCCTTGCGGATCAGTTCGGCACCGAGCCGCAACGCGCCGCATCCGCCCGGAGACTGGAAAGCGCGCGCACGCGCCGCAGCCAATGCGGCATGCCCTGCGCCAAGAACCAGATTGCAGATGGACGTGTTGAACGCGTCGTTGCCCATGGGACCGAGATAGGACTTGCTGTCCTGATCCGCATAGACGGCCTGCTCGGCGAGGCGGACGGCTTTCATGACCGGCGTGATGCCCTGCTCATTGCGGTAGACGCCGACGCCAAGATCTATCTTTCCTGGCGCAGGATCGGCGCGAAAGGCTGCAAGCAATCCGAGTATCGATTCGGGGGTGAGCGTATCCAGTGTTTCAAACATGAGTAGTCCCTGATCTATTGACCTAAGCAACTTCGAACCAGCGCTCCGCGGATTGCATGGCTTTTTCAACGCCCGCAGCTTCCACGGCGCGGATGAGATCCACAGCGCTGTCCGCAGAGGGAGCCAGGTCCGTTACCTCGCCGCTGAGCGAATGAGGCGAACCACGATCCGGGAAAATCTCGGTCACCGGGACCGCAGCCACGCGACGGTGATGCAGCAAGCGCTGGTAAAGCGCGAAGTAGAGCTCCGGGGAGTAGCCCTCGGCTCGCTTGTCGAAGGGAATCGCCAGCGAACCCGCCGCCTGCAGGACGGCCTTCCACAGTTCGTCCACGAGTGTTGGCACCGCGTTCGCGGCGTCGCGTGCGTGGCGGGGCTTTTCGATCTCGGCGGCGCGGGCCGCTTCGATGGCTGCGCGGACCTCACGAGACGGCTGCGGGACCAGGAAGCGGGTCGTGGAGAGCGTCAGAATGGGCTCCAGGGCATCGGGCTCGACCCGTGCCAGCTCAATGAATCGCCCGCCCACCAGCGGGGCTTCGATCAGCAGCACATTCTCGTCGCCACCATTCGCCTCGCACCATTTGAAGATGGCATCGCGAAGCCAGAGGCCGGCTGCACGCCGGATCACCGGATGGGTTGAACCGCCGATCTCGGGATAACGGGCAAGAATCGCCGGCTGCTCGAACGCCTGCCGCGCCACATCCCACTGCAGGCGATGCACGCGCCGACCTAGGGCACGTGCGAGGAGAACCTGCTCGCGCATCAACAGGCTCTTGCCGGCGCCAGGGATCCCGCAGGTCGCGACGATGCGCGATTTGCGCAGCACCTCGTCGAGGATGCGATAGGCAGGCGTTTCCGGCCTGAGCACACCACCATACGCTGACATCAGAACTCCCTGGGCTCCTAGCGAAACCGGTCCACGCTCGGCATGTCGCCGACCGGCACTTCGATCAGCGCCGGCTCGTCCGCATCAAGCGCCCCTTCGAGCAGCACGGCCAGCTCGCTCGGTGAGGTTGCACGCCCGGCGCGCACTCCGAAAGCCTCTGCGAGGCGCACGAAGTCGGGATTGACGAGGTCCGACGCGATGATCCGTCCGCCGTACAGCTCGCGCTGCATCTGCTGCACGTTGCCATACTGGTTGTTGTTGAACAGGACGGTCACGAGTCCGATCTTGTGCTGCACGGCGCTTGCAAGTTCACTCGAGGCAAACATGAAACCTCCATCGCCCGTCACGGAAACAATGGGCCGCTCGGGTCGGGCCACCTTGGCTCCCAACGCCGTGGGGAACCCCCAGCCAAGCGTACCCATGTATCCGGTCGACAGAAAGGTCCGGGGCTCATACACCGGGTAGACGAGACGGCTCGCGAATCCGACCTGCGTCAACTCGTCGACCAGCACGCCGGACTCCCCGAGGCACTGGCGGATGACCTTCAGGTAGGAGATCTGCGGCTCGAGCACGGAGACCTTCTTCTGCCAGTCTGCATGGACGGCCGCGAACTCGTCATGCCGTGAGCGCGGTGCAGGCCGCTTTGACCGCACCATCTCGATCAGTCTCGGCAGGGCGTCCTCCAGGCGGGCAGTAAGGGCAATGTGCGGCTTGCGCAGCAGATCGTGGCTGGCGGGATCCACGTCGATCCTGAGCAATTTCTGCTCCGACACTCTTTCCCAGCTCTGCAGCGGCACCCGCATGGTCGACCCGAGTGCCAGAACGACGTCAGTCCCACGCCAAAGCGGGCGCGCTTCGGGCAATACGAAACTCAACGGGCTGCGGCTGTCGACGACGCCCCGGCCGGTGCGGTAACTGACCACTGGCACGTCCAGCAACTCCGCAAGGACGCGCACGTGTGCGGCAACGCCCTGCGCTCCGGATCCGACAAACAGCATGGGAGACGCTGCCTTCACCAACGCATCTGCCATGCGCTCGAGCAGCGATTCGTCGACGGGGGGGCCCAGGATCTCCTTGTTCGTCGTGGCGCTCAACCGGACTGGCGCGAGTTGCGCGAGCACGTCCATCGGAACTTCGACGCCGACGGGCCCGGGCCGCCCCTGCGCCAGCGCCGCAAGCGCGGCACTCATGACTTCTGGGACCCGGGAAGGATGCGTGGCGAGGCCGGCGGACTTGGTCAGTGATCGCAACATGCCGGACTGATCCCGGATCTCATGCAGGGCGCCTGCCCCACGCCCGATCTGGGCGAGCGGAATCTGGCCCGTCATGAACAGCAGCGGCGCGTTGAGCGCGTAGGCAGTGGCAAGGGCAGCGCTGGCATTGAGGAATCCGGGGCCCGGCACGACGGAGCACACTGCCGGCTGACCGGTCGCGAGCGTCGCGCCCAGCGCCATGTAGGCCGCGCCCTGCTCATGCCGCGTGTGGACAACCCGCACCGCGTCGCGATGGTCATGAAGCGCATTGAACAGCGCGTCGTTCTGCACGCCGGGCAAGGCGAAGATCGTGTCGAAGCCGGCATTTATCAGCTCGCGGACGACCGCTTCACCGCCGGTCATGGCTTCGTGGGGCTTCTGCAAGCTATACCTCCAGGAGATCCCGGCCGACGACGACTTCGCCGGCATACTCAGTGCGCGCAGCCGCAATCCACTCGTCGTCGGTTACGCCGTCTGCAGGCGCAAGCGGCGACAGCACGAGCTTCGCCACACCGGCCCGACTCGCCACGAGCGCGGCCTGCTCCACGGCAGAGTGTGCGCCCATGATGCGATCGAGCAGCTTCGCGCCGCCGAGCGGCGCCAGCCGATGCAGTGCCGGCGGAAACACCGCCTCATGCACCAGCGTGTGAGCCCCCTTCGCGAAATCTGCGAGCGCGAGCGACAGGGACGTATCACCCGAGAAGACCACTGAGCGATCCGCGCAGTCGAATCGATACGCAAATGCGTAGTCGATGCCGCCGTGCGGGACGGGCAAGCAGGTGACCTTCACGTTGTCGTCGGCGTAACAGTCGCCTGCGCCGGTGATCTCCTGCACGTGCATCAGATCACCGAGGGGCGTCCTCCCCTCTTCCGCAACACGACTGTTGAGGTCGACCGAGAACAGCTCTCGATACAGCTCGCTCATCCGCGCGAGCGGAGGAGGCCCTGTGAGTTTGATGGGCACGCGAAGCTGGCTCCAGGCCTGCGTGACGAGCGTGCCGAAATCGGCGACGTGGTCCAGGTGAAGGTGGGTGATGAAGATGGCCCGCATCGTCTTGAGCGCGACGCCCGCGCGCACCAGTTGCGGGCCAACGCCGTTGCCGCAATCAATCACGTAGGCGGCACCCCCATGCAGCAACACGGCTGCGGTGGGCTGGCGGCCCGCCTTCGGCGTGGGTCCTGCGCCGGTTCCAAGCAATACAACGCGAGTTGTCGCTGGAGCGCTCAACGGTTGAACGCCTGGGTTGTCAGGAACTCATCGATCCCGTAAGCACCCCGCTCGCGACCGAAGCCGGAGTGGCGAAACCCGCCAAACGGCGCATCGGGATGCGTGGCCGCCCCATTGATGCTCACGCTGCCCGCGCGAATGCGCCTCGCCACGCGCAAGGCTTCTGATTCATCTGCTGCCCAGACTGCCCCGGACAGCCCGAATGGCGTGCCATTCGCCATCGCGATCGCTTCCTCTTCATCACGATACGACTGCACAGTGAGGATGGGTGCGAACGCTTCGGTCCGTGTGATGGCAAGATCCCTGTCCTGCATGCCCACAACCGTTGGCGCAATGAAATACCCGCGTGGCAGGTGCGCAGGGCGATCAGGCCCGCCCGCCACGAGGGAGGCACCCTCGTCCATAGCCTGTTGCAGTAGCGCCAATGCCTGGTCGCGCTGCTTCGCGGAAATGACGGGGCCCAGCTCCGTTGCCACATCGAGCGGATCGCCGACACGGATCGCGTTGGCGGCCGCTGCCGCGATCGAGCACGCCGCAGCATAGTCGGCGTCCGGGACAAGCAGCCTCGTGAGCGCCGCGCAGGTTTGTCCGGCGTTCTGGAGGCATTTCTGCAGCGTACTGTTCACGGCCCGGGGCAGGTCGGCGCCAGCGAGAACGATGCTTGGCGACTTGCCGCCCAGCTCCAGCGTGACCTTCTTGAGTTCCCGGCCTGCAAGCTCCGCGATCCGCCGACCGACGCCCGTCGATCCGGTGAACGAGACGGCATCGACGTCGGGATGAGTGACCAGCCGCTCGCCCGCTTCGACACCCGTACCGAACACCACATTGAAGACACCCTTCGGAAGGCCCGCCCGATGCAGGGCATCGGCCATGGCCACAATGGATGCAGGTGCCAGCTCGCTCGGCTTCAGGACCACGGTGGCCCCGGCAAGCAGCGCCGGCACCACCTTGCACGCAGACAGGTAGAGCGGATAGTTCCAGGGGGCGATGCATGCAACGACACCGATCGGCACATGCGACACCAGCGTGCGATCGAGGTGGTCATCGCCTGTCCGAGCTTGTACCCAGCGGGGCGCCTCATGAAACAGCCGTATGGCCGTATCGACCTGCAAGCGCTTCGCCACTGAAATCGGCGTGCCGATCTCGGCAGCAAACGACTCGGCCAGCGAACCCGCCTGCGCCTGCAGGATTCCTGCGGCAGTCGCGAGGATGCTTGCCCTCTCCTGGAATGAAGTGACCGACCATGCGGGCAAGGCGGCTCTCGCGGCGGCAACGGCCGCATCGACATCGGCAATCGAACCCAGACGAACGATCGCCGCCGGGGCTTCCGTAGCGGGGTTATGCAATACGAGTTCGCGCCCCTGCGTTGATTGCCAGTGGCCGTCGATGAATTGCCGCTCGAAAACCTGCATGCCGTGATAGTATCCGAATAGGATATGAAATCATATACGATCTTCCGGGCTCGATGATGTCTGCTGCAGCGCCAAAAGTCGTGCGTACCCTCCCGCGCAGCAAGCAGGAGGCGGCCTATCAGTGGGTGCGGCAGCGCATCGAACGGGGCGATTACCCGCCGGGCCAACGACTTGTCATCGATCAGCTCGCGGGTGACCTCGGCATGAGCCAGGTGCCGATTCGCGAGGCCATCAGGCGTCTCGAAGCCGAGGGCTGGCTGACCTATGAGCTCAACAGCGGTGCAACCGTCGCGCCGCTCGACCGCGAGACCTGGGCCCAGTTGCTCGAATCGGTCGCCGTGACGGAAGGCTATGCGACGGCCCTTGCCGCCCCCCACCTCACCGCAACAGATGTTCGGGAGCTGGCAGCCATCAACAAGGGGATGCGCACAGCCCTTCGCGATGAAAGTGTGCAGGCATTCAGCGATGCCAATCGTGCCTTCCACACGCGCATTCTCAGTCGTTGCCCGAATTCCATCATGGTCGGACAACTGCGACAGGCGCAGGCCAGGCTCGACAGCTTGAGCCGCGCGCTCTTTTCACGCGAACAGGGAGTGCTGCTGCGGCTCCTCGGTCCCAGGATGGGACAGATCGCCATTGCGGATCACGAAGCGCTGATCGAGGCACTGCGGGAGAACACCGGTCCTGCACAGATCGAGCGGCTCACCCGGGAGCACGTTCTCGTTCACTTGCGCGCAGCACGCGAAGAGTTTGCCCGCAAGGCGTAGGCCACTCCGCGCCACGGCGACCCGGTCGTGGATTCGTAGGGCGCGTTACGCCGTGAACAGCGGCCGCAGACGGCGCACGTCATCCAGCGTTTCCAGCGACTGCAGTGCGGCGATGAGTCGTTCCGTCTTGCCCGCGCCGAGCACCGGGGCCATCAGGTCGCGGACCTTGGCATTTACGCCGTCGGTGGATAAAGGGTTCTCCATCGTTCCCGGCGCGAAGCGCGTGTGCTGTTCGACGCGACGGCCGTCGGCCAGTTCGAGCTCGATGATCGCGCCACGCGGCGCAGCCGGATCGTTGAGCGAGGGATCCGCCGTGAGTCGGGTTCTGGCCCGAATGGCCGCGATCTCGGGGACTTTCATCAGCGACGGATTGTGGCTGTCCTCGAACGACACCCCGCCTCGCCACAGTGCGAGCGCCACGAGGTGCTGGCAATTGACGTCGGGCATCGCGCTGTCGCCGACGATGCCGATGGCATCAGTAGGAAGCCGGATCGACACGGCCTGGACTTTGTCGGGCGTCAGCGAATGCTGTGTGCGCAAGGCCAGCAAGGCATCGAGTGCGGACTGGCAGGGGTAACCCACCGAAAAGGTCTTGATCGCCGTTTCCGTCACGAAGAAGCGGCTGCCCAGGCGATCGACCATGGCCTCCGGATCGGGCTTTCCCGATAGCGCGATGAGCAAGTTGTGCGTGCCGTCGAGCACGTCGCTCGTCCCCGTCAGGCCGGCTTCGGCCATCGTCACGGCCGTGACGCCGTTGCGCGCCCCCATGCCCGCAAAGTCGAACGCCTTCTCGACGTGATCCTCATCGTTGACCCAGCTCCAGAGGCCGGACACCTGTTGCGCGGCATAGGACAACGCAAAGCGCATGCGGCGCTCGTCG
>CAIUGU010000263.1 GCA_903898785.1 uncultured Pseudomonadota bacterium | reverse complement strand
GCGCGGAAGCCTGGGCCGCCGACATCCTGCGCAACGACAAGCGGGATTCCAAGACCGACTACACGGGCGAACTGTGGGCGACGCCGATTCCGCCACTGCCGATCGACGGCGGCGAGCTCGAAGGACGTCTTGAGGACCAGCAAGGGCGCTTCAACCTGAACAACCTGCTGCGGGAGGATGGCAAGTCAAACCCGGCGGCCCTCGCGCAGTTCGAACGCATCCTGGCTGCGCTTGACCTGGAGACTCGCTGGGCCGGCATCATCGTCGACTGGATCGACACCGACTCGAATCCCGGTTTCCCCGACGGCGCCGAGGACGGCGTTTATCTGGGCGAGTCCCCTCCTTATCGCGCCGCCAACATGCCGATCACCCGGGTCAGCGAGCTGCTGTCGTTGCCGGACTTCGGGCTGCAGCGCTACCAGGCATTGAGGCCCTATGTGGCCGCATTGCCGGTCGGCACCCCGCTCAACCTGTGCACCGCGCCCGGCATCGTCATCGATGCGCTGACCGAGGGCGTAAGGTCGTTCAGCACGGACCTCAAGCACCTGGAGGATATGCGCGCGGACAAATGCTTCCCGACCCTGAACGACCTGCGCGCCGCCGTCGGGCAGTCGGCCTTCGACGGCATGAAGGAAGGGCTGAGTGAACAGAGTTCCTATTTCGGCGCGACGGTCTGGGTCACTATTGGCACTACCCAGTTCACCCTGTACAGTCTTTTGCACCGCACCGACGCCGGGCTGGTTCGCCCCATCCTGCGCAGCTTCGGAAGCGACTGAAGGTAATCCATGGCAGAAGCGCTCGTCATCCGGCTCAAGGGCAACAGCCCTGCCACGTTGCAGGCTGAGTGGCTGCTCGTCGATACGGCGGGAGCGCGCCTCGGCAATGTCGAATCCGGTCCGCTCTCGGCAGCGGCTCCCGCGGCCGCCGGCCGCGCCGTCATCGTGCTCGTGCCAGGCACCGATGTGCTGCTTGCGGAACCCGAACTGCCCATCAAGTCGGGCGCCCGCGTCGCGCAGGTCGTGCCCTTTGCACTCGAGGAACAGCTTGCGAGCGACGTGGAGGACATGCACTTCGCCGTGGGCCGTCGCGACTCGCGCCCGGGAACGCCGGTGGCGGCCGTCGCGCTGAGCGCCATGGACACATGGCTGGCCGGGCTGAAGTCGGCAGGCATCGCACCGTCTGCCATGTATTCCGAATCCGCAGCGGTGCCGCTCACGCCGAACGGCGTCACGCTGTTCGTGGAAGGCGTCCGCATCCATGTCCGCCGGAACGAGGTCCCGGCCACGGTGGTCGAGGCGGAACCGCTGATCGAAGGCTTGCAGCTCGCGCTCGCCTCCGGCAGCGAGGCCCGCGAGAACGTCGCGCTGTACATGAGCCAGGAAGACTACGAGCGCGATCGAGACATGATCGAGGAGCTGCGTGAATTCACCGCGAGCCTGCACGTGAAGCTGCTGGCCGAGGGACCGCTGGCCTTGCTGGCGGTCACCATCGTGAAGCACCCGGCGACGAACCTGTTGCAGGGCCCTTACGCCGTCGCCGGTTCGATCAGAGGCTCCCTGGCACCCTGGCGTTACGCGGCGATGCTTGCGGGCGCATTCGTCGTCGCGCATCTCGGCGTGAAGGGGGTGCAGTTCTGGACACTCGACGCCCAGGAAGCCCGACTCGACGGGGAGATCGCGGCCGTGTTCTCGCAGGCGATGCCAGGAACACGCCAGGTCAACGCCCGCGCGCAGGTCGAGGGCCGCCTCGTGCAGTTGCGCGGCACCGGGATCACCGGCGGGCTGATGACGAGCCTCGGCACGCTGGGAGAGGCCATCGCGCAGGCACCCGAAACCAGTGTCGAAGCCCTGTCCTACCGGGCCGAT
>CAIUGU010000262.1 GCA_903898785.1 uncultured Pseudomonadota bacterium | reverse complement strand
CGTCCACGGACCCGTCGAGGTAAATGACCTCCAAGGTGCCCTTCAACACGTAAGCCCAGTGTTCAACCCCGCACAAGTCGTGCTTCAAGCCATGACCTTTCAGGATATCTGTGAAGTCGGTGCCCGGGGCAAAGATGTGGTAGGCGCACTGCATGCCGCCCCAGTCCTTCTGCCAGATCTTGAGGCCCGGGGTCTGCTGGGTGACGAAGTCGTCAACCGGGTCCATGTCTTTCCAATGGCTTCTCATTGCTCGTTTCTCCTTGCAGTCACCAGACCGGTGGTGACGAACTGTTCAAAAAGCCAGGCCCGGTCGCCTGGACATTCCTGGTTACCAGTTCGGCAGTTCACCACCTTTGCGGCGACCGCACGTGATCTTCTGGGACAGGGTTTGGTGATCTTGGGACAAGTCGACCAGGTATTTGCCCGTAGCGGACTACGTTCGCGCCGGTCGTTGCTTCGCCCGCCACGCGGCGGGCGTCGTGCCACTCCAGCGCCGGAAGGCCCGCGTGAAGGCGCTCGCCTCCGCGTAGTCGAGCGCCGCGGCGATCTGGCTGACGTCCATGGTCGTGTTTGCCAGCATGTGCTTGGCGATCTCGAAGCGGCCCTCGTCCGCCAGGACTGCGAAGCTCGTGCCAGATTCGGCCATTCGCCGCGACAGCGTGCGGCGGTGCATCGAGAACAGCGCCGCCACCTGGTCCGCGCTGCCATGACCCGTCACGAGAGCGGTTCGCAGCACACCGCGCACCCGCTCCACCAAGCCGGTTCCTTGTGTCGCCCGGAGTTCGTCCATTGCCCGTTCCAGCAGGCGGCGCAGGTCGGCATCGACCTCAGGCAGGCGTCGGCGCAGCCAGTTCGCGGAGAATACGAGCGCGCTCTGTTCAGCGTTGAACCGCAACGTGGTGTGGAAGCACTCGAGGAATGGCTGCAGGGACGCCGGCCTGCGGTGGGCGAACCGGACCTCGAGAGGCAGCCAGTTGGGGCCGCAGAGATCGCGCATGATGTGAAAGAGGATCGCGAGCGCGCCATCCTCCAGTTGGTCGACCGCATCGACACCGGGTTGATGGATCACGTGGCTGAGCGCTGCCACGTCACCACTGACGTCGAGATTCATGACCTGCCCGCCGTAATAGAGATGCAGGTGGGTCCCGAGCCTGCGCAAAGCCACTTCCACGTCCGGTGAGTCCCGGACCGCCAACCCGATCAGCCCGAGCGAACTCTGGCCGCCGCGTTCGCCGAGCAGCAGGCCGAAATGCTCGCAGCCCGTGCTTGCGATGCACTGCTGCATGAGCCGACCCGCGGCAGCCAGCGAGATCAAATGGTCGGGGTCGTCGAACAGCGCAAGGTCCACTTTCGCGCGGGAAAAGACCTGCACCGGATCACTGCCCAGGCTCTCGAGCAGCGCCGGAATCCCCATGACACCGCGAATCCGGACGGTGACCGCCGGATCCGCCGAGGCTGTCGCGAGCTGGTCCATGAGTCGGTGGCTCGGATCGAAAGGGCTGTGGGAAATACCTACGGGGCGAGTCCCAGAGTGTCCGAACGCTGTCCCGGGAAGTCAAGGGAACTGGCTGCAGCCGTGGTGAAATGTCGCCGTACCCGCTCAAGCGCGATGCCCGGAGGATCGGGCATCGAAGTGTCAGTAGCTGCAACAGAAGTCAGATCCGCAACTTCCAAAGGAGAACCCTCATGAAACTCAGAATCGGAATGCACGGCGATCGCCGCACCGCCAAAAACACCCGCGGAAGGCCGTTCTGCGGACTCGGCGCCTTCGTCGGCACCGGGTCGGCCTCGCGGTGCCACGTCTACACGGCGGCCAACCTGGACGAGCTCACCATAGACAGCCACAAGAAGATGGACGGGGCGCGGCTGGCCAAGCAGTTCGAGGTCGACATGTGCTTCGTCAACGGTGGCCGCTACTGGCTGATGGACGAGCAGGATGTCCAGGGCGGTGACGTCGTGAATTTCGACGGTGTCAATCTGCTCTACGGCGGCGAGATGACCGGGGCCGAGATGTCGGCCCAGATGCAGACGCCGTATGCGCCCAACCTGATCTACCGCAACAGCAACTGGATCTGGCACGCCGGCACGCCGGTGCAACTGCTGCGCGAGCCGAACGGCACGGTGTGGGTGATGCAGGAATACACCAAGGACGTCGACCCGAGCCTGACGCTCGACAACCTGCACCAGGTGGGCAGCAAGTTGAAGGG
>CAIUGU010000261.1 GCA_903898785.1 uncultured Pseudomonadota bacterium | reverse complement strand
TGGATGTTGGCGGGCGGGATCTTGTGGAACGCCTTGGTCTGCAGCAGCGTCGTCATCCAGTCGTCGGAGGAGGGCATGCTGCCGTCCCGCAGTTCGCTGACTTCATAGGTACCGGTCTGGTCCCAGGTCAGCATCACGTCGAGCAGGTCGCTGTCCAGCGTGATGAACTCGATGCGTTCGGATGCCACGCGGGCGCTGTAGCGCCTGGGCAGGGTCGGGGTGATGGGATTGCGGGCCTCCGGGGTACCGCCTCTCAGGGTCGCGACAACCCGCGTGTCCTGCAGTAGTTCCAGCGTACCGCTGACCAGGAAGTACGTGCGCTTGTCGCTGTCGCCCTCCTTGAACAGCAGGCGCCCGACGGCGAGATCCCGCATTGAGGCCTTCCGCGCCAACGCAGCCAGATTCTCCTGCTTGAGGCCGTCGAGCGGCGAAAAGATCCGCAGTAGACTGGTCTCCAGGGGCTTGCTCTCCATCGGTTATCCTTGTTCGCCGGAAGGCGTCTGCCATCCGTGTCGGCCGGGCAGGATGGTAGCACAGGCAATTCGTGCCAAGTCCGTGCGGCGCCTCGTAATATCGCCAAGGCGACGTTCCGTCAGGACAGCGACTCCCAGCCGGGATCGGGGGTATGGTGCTTGCCGTGGGCGGCCGCGAGCGCCTTGAGGCACCGGACGACATCGCCGGCTCCCCGCGCCCGTGCGTAGTGCAGCGGGCCGCCCCGGAACGGCGCGAATCCAGTGCCGAAGACGACGCCGGCATCCAGCAGGTCGGCATCGGCAACGATGCCCTCGCGCAGCACAGCCACCGATTCGTTGAGCATGGGCAGGATCAGGCGATCCTGCAGGTTCGCGGCAGGCCTGGCATCACCCACGGGCGGCTTGACGGGCTTGCCATCCTGCCAGGCATAGAACCCCTGGCCACTCTTCTTGCCGAGCTTCTTCTGCGCGACCAGCGACTGGACGATCGTCGGCGCGGGCTTGCCGAAAGCGTCTGCGAGGATCTTGCCGACATGCATTGCGACATCCAGGCCGACGACGTCCGTGAGTTCGATCGGGCCCATCGGCATGCCGAAGTCCGTGGCGGCCTGGTCGATCAGGGCGAGGGGTACGCCTTCCTCCGCCAGCAGCATCGCCTCGGTCATGTACGGAATCAGGATGCGATTGACGACGAAGCCGGGAGCGCTCTTGCAGGGCAACGGGAGCTTGTCGATCTGGCGCGTGAAATTGATCGCCGCCTGCAGCACGTCGGGTCGCGTGGCGTCGCCGTGGATGACTTCGACCAGCGGCATGCGCGCCACGGGATTGAAGAAGTGCAGTCCCACGAGCCTGCCGGCATCGGCGAGGCCGGTAGCGAGCGTCTCGAGCATGATGCTCGACGTATTGGTACCCAGAATGGCCCCGGCTTGCATCTTCGGTTCGAGCCTGGCGTACAGCTCGCGCTTGGCTTCGGCGTTCTCGAAGATGGCCTCGATGATGACGTCCGCCTTGGCGGCCCCCGTGCCTTCGACGTCGGGCTGCAGGCGGCCGGTGACCGCACGCAGTTCTGCCTGGTCGGGATAGCGCTTCTCGAAAAACGCCTTGGCGCGGTCCAGCGCGGGTGTGATGAACTTGAGCTCGCGGTCTTGCAGCGTCACGTTCATGCCGCGCACGGCGCACCAGGTCGCGATGTCGCCGCCCATCACGCCGGCACCGACGACATGCACGTGCTCGGCCTTGCGATCGGCCCGCGTGCCCAGCGCCTTGAGCCGGTCCTGGAGCAGGAACACGCGGACCAGGTTGCGTGAGGTGGACGTCTGGAACATCTCGGCGATGGACCGGGCTTCGGGGTCATACCCGGTGCGCGGACTGCCACCGTAGCGGCGCCACAATTCGATCAATGCATAAGGCGCCGGGTAGTGTTCCCTGGGCGCGCGCCTGGCAACCTGCTTCTCCATCTGCGCCGCGATGAACGGACGCACGGGCGCCAGCCCCACGAGCCATGCCTTGAAGCCGGCGCGACGGCGCGACGGCGGCGACAACGCCAGCATCCTGGCGGTACCAGCAAGCTGGTCCGGGGATGCAAGTCGGTCGACGAGGCCGATCTCGACAGCCTTGTCGGCGCGCACGGACTTGCCTGTCAACATCATGTCCATGGCCGCGAGCGGCCCGAGCAGCTGCACGAGGCGCACCGTACCGCCGAATCCGGGATGGATACCGAGCTGTACCTCGGGCAATGCAAGCGACACCTTCGGATCATCCGCCGCGACGCGATAGTGGCATGCGAGCGCCAGCTCGAGTCCACCACCGAGTGCAAAACCATTGATCGCTGCAACGGTCGGGCAGGGGAGCGCTTCCAGCCGATCCAGCACTTTCTGGCCCGCCCGGGTCATCTCGTATGCCTGCTGCGTGGAGGCCAGGGCGGTGAACTCCTTGATGTCGGCCCCGGCGATGAAGCCGCTCTTCTTCCCCGATTGCACGATGACCGCGCGAGGCTTGCGTCCCTCGATCTCCGCGAGGCGCGAGTCGAGGTCCAGCATGCTCTGACGGGACAGGGTGTTGGCGGACGACTCCGGCTTGTCGAAGGTCAGCCATGCAATGCCATCGCCATCGACGTCGAGCTGCCAGTTCTGGCGGCGGGGGGCTGCGATTGCCTCTGCGGTCATGGGAGCCTCCTCATCGGCGCCCGGGCAGGGCAGCCTTTCACTCGGTTCGGTTCAGCGGGCAGTGCGCGTTCCTGTCACGTTGAAGTCGCACACCAGCGGCAGATGGTCTGAAAAACGAACGTCCGGAATGTCGAAGCGGGTGATCTCGATGTCTCGAGAGTACAGGATGAAGTCGAGTTCCTTGCGGGGCGTGCGGCTCGGATAGGACGGCAGCCCTTTCGTATTGGCGCTCTTGAGGCCGGACGCCTCCATGAACAGGTAGATCTCGTTGTCGCCCCAGAACGTATTGAAGTCACCTGCGACGATGACCGGCTTCGTGGACTGCTTGATCAGTTCGTGCAGGTTGCGAAGCTGGTCGTGCCGGTGACGGAACTTGAGGGAAAGGTGGACGAGGAACACACAGACTTCCTGCAGCTCCAGTTCGATGATGAGGCGCTTGATGCCGGAGTCGAAGTAGTGGAAACGTTCGCCCTTCACGCCTGGCGAGGCCAGGAAGGCATTGGCCTGCTTGCGAACGATCGGCACGAGGTGATTGAACGAGGCGGTGCCGTACTTGCACTGATAGATCGAGTAATGGCCGAGGGAGTCGGCGATCACCTTGGCCTGGTTGACGAGGCCCGACCGGATCGAGCCGGTGTCCACCTCGACGAGTCCGACGATGTCCGGCTCCAACCCCTTGATGAACTGTGTGATGCCTTCCAGCACCCGGCGGTTGGTTCGCAGGTAACCCGCACCCGGGACGGGGAGGTGGAACGCCGGCCCGGTCCCCGTGGCGTACCGGATGTTGTAAAGGACGAAGCGCATTGGGGGATTATGACGTTGCCGGGCGAAGATCGCAGCGCGGCATTCTAGCGGCAGCCGGGCAGGGGCGAAACCGTGGATTGTTGCGTAGACTGGTGCCCGGACGCAGGGAAGACTGCAAGGTGTTCGGGTCGGAAGCTTTAGGAGTCGAGTGGGTGGCCAGCATTTCTCAGACGAATCCGGTGCGTTTGTTCGTGTGCCACGTCTTCGAGGAGACTGACGACTACCTGCGTGTGTTCGAGTACCTCGAGAGCTCGCACAACTTCTACTACCTGAACTGCAGCGACCCCACCCAGCGCCTGCAGAACGAGGCGGCCATGAAGGAAGAGTTGCGCCGCCAGATCGGCCTCGCCGAGACGGTCATCATCCTGTCCACGGCTTTCACGCGGCAGCGTGACTGGATCAACTGGGAACTCAACTGCGCGAAGGGACTCAACAAGCCGGTCATCGTGATGGAGACTTTCGGCGTGAAGGAGAAGCTGCCCGTGCAGCTCGAGGCGCTGGCGGATGAAATCGTCGGCTGGGACGAGCGCCTGCTGTGCGATGCCATCCGGCGCACAGCGCGTCACGAGGATACGAAGCGCTGGGATACGATCGAATTCAAGCTGGATTGACAGGGCGAAGCCACGCCCCGCGTCTTCAGTCCTCGCCCGAGGCCACCGCACGGAGCATCGGTACGCGCTGCTGGGATTGTATCCGCGTGATCGTGCCGAACAGCGTGACGATGCGCGCTGCATGCTGGCCCGCTTCTATGTCCGACATCTTCCTCACGGTTGCTTGCACCGCCGTTTCACCGCGCATCGGTCGCACGGCAGAAAGCGAACGCTCAAGCTCCACGTAGTCGTCGCGCACTTCCTTCGGAAGGTCGCTTTCAGTGACCTTGGCAAGGTGATACGCGTAGGCCTCCGTAAGGCGCTGCTTGATCGGGCCGGCAGAGGCGAGGATCACCGTTGCCGAAAAGAATGTTTCCCACGTGCTGCTCATGACCAACCTCGTAGCACAGTCCGCTCCGGATCCGGCGTTTGCTGAACAGGCCGGATGAGCAGCGGCGAGCATATCTTAAGAACTTACTTTAAGTTCGCTGGAGCCGTTTTTCTGCGCGCTCTCAAGCGTATAGCTCCAGAATATACTCCGGCGGATTCAGAACGCAACCGAGATTTTCCTGACCTCTCGGAACCCTGCAAGCGGACGGCACTCTGTCGACATGAGCGCTCTATACAAGATGAATCATGGATCGCAACGCTCGTAAGCGTCACGCGGGCGTTGTCATTGCGGCGTGTGAACCCCGATTTCTGGCCCGGGAGAGGGTCTACGAAAAATAGTTAATTCAATAAGTTAGAGTTCAATTATCAAGCGATCAGGAAGGTCCTGATCAACGCGAACGCGCCCGCTCCCAGCAATGTCACGCCGGCACCTCCCATCACCACGGTGAGCAACCAGAACCGCAGCGGTGACGCATCCTTGCGAATGGCACTGCGATACGTGAGGTGTCGCCCGAACTTCAGTCCCTGGGTCGCCATGTGGGCCAGCAGTGCGCCCACGCCAAGCAGATAGCACGCACCAAGCACGGCGCTACCGATGCGAACCTTGCCCGGCAAGAACTGCTGGACCAGCCATGTCGCCAACGTGAAGCAGGCAAACCCGAAGAGCAGCAGCAGCCCCGCGGTATTGATCGTCATCTGGTTCGTGTTCAGCGGAACGTCGTTGCCTGGATTCATCAACCGATACCCCCGACAGGTTGCCCCGAGGGGCGTGAATTCATTGGTGCACCTTTGTAACTGCGATCGCCCGGATCGGCAACGTGCAAGCGGGGAGCGCCGCCTGGGATGGGAGCGAACCAGCGACAGGACCGATCAAGGGCTTGGGTGGCGCCAAGTCTCGTACTTCGCATAAGGTATATTATGGTCAATTATGGAGTAAGGCGCGGATCAAACGGCGGGCCAGCCTTGATTGCAATCTGGATCGACGGCTTCCCTTGGAGCAGACTCCACCGTTCATCGTCGCGCTTCTCGGGAAACCACAATGACAACACCTGGAGCTGGTCGCATGAATTCCACTTCACCCTTCGGTTCGTTGCTGGCCGTTGCCGTCGCCGCGACGCTCGCGAGTTGTGCCAAGCAGGCACCGCCGATTCCGATCGATGCCGACGATGTCGCCGGTGTCGTCACCAGCGCGAACGGTCCCGAGGCCGGTGTCTGGGTCATCGCGGAAACCAGCGACTTCGAAACGCTCTATATGCGCAGCGTTGTGACCGACGATGCCGGCCGGTATGTGATTCCGGATCTGCCGGCCGCCAACTATCGCGTCTGGGTCCGCGGCTACGGCCTCAAGGATTCAGACAAGACGCCAGCCCAACCGGGTCAACAGGTCAATCTCACCGCCACGGTGGCGCCTGACGCTGCCACTGCGGCGCTCGTCTATCCGGCAATCCACTGGTACGCGATGATGAAGGTCCCGGAGGCCGGCGAACTGGCTGGCATCGTGCCAGGCGGTCTCAACCAGTACCTGACCACCATCAAGAACGGGTCGTGCGTCGGTTGCCACCAGCTCGGCAATCTCGCTACCCGGACGATTCCGAAGCAGTTGGGGGAATTTGCAAGCTCCGAAGAAGCCTGGCTGCGCCGGTTGCAGTCGGGGCAGGCCGGTCCGCAGATGATCCGCTCGGTGGCGGGCCAGCTTGGCACCGTTCCCATCAAGTATCTGGCGGACTGGACCGATCGGATCGCAGCAGGTGAACTGCCTGCTACGACCCCTGCCCGCCCACAGGGCATCGAACGCAACATCGTCACCACCGTGTGGGACTGGTCTGACGAGAAGGCGTACATGCACGACCTGATTTCGACGGACCGTCGCAACCCGACGCTCAATGCCTACGGGCGGCTGTATGGCGCGCCAGAGCTGAGCACCGACGAGTTTCCGATCCTCGATCCCGTCAAGAATGTAGCCACCGTGTTCAACGCGCCTGTCCGTGACACCGATACGCCCAGCGAGAGCCGTAATCCCGTGCAGCAGCCTTCGGCCTATTGGGGCGACGAGGTGATCTGGGACAGCAAGGCCAACGCGCACAATCCGATGATCGATCACAAGGGCCGCGTGTGGTACACGGCCAGGATCCGTGACGAGTCCAATCCCTCGTTCTGCCGTAAGGGCTCCAGCCACCCGTCGGCGATGCTGTTTCCGACGGAGAGCTCAGGACGCCAGCTGTCGGTGTACGACCCGCAGACCGGCAAGTACACGTTCGTGGACACCTGCTTCAGCACGCACCACCTGCAGTTCGCCGAGGATGACAACCACACCCTATGGACCAGCGGCGGCGGGCCGGTTGTGGGATGGGTCAATACCAGGCTCTTCGACGAAACCGGCAATGCAGAGCAGGCGATCGGCTGGACCGCACTGGTGCTGGATACCAATGGTAACGGCAAGCGCGATGCCTATGTCGAGCCCGACGCGCTGGTGAATCCCAAGCTCGACAAGCGGATCAACGCTGGCTTCTATGCGGTAATGCCCAACCCGGTGGACGGTTCCGTCTGGGGATCGGCCTTCACTTATCCCGGTTCCCTCGTGAGGCTGGCACCCGGTGCGAATCCGCCCGCCACTGCGATGGCAGAGATCTACAATGTTCCCCTGCCCGGCTTTGGCGTTCGCGGCGCGGACATCGATCGCAATGGGGTCGTGTGGGTGTCCCTGGGGAGCGGGCATCTCGGCGAGTTCGACCGGCGCAAGTGCAAGGGTCCGCTCAACGGTCCCGAGGCCACCGGCGATCATTGCCCGGAAGGCTGGACCTTCCATCCGTTGCCCGGCCCCGGCTTCAGCAACCTGCCCGGCTTCAGCGCCGAGTCGAGCTATTACACGTGGGTTGATCAGCACAACACGTCAGGACTCGGCGCCAACGTTCCGGTAGCCACAGGCAACCTGAGCGATGGGCTGCACGCGCTGGTCAACGGCAAGTTCATCACGATGCGGGTGGCCTATCCGCTGGGCTTCTATGCCAAGGGTCTCGATGGCCGCATAGACAATCCGGCAGCCGGCTGGAAAGGCCGTGGCCTGTGGACGACGAGCGGCAATCGCACACCTGCCCATCACGAGACGGGCAAGGGATCAAAGCCGCTGGTGGTGCACTTCCAGGTGCGACCCGACCCCCTCGCCCATTGAAAAGGTGCGGGGAGTGAGGGTCAGGCGGCGAGGCGGGCGTTGCCGGCATTAATGCGCTCGGCAACGAACCGCCAGTTGACGAGCCTGTCGATGAACCCACCGAGGAAGCCGGCACGATCGCTCTGGAAGTCCAGGTAGTAGGCGTGTTCCCAGAGGTCGCACACCAGCAGTGGCACGCAGGTCGCCGGCGACGGAATGTGAGCGTTGCTTGTGGTGACGATCTGCAGCTCGTCGTCCTTGGCCAACAGCCACAGCCAGCCGCTGCCGAACTGCTTCATCCCCGCCTCGATGAACTGCGTCCTGAAGGCGGCGAGCGAGCCGAATGATCGCTCGAGCTGCTTGCGCAGCGGCTCTGGCGGCACCCCGCCACCATTGGGTGCCAGGCAGTCCCAGAAGAATTCGTGGTTCCACGTCTGCGCGGCCGCGTTGAAAATGGTCTGGCGAGACTGGTCGGGCTTGCCATTCGAATGCCGGATGATGTCCTCAAGCGGCATGTGCTCGAATTCGGTGAGTTTCACCAACCGGTTCAGCGAATCCACATACCCCGCATAGTGCTTGCCGTAGTGAGTGGCCAGCGTCCGTGCCGACATTGCGGGTTCCAGTGCTTCCAGCGAGAACCCGAGAGGCTTGGTGGCGACGGTCATGTCCCTTCTCCTTCCTGCTTTGCAATAGGGACATCGTCCTCCCTCGGCCGCTGCGTGCTCACCCGCCTCGGGCCCCTGTCGCCCGTAGGAATCGGCTTACTTGCGGAGCAACAGTCTAGTGCGCTGCCAGCACGCCCAGGAATGCGTCTTCATCCAGAACGGGCACGCCCAGCTCGGCCGCCTTCTGTGCCTTGGAGCCGGGGTCGGCGCCGACAACCACGAAAGACGTCTTCCTGGAGACACTGCCCGCGACCTTGCCGCCAAGCGCGACGATGCGATCGCGTGCGTCGTCACGCGACATGGCAGACAGCGTGCCTGTAATCACGAAGGTCTTGCCCGTAAGCGGGCCTTCCGTCGGGGCCGACTTCGGCGCTTGTTCGGGCCACTGAACACCCCGGGAAAGCAAGGCGGACACCACTTCGCGGTTGCGTGGCTCGCTGAAGAAGGCATGGACGTGAGCGGCGACGACGGGTCCGACATCGGGGACCTGCTGGATCTCGTCAGGGGATGCCGCCAGGATGCGCTCCAGCGAGCCGAAGTGCAGCGCCAGCGCAGCGGCAGTCGCCTCGCCGACATCCCGAATGCCGAGCGCAAATAGGAACCGGGCCAGCGTCGTGGACTTGCTGCGCTCAAGTGCGTCGATGACATTCTGTGCGGACTTTTCGGCCATGCGATCGAGGCCGGCCAGTTGCAGCAGTTGCAGTGAGTACAGATCCGCCGGGCTTTGCACCAGGGCCTGGTCAACCAGCTGGTCCACGAGCTTCGAACCCAGCCCCTCGATGTCCATGGCGCGCCGGGATGCAAAGTGCAGCAGCGATTCCTTGCGCTGGGCCGCACAGACGAGGCCGCCCGTGCACCGGGCAACCGCCTCGCCTTCCACGCGTTCCACATCGGAGCCACAGACGGGACAGTGAACAGGCAATCGCACGACCTTCGCGTCGTCGGGCCGCCGTTCGACGATCACCTTGACGATCTCGGGGATGACGTCTCCCGCACGACGCACGATGACGCGATCGCCGATGCGAACGTCCTTTCGCTCGAGCTCGTCCATGTTGTGCAACGTGGCGTTACTGACGGTCACGCCGCTGACGACAACCGGTTCCAGGCGCGCGACGGGGGTCAGCGCACCGGTGCGCCCGACCTGGAACTCGACGTCCCGCACGATCGTGGTCTCCTCATGGGCTGGAAACTTGTGTGCGACGGCCCAGCGGGGCGCTCTCGACACGAAACCGAGTTCGCGCTGGGCCCTCAGGGGATTGACCTTGTAGACCACGCCATCGATCTCGTATGGCAGTGCCGCACGGCGCGCGCCGATCTCCGTGTAGTACTTGAAGCAACCCTCGACGCCGCTGACGACGCGCGCTTCCGGCGACACCTTGAGCCCCCATTCGCGCAGCTGCGCAATCACGTCGCTGTGCCGTTCCGGCAGCGTCCAGCCCTCGATGGCACCCCAGCCGTAACAGAACATGTCGAGGGGGCGAGAAGCGGTGATCCGCGGATCGAGCTGCCGCAGGCTGCCGGCGGCGGCATTCCTGGGATTGGCAAAGACCTTTTCGCCGCGCTCGAGCGCACGCGCGTTCATTGCCTTGAAGCCCTTCGAGGGCATGAAGACTTCGCCACGCACATCGAGGACCGGCGGCGCACCAGCGGCGAGCCTGAGCGGAATGGCGTGGATGGTGCGAACGTTGTGCGTGACGTCTTCGCCCGTGGAACCGTCCCCGCGGGTTGCGGCCTGGACCAGCAGGCCGTCGACGTAGCGCAGGTTGATCGCGAGGCCATCGAGCTTGGGCTCGGCGTAGTACTCGACGTCCGCCGGACTCTCGAGACGATCACGGACACGGGCGTCGAACGCGGTCAGGTCTTCTACCGTAAACGCATTGTCCAGCGACAGCATCGGCACGTCATGCCGCACCTCGCCGAACTCAGCCACCGGCGCGGCGCCGACACGCTGGGTTGGCGAGTCGGGCGTGACCAGGTCCGGGTACTGCTGCTCCAGGACCTGCAGCTCCCTGAGCAAACGATCGTACTCGGCGTCCGCAACTTCGGGGTCGTCGAGGACGTAGTAACGATAGTTGTGGTGCTCGATCTCCGCGCGAAGGTCCCTGGCACGCGCGTCGATTTCCGCCGGGACACGCATGGGTCCTCGTGGTACCCGGTGGGTCAGGCGTGCTGCGCGCCGGTGCCGAGCAGGTGCTCGAAATCCAGCACTTCGTCGCGAATCGCCGCGATGCGCTCGTCGGTCAACGGCGCACCGCGTTCGTCATGCAATGCGCCGCCAAGGATCGCCTCGAGCTGCCGCGCACAGTCGAAGATCTGGTCGCACATCGCCTGGCCCGGCAAGGGTCCGGGCAACATGGCGAACAGCGTGATCCCCGCAAACGGCGCATCGGCCATCGTGGCCAGGTCGAACGCGCCGGGCTCGACCATGCTCGCGACGCTCACGATGCTCGTGCCATTGGCGTCGAGGCGGTGGAAGATGCCGTAGCGACCGTGACGCAGCCCAAGGCTCTCCAGCGCCGTCCGCAGCTGGGCGCCCGGGTACCGGTCAGGCGCAACCGCAGACAGCCTGAGTGCAATGATCTTGCGCTTGTCGGTGGCCTTGGGCGCAGTCCTGACGGCCTCCCTGGCAGGGGCAGTCGCCGGCCTGGCCGGCGGGGCCTCGCGCGTGGCGTGCCTGACAGCCAGCGGATCGTCGAGGTTGGGCTCGGTCGCGACTCCATCGTCGATCGGCAGCAGGAGTTCGTCCTCATCGGCGGTCGTCTCGACCATCGGGCTGTCGAACGACTGGCCGCTGTCCATGCGGATCTCCGGGAGGTCTGCGACCGTATCGGTCCACTCCCCCTCGCCCCATCGATTTGCGACGGGCGCCGCCGCTTCATGCTCCGTTGCGGCATCATCGGGCGTGGCCGCACTCCCGTGTTGGGGCACCAGCTCCCTGCGAACCTGCGGAGCGGGGTCGCTCGAGTGGGCCGCCTGGCCGCGGCTGCGGCGCCCCCAGAGGAAGATGCCCCCCAGCAGGAGCACTCCACACCCGAGAAGAATCCAGCGCAACTCGCTCATGTGGCTTACATCGCGGCCATGCGCACGGCTTCATCGACGTCGACGGCGACGAGGCGCGACACGCCGGGCTCGTGCATCGTGACACCGAGCAACTGGGAGGCCATCTCCATCGTCGTCTTGTTGTGCGTGATGAAGATGAACTGCACGCGCGACGACATCTCCTTGACGGTCTCGCAGAACCGGCCGACGTTGTTGTCGTCGAGCGGCGCGTCCACTTCGTCCAGCAGGCAGAACGGCGCCGGGTTCAGCTCGAAGATCGAGAAGACCAGTGCCACGGCGGTCAATGCCTTCTCGCCGCCCGACAGCTGGTTGATCGTGCTGTTCCGCTTTCCGGGCGGGCGCGCCATGATCGACACGCCGGCATTCAGGACGTCTTCGCCCGTGAGCTCGAGGTAGGCATGGCCGCCACCGAAGAGCCGCGGGAAACGGTCCTTGAGGCCGGCGTTCACGCGGTCGAATGTGTCCTGGAAACGCGACCGGGTTTCCCGGTCGATCTTGCGGATGGCAGTCTCCAGTGTTTCGAGGGCGTCGGTAAGGTCCGCGAACTGGCGATCAAGGTATTCCTTGCGCTCAGACTGTTCCTTGAACTCGTCGATCGCGGCCAGGTTCACCTGACCCAGCCGTTCGATCTTGCCGCTCACCTCGGCGACTGCCTGTTCAAGCGAGGCGATGGTGGTCTCCGGCGCGATCTCCGCCATGACCGCATCGAGCTCGAACTGCGTTGCCCTGAACAGTTCCAGCAGGGACTCGCGCCGCACCTTCAGCTCCTGGGCCGCCATGCGGATCGCTTCGAGCAGTTGGCGCGCGTCATCGACTGCGCCCTCCGCAGCGAGACGGCGCTGGTTGATCTCGTGCATGCCCGCCTCAGCCGATTCCAGTGCCTCGCGCGCTGCGGTCAGTTCGCGCTCGAGGGCCACACGCCGATCCAGTTTCTCCTCGAGATCGGCAGTCAATTGCGCAAGCGGCGCTTCGCCGGCCGCGATCTGCCGTGTGAGATCCTCGCGACGGGCCTGCAGCTGGGTCGACTGCGAGCGCATGCGCTCGAGACCTGCGCTGACCGAGGCGAGTGCCGACCGGCGCGACTCGGAGCGAATGGCGATGTCCTGGGCGGCCGCGCGATCCGTCTGTGCCTGCGTACGCGCCAGCGACAAGCTCTGTCGCAGGTGTTCGCGCTGGCTTTCGAGCGTGCCGCGACGGCCTTCGAGCTCCGCCATCTCCTCCATGCTGCTTTCGAGGCGCTCGCGGGCACTGGCCACTTCGGCCTCGACGCGCGCGATCTCGTTGTTGACGTCGTCGCTTTCGGCCTTGACCTTGTCGACGCGGCGCGCTGCCTGTTCCGCCTGCGCCCGCAGTGCCTGCAACTGCGCCGTGGAATCGCTGAAGCGACGATGCAGCCGGTTGACCTCGGCCTGCAGCTCGTCCCGCTGGTGCGCGAGGTCCTCGAGGCGCTCGCGCGCATCGGCGAGCTGTTCATCCGCGTTGGCCCGACGCGTCTCGGCGGTCGATACCTGCTCGCGCAGCGTGCGCATCTCCTGCTCGCGGCCGATGACGCCGGCGTGCACATCCTGGTCGCGGCTGACCCTGAGCCAGTCCCGCCCGATCCAGATGCCGTCGCGAGTAATCACCGACTCGTTCACTGCGAGGCGCGAACGCCGGGCAAGCGCTTCGGACAACGAATCGACGGCGCTGATGCCGGCAAGCAGCGACTCCATGCCGGCAGGACCGCGCACGCGTCGCGCAAGCAGGTCCGCAGAGCCCGTGCCGCCACCGGCAGCGTCCGATGACGAGAAGAACGTCACCGCCCCGACATTGAGGCTGCCGAGCAGTCCCGCGACGGAATCGATCCCGTCGACGCACACCGCTTCCAGGTACGAGCCGAGGACCGTTTCCACGGCACGCTCCCAGCCCGCGTCGACATTGAGTTGCTGGGCAAGGCGCGGACGCCCCTGCAACGAATTCGCCGCGAGCCATTCGGTGACCTTGCCCTGTACGCGGCCGAGGGCTGCCTGCTGCAGCGCTTCGAGCGACACGAGGCGTCCCTGCGACTGCTGTGCGTCACGACGGCTGGCGTCGGCGAGCGACTGGAACTCGCGCTCGCGTTCCCGCAATTGCTGCAGTTCGCCGACGACGGCTGCAAGCCTGACTGCTGCTTCTTCGCCCGCCCGACCGGCTTCCGCCTCCTGCTCGGCGAAGGTGGCAATCTTCTCCTGGACGTCCGCACCGGCCAGCACGTCGAGCTCATTCGCGAGGCGCTGTTGTTGCGCGACGAGGCGAGTGAGCTGGTGATCGAACTGCTCGATGCGCGCACGATCCACCTGCGAACGCTCGCTGGCCGAACGGGCCTCGCGATTGAAGTCTTCCCAGCCTTCCTGCCAGGTCTGCATGGCTTCCTCTGCCTGGGCGAGCGCTTCGGCAGACGACTGGTCGCGCTCGCGGGCAATCTCGAGCTCCGGCCCGAGGCGCTCGAGTTCCACTTGCAGATCGCTGATCTGGGCCTGGTCGCGCTCGAGGTGCAGGTTCACTTCCGTGAAACCCCGTTCGGCATCGGCGAGGTCCTGGCTCTGCCGCTGGCGCAGTTCGCGCGCATGCTGGATCGCCTGCTCCACGCGGGCGATTTCCGCACCGGCCTGGTAATAACGTCCCTGCACGACGTTCAGTTCATCCGACCTCTCGGTGAACGTCTCCCTCGCAGTCTCGATGGCAGACTCGACCGAGCGCAGCTCCGCAATTGCGCCCTGGAGTCCTGTTTCACGTTCGCCGAGGAGCAGGCCCTTGGTGGCCGCATCCGCTTCGATGTCCTTGAGGCGCAGCGCGAGCAGTTCGGCGCCGAGCTTCCGCTCTTCCTGCTTCAGAGTCTGGTAGCGACGCGCCGTGGCCGCCTGCCGTTGCAGGTGTCGCAGCTGCTTCTCGACCTCATCGCGCAGGTCGTTGAGGCGCTCGAGGTTTTCCTTCGTGTGCGAAATGCGGTTCTCGGTCTCGCGCCTGCGCTCCTTGTACTTGGAGATGCCGGCCGCCTCCTCGATGAAGCCGCGCAGCTCCTCGGGCTTGGCGTCGATGACCCGGGAAATCATGCCCTGCTCGATGATCGCGTAGCTGCGCGAACCGAGTCCGGTGCCGAGGAACAGTTGCGTGATGTCCTTGCGGCGGCAACGGGCGCCGTTCAGGAAGTACGCCGACGTCCCGTCGCGCGACACGACGCGCTTCAGGGAGACTTCCGCGAAGCCCGCGTACTGGCCGGCCAGCTGGCCATCGCTGTTGTCGAACACGAGCTCCACCGAAGCCGTCCCGACCGGCTTGCGGGAGCTCGAACCGTTGAAGACCACGTCCGCCATCGAGTCGCCACGCAGGTGCTTGGCGGAGATCTCGCCCATCACCCAGCGGACCGCGTCGATGATGTTCGACTTGCCGCACCCGTTCGGGCCGACGACGCCGACCAGATTGCTCGGGAAGTTGACGGCGGTCGGATCGACGAACGACTTGAATCCGGCCAGTTTGATCTTGTGGAGGCGCATCTCGATTCCGCGGCAGGCAGGAGGCCCCTGGGGCCCGAATTTAGCGCGGTAGTGTAAGGGAAAGAATCGCTACCTGAGGAGTCATTTTGGGCCCCGATTCCGGGGCGGGACCCGGCCGCCTCGGGGCCGGGATCGAACCGGAAAACCCCCTGATTTTTAGGTCCAACAACGGGCTGTACGGCACGCGAGTCGTCTGTATAATCCCGCGTTCATTAAATCTGGGTCGATCGGCACCGGAGACTAGGATGCCCGCGAAGAAACCTGCGGCGAAGTCGAAGAAAGCCAGTAAGCCTGCTAAGACTGTGGTCAGGAAGGTCACACCTGCAAAGAAGGCGGCGAAGCCGAAGCCTTCTCCTGCGCGCGTGGCCGAGAAGCGTGCGAGCGAAAAGCCTGTGGTGAAAAAGTCTCCTGCTGCGCCCAAGGCAGCTGCTGCCGCCCCCAAGGCGGCCCCTTCCAAGACGACTGCCCCGAAGACGACTGCGACGAAGGCCCCGGCCAAGGCTAAGGCCAAGCCCAAGGCTGCAGCACCTGCCCCGGCACCTAAGGCGAAGGCCGTAGCGCCCGCGCCCAAGGCGAAAGAAACAAAGGCTGCGACGCCCGCGCCCGCTGCAAAGGCGACCGCAAAAGCAGCCCCGGCGGACAAGGCCTCGCCGAAGGCCCCGACTTACGTCACCGCAGTGGCCGAGCGGAGCACTCGGCCGAAGCCGGCTCCCGCCCCTGTCCTCGATCCCGACGATCCCGATTACCAGGAACCCGGCGCCAACCTGCTGGCCGGTCCCCGCAATGTACGGCCCTACGTCGCCAAGCGCGGCGAGCAGTACATGGGCAAGGAACAGCTCGACCACTTCCGCCAGATCCTCTCCAACTGGAAGCGGGACCTCATGGAAGAAGTCGATCGCACCGTCCACCACATGAAGGACGAGGCGGCCAATTTCCCCGATCCGAACGACCGCGCCACGCAGGAATCGGAATTCAGCCTGGAGCTGCGCACCCGTGATCGCGAGCGCAAGCTCATCCGCAAGATCGATGAAGCCCTGAAGCGCATCGAGGACGGCAGCTACGGCTATTGCAACGAGACCGGCGAGGAGATCGGCGTCAAGCGACTCGAAGCCCGCCCGGTCGCAACGCTCTCGGTGGAAGCCCAGGAACGTCGTGAGCGCCGCGAAAAGCAGTACGGGGACCGGGACGATCGCTACCGCTGACGCGGAGCCCTATCGGGGGCGGTTTGCCCCCTCGCCCACCGGGCCGCTGCATTTCGGTTCGCTGATCGCTGCGGTGGGCAGTTACCTCGAAGCCCGTGTCCACCGTGGGACCTGGTCCCTCCGCATCGAGAATGTCGATCGCACCCGTGAAGTACCGGGAGCAGCCGACCTCATTATCCGCGCGCTGGCCGCACTCGGCTTCGAGTGGGACGGCCCCATCGTCTACCAGAGCGACCGGACTGCAGCCTACCTTACGGCTCTGGATCGGCTCGCAAGCGCCGGTCTCGTCTATGCATGCTCGTGCAGCCGCACGGAGATCGAGGCACGCCTGCAGGGCGTCCCCTCGACCGGCGACGACATGCGTTACCCGGGGACTTGCAGGTCGGGTCCGCGCCATCCCGAGCGGGCGCTGGCAACCCGGTTTCGCGTCCCCCCTGGCTCGGTGCGCTTCGTCGACGACCTGCTGGGCGAAGTCAGCCAGGACGTTGCCGCCGAGGTGGGTGATTTCGTGGTGCGGCGGCGGGACGGCTATGTCGCCTACCAGCTGGCTGTCGTCCTGGACGATGCTGCCCTTGGCATCACGCACGTGGTCCGCGGGGCCGACTTGCTCGACAACACCCCGCGGCAGATCTTGCTGCAGCGCGCCCTGGGCCTCCCCGTCCCCCGGTATGCCCACCTCCCTCTGGCCGTGGATGCGGCGGGCGCCAAGCTGTCGAAATCCGCTCAATCCGTGCCGGTCGACCCGTCGCGGGCAAGCGCCCTCCTGTGGGAGGCGCTCGATTTCCTGAAGCAGTCGCCCCCCGACTTCCTCGCAACCGCCCCCTTGGCCGATGTCTGGACCTGGGCATTCGGCCACTGGGACCTGTCCCGGCTTCGCGGCCAAACCCGCGGGGTGGCCCCCGCCGGCCCGACCTGAGCGAGGCCGGCGTCGGGTCGATTGGTCATAACGCGGCCTGTCGTCCTTCCATTTCAGGGAGTGCCGGACCTCATTGCCGCAACCCCCTCAAAATGAACCTCTTATACGCACGTCTCCCCTATTGGGCATTGCATCATTAATGGATTAGTATCGGGCTACAGCGGCCTTCAGCGCTGGTCCGGGGGTCCTACAAATAACGGAGCGCCAATGAGCGAGTCCAAGATCAGCGAACCTAGGGTCATCAAGAAGTATCCGAATCGACGGCTGTATGACACCGTCGAGAGCCGCTACATCACGCTGGTCGATGTCCGGCGCCTGGTGATGGACAAGGTGGACTTCGTCGTCATCGACAAGAAGACGCAGGAAGACATCACACGCTCGATCCTGCTGCAGGTCATTGCAGAGCAGGAACACACGGCCGATCCGCTCATGAGCCAGGATTTCCTGTCGCAATGCATCAGGTCATATGGCGGCACGATGCAGAGCGTCGTCGGCAGTTATCTCGACCAGAGCATGAAACTGTTCCTGAGCCAGCAGCAGCAGATGCGCGATCGCATCAAGACCAGCCCGGTACTCGATCCGTTGTCCGCGGTGGCCAACCTCACGCAGCAGAACTACGCCAGGTGGCGCTCGATCCAGGAAGACATCCTGCGCAGCTTCACCGGCACGGTTCGTCCTGCTGAAGAAAGCGAGCCGACATCCGACACGCCACGCGAGCCGGGCAGCTCCAGCTAGCCACGCCATTCCCGCGGCGCGTCGCGTTGGCGGGCAACGAGGATCCATAAAAAAAGGCCGGGAAACCCGGCCTTTTTCCTTTTGGCAGTCTGGCTGCCTCGATGCGAAGGACAGCCTTACTCGGCGCGTACGTCGCGCATGCTGAGGCGGATGCGGCCCTGACGGTCCACTTCCAGCACCTTCACGCGGATCACGTCGCCTTCCTTCAACTTGTCCGACACGCGCTCGACGCGTTCTTCGGAAATCTGCGAGATGTGCACGAGGCCGTCCTTGCCCGGCAGGATCGTGACGAACGCGCCGAAGTCCATCAGGCGGGCCACGCGGCCTTCGTAGATGCTGCCGACCTCGACTTCCGCCGTGATCAGGTCGATGCGACGCTTCGCCTCGCGGCCTGCCTTGCCGTCGACCGACGCGATCTTGACCGTACCGTCGTTGTCGATGTCGATGGACGTACCGGTCTCTTCGGTGATGGCGCGGATGACCGCACCGCCCTTGCCGATCACTTCGCGGATCTTCTCCGGATCGATCTTCATCGTGATGATCGTCGGCGCCCATTCGGACATGTTCTCGCGCGGCTTCGAGAGGACCTTGTCCATCTCGCCCAGGATGTGCAGCCGGCCGTCGCGGGCCTGCGCCAGCGCCTGCTGCATGATTTCCTTGGTGATGCCGTTGATCTTGATGTCCATCTGCAGCGCGGTGACGCCCGTGCGCGTGCCGGCCACCTTGAAGTCCATGTCGCCGAGGTGGTCCTCGTCGCCCAGGATGTCCGTGAGCACGGCGAACTTGTCGCCTTCCTTCACGAGGCCCATCGCGACGCCGGCGACAGCCGCCTTGATCGGTACGCCTGCATCCATCAGCGCGAGGCTGGTGCCGCAGACGCTGGCCATCGAGCTCGAGCCGTTCGACTCGAGGATTTCCGAGACGACACGCAGCACGTACGGGAACGCGGTCATGTCAGGCATCACGGCGGCAATGCCACGGCGAGCCAGGTTGCCATGGCCGATTTCGCGGCGCTTGGGCGAACCCATCATGCCGGTCTCGCCGACGCTGAACGGAGGGAAGTTGTAGTGGAGCATGAACGGCTCTTTGCGTTCACCGGACAGCGCATCGATGATCTGCGCATCGCGGCCGGTGCCGAGCGTCGTGACGACCAGCGCCTGCGTTTCACCGCGGGTGAACAGCGCCGAACCGTGGGTACGAGGCAACACGCCGGTGCGGATCGTGATCGGACGGACCGTCTTCTGGTCGCGGCCGTCAATGCGAGGCTCGCCGGCGGTAACGCGCTGGCGAACGAGGTGGTATTCGAGGTTGCCGACTTCCTTCTTGACCTGGTCGGCCGTGAACGCACCGCCCTCGGGTGCCAGCGCAGCTACTGCAGCGGCCTTGATCTCGCCGACGCGAGTCTGGCGTGCCTGCTTCTCGATGATGCGATAGGCGGCAGCGAGATCCGCTTCCGCCTGCTGCTTGACTGCCTGCTCGAGGGCAACGTTTGCGGCGGGGGCCTTCCAGTCCCAGGCAGGCTTTCCGGCTTCGGCCTTCAGTGCGTTGATGGCATTGATCGCAACCTGCATCTGGTCATGACCGAACACCACTGCGCCCAGCATGACTTCCTCAGACAGGCAGTTGGCTTCGGACTCGACCATCAGGACCGCTTCTGCCGTGCCGGCGACCACGAGGTCGAGCTGCGACGTCTTGAGCTGGGCATTGGTGGGATTCAGCACGTACTGGCCGTCGATGTAACCCACCTTGGCGGCGGCGATCGGACCCTGGAACGGTACGCCTGACAGCGCGAGCGCGGCAGACGCACCGATCATCGAAGGAATGTCCGAATCGATTTCCGGGTTCAGCGATACGACCGTCGCGACGACCTGGATTTCATTGAGGAAGGCTTCGGGGAACAGCGGGCGAATCGGGCGGTCGATGAGGCGCGAGGTCAGCGTTTCCTTTTCGGTGGGACGGCCTTCGCGCTTGAAGAAGCCGCCGGGAATGCGGCCCGCTGCGTAAGTCTTTTCGATGTAGTTGACGGTGAGGGGGAAGAAGTCCTTCTTCGGGTCCGCTTCCTTGCGGGCTACGGCGGTGACGAGCACCACGGTCTCACCCATCGTGACGAGAACGGCCCCGTCTGCCTGCCGTGCCAACTCACCGGTTTCGATGGTGACCTGCTGGCTGCCGAACTGGAATGTCTTGGTAACTTTGCTCATGGATTCAGGCTCACGATGCGCCCGTGGAGGGGCGCCGGATTCGAGTCGGGAGAGGCGGACAGCTCATCGTTGACGAAGCGCTGTCCGAGATAAAAACCGAATTCTTCAAGATCGAACGCCGCAAACGAACACTCCTCGCAAACCCCTGAAGTACACCGTTCGGCGAATCCAGGGGTCCGGAGCAGCGGTCAGCGACGGAGGCCGAGACGGGTGATGATCTGCGTGTAACGCTCGGGAGCGGAGTTCTTGAGGTAATCG